>CAZEFK010000068.1:0-32787 GCA_964511405.1 uncultured Comamonadaceae bacterium | reverse complement strand
CCGGCAGCTTGACGAAGGTGCCGTCGCTCTCGTCGGCCTCGACCACCATCCACTCGCCGGCGCCGAGCCGCGCGTTGGTGCCGTAGGCGTTGATGATGCCGCCGTTGATCACGGTCGGGTCGAAGTCGGCGGCGTCCAGCATCGCCGCGACCATCGAGGTCGTGGTGGTCTTGCCGTGGGTGCCGCCGATCGCGATCGCCCATTTCAGGCGCATCAGTTCGCCCAGCATCTCGGCCCGGCGGACCACCGGGATCAGGCGCTGGCGGGCGACCACCACCTCGGGGTTGTCGGCCTTGACCGCCGACGACACCACGACCACCGTGGCGTCGCCCAGGTTCTCGGCTTTGTGGCCGATTTCGACCGGGATGCCCAGGCTGCGCAGGCGATGGACGTTGGCGCTGTCGGCCAGGTCCGAGCCGCGCACGCTGTAGCCCAGGTTGCGCAGGATCTCGGCGATGCCGGACATGCCGATGCCGCCGATGCCCACGAAGTGGATGGTGCCGATGGTGAGCGGGAGCGCCCTCATGCGGCAGCCCTCATGTCCGGGATCTGATCGAGCACGAGCGCGGCCAAGCGCTCGGCGGCGTCGGGATGGGCCGCGCTCCGTGCCGCCCGGGCGGCCTCGGCGAGGCGGCCGCCGCCGCCGAGCAGGGTGGCGAGGTGCTGCGCCAGGGCCGGCGGCTGGAAGTCCGGCTGCGGCACGACCCAGGCGCCGCCGGCGCGCTCCAAACTGCGGGCGTTGGTGGTCTGGTGGTCGTCCATGGCCGACGGCAGCGGCACCAGCAGGGCCGGCAGCGCGGCGACGCACAGCTCGGCCAGGGTCGAGGCGCCGGCCCGGCAGATCGCCAGATGGGCGCGGCCGAGGCGGTCGGGCATGTCGGGGAAGAAGGCCGCCAGCTCAGCCGTCACGCCAGCCTCGGCATAGGCGGTTCGCGTCCGCTCCAGATCTTCCGGCCGGCATTGCTGGTCGACGGTCAGCCGGGCGCGCAGCGGCGCGGGCAGAGCCGCCACGGCGGCCGGCACGACGTCGGCGAAGACGCGCGCGCCCTGGCTGCCGCCGGTGACCAGCAGGCGTAGCGGCGCCGCCGCCGCGGGGGCCTGGTAGTCGCGCGCCGCCAGCGCCAGGATCGCCGGCCGCACCGGATTGCCGACCACAACAGCGCGGCGGCGGTCGGCGGGCTTGAGACCCAGGGTCTCGGCGAACGAGGTGGCGATGGCGCGGGCGCGCGGCGCCAGCACCCGGTTGGCGCGGCCCAGCACCGAGTTCTGCTCATGGAGCACGGTCGGCAGGCGGGCCAGGGCCGCCGCCAGCAGGGTCGGCACCGACGGATAGCCGCCGAAGCCGACCACGGCGGCCGGCTTGAGGCGGTCCAGCAGGCGGCGCGCCTGTAGCAAGCCAAGGCCGATGCGGCCGAGCGCCAGGACCCGGCGGCCGAGGCCGCCGCCGACGCTGGCGGCCTGGACCCGATGGACCGGCACCTCGGCCAGGCCGCCGAAGCCGGCGCCGCGGCGGTCGGTGACCAGGGCGACCCGGCAGTCGCGGGCCAGCAGCGCCACGGCCAGGGCCTCGGCCGGGAACAGATGGCCGCCGGTGCCGCCGGCGGCGAGCAGGATCAGCGGCCCGGTCACAGCTCGTCCCCCGCGCCGTAGCGCTTGCGCGTGAGCGCCAGGGCCATGCCCATGCCGAGGGCCAGCGCCACCAGCGACGAGCCGCCATAGCTGATGAAGGGCAGGGTCATGCCCTTGGTCGGCATCAGGTGCAGGGTCGAGGCCATGTTGATCACGGCCTGCAGGCCGAACTGGGTCAGCAGGCCGGTGCCGGCCATCAGGACGAACAGGTTGCTTTCGGACAGCAGGCGGCTGAACCCGCGCAGCATCACGAAGGCGAACAGGAAGACGATAACCAGGCAGGTGGCGAGGCCGAACTCCTCGGCCGCGACTGCGAAGATGAAGTCGGCGTGGGCGTCGGGGATCAGCATCTTGACCGTGCCTTCACCGGGCCCGCGGCCCCACAGGCCGCCATGGGTGAAGGCATGCATGGCCTGCTCGACCTGGTAGCCGTCGCCCGACGAGGGATCGAAGAAGCGGTTGATGCGGCTGGCGACGTGGCTGAACGTGAAATAGGCCGCGACCAGGCCGACGCCGCCCAGCACGCTGCCGGCGGCGACCAGCACCATGGGCAGGCCGGCCAGGAAGAACTGGGTGAACCACACCGCCGTCACGACCACGGCCATGCCCAGGTCGGGCTGCATCAGCAGCAGGCCGACCACGATCGCGAACAGCACGATCGAGATGGCATAGGCGGTGACGCCGGCACCCTTGCGCGCCTCGGAGAAGGCCCAGGCCGCGACCACCGCGAAGCAGGGCTTGATGAACTCCGACGGCTGCAGCGACAGGCCGGCCAGGCTGATCCAGCGCCGGGCCCCCTTTATGTCGGTGCCGATGATCGGGACCACCAGCATCAGGCCCAGGCAGACGACGAACAGGATGGTCGACAGGCGCCGGATCTGGCGCGGCGACAGCAGCGACACCGCCACCAGCACCACGATCGCCGGCGGCAGCATGACAAACTGCCGCTTCACGAAATGCAGGCTGTCATAGCCGATGCGGAGGGCGACCGCGGGCGAGGCCGCCAGGATCAGGATCGCGCCGACGCCGATGATCACCGCCAGGGCGCCCAGCATCCAGCGGTCGACGGTCCACCACCAGCGGCCCAGCGCGCTCGTGTCGGTGCGGGCGAAGCTGGTCATGCCGCGCTCCGTTGCAGCCGCGCGACCTCGGCTTCGAAGGCGGCGCCGCGGGCCTCGAAGTCGCTGAACTGGTCGAACGACGCACAGGCCGGCGACAGCAGCACGACGGCGCCGGCGGTGCCGCGGGCGCCGGCGAAGGCCAGGTCGACGGCGTGCGCCAGGGTGCCGGCCCGGGTGTGCGGCACCGCCGCACCCAGGGTCTCGGCAAATGCCTCGGCCGCCTCGCCGATCAGATAGGCATGGCGGATGCGCGGGAAGAACGGGGCCAGCGGCGTGATCCCGCCCGCCTTGGGCACGCCGCCGGCGATCCAGTGCACCGCGTCGTAGCAGGCCAGCGCCCGGGCAGCGGCATCGGCGTTGGTGGCCTTGGAGTCGTTGACGAACAGCACGCCGTCGATGGTGGCGATGCGGCTCATGCGGTGGCGCAGGCCGGGGAAGCTGCGGATCGCCGCCGTGATCACCTCAGGCGCCAGGCCCAAGGCGCGGGCGGCAGCATAGGCGGCCGCGATGTTCTGGGCGTTGTGGACGCCGGGCAGGGCCGGGGCGTCGGCGAGCGTCAGGACATGCTGGGCCCGGCCGTCCAGGTCGTCGACCAGCCCGCCCTCGGCGGCGTAGACGCCACCGGCGGCCGGACCCTCGGCCGAGATCCGGGCGACCGGTGCGGGCAGCCGGTCGGCGATGGCGCGGCAGATCGGATCGTCGATGCCGACCACGGCGGTCTGGTTCGGGCCGCGGTTGCGGAACAGCCGCTCCTTGGCCGCGACATAGCCGTCCATGCCGCCGTGGCGGTCGAGGTGGTCCGGCGTGATGTTCAGCAGCACCCCGACATCGAAGCCGCCGCTGTCGATTAGCTCGAGCTGGTAGGACGACAGTTCCAGCACGAAGGCGCCGCCCGGCCCGACCGGGTCGAGGCCGAGCGCGCCGGCGCCGAGATTGCCGCCGACCGCCGCCGGCACGCCCGCCTCGGTCAGGATGTGGCCGATCAGGGCCGTGGTCGTGGACTTGCCGTTGGTGCCGGTGATCCCGACCAAGCGGCCGGCCGGGCGGGCGCGGATCAGGAGCTCGACGTCGCCGACGATCGCAACGCCGGCGGCGCGCGCCGCCGCGACATGGGGATTGGGCGCCGGGAAGCTGTGCGGGATGCCGGGCGACAGCACCAGCAGGTCGATGCCGCGCCAGCCCTCGGCGCTCGGGTCGCGCGTCGCCAGCCCCGAGCTGGCACGGGTCTCGGGCTTGTCGTCCCAGGCGATGACCTCGGCGCCGGCGGCCCGCAGCGCTCGCGCCGCGGCGACGCCGGTGCGGCCGAGGCCGAGCACGGCGATCCGGCGGTCCTTGAAGGGGGCGAGGTCGATCATCGCAGCTTCAGCGTGCTGAGGCCGACCAGCGCGAGCACGGCGGCGATGATCCAGAAGCGCACGACGATGGTCGGCTCGGCCCAGCCCTTCTTCTCGAAGTGATGGTGCAGCGGCGCCATGCGGAACACCCGCCGGCCGGTCAGCTTGTACGAGGCGACCTGGACCATGACCGAGACGGTCTCGAGCACGAACAGCCCGCCGATGATCGCCAGCACCAGCTCGTGCTTGGTGATCACGGCGATCGCGCCCAGGCTGCCGCCCAGCGACAGCGAGCCCGTGTCGCCCATGAACACCTTGGCCGGCGGCGCATTGAACCACAGGAAGCCCAGGCCGGCGCCGCACAGCGCCCCGCAGAACACGGCGATCTCGTCCGAGCTCGGCACGTGGTTGATCTGCAGGTAGTTGGCGAACACGGCATTGCCGGTCATGTAGGCGATCAGCGCGAACGAGCCCGCCGCCATCATCACCGGCACGATCGCCAGCCCGTCGAGACCGTCGGTCAGGTTTACCGCGTTGCTCGCGCCGACCATGACGAAGGCGGCGAAGGGCACGAAGCCCCAGCCGAGCGGCACCAGGACCTCCTTGAGGCCCGGCAGCGCCAGGCCGGTGGCCAGCGGGCTGCGCGTGATCGCCACGACCCAGACCGCGGCGGCCAGGGCCAACCCGATCTGGGCCACCAGCTTGGCCCGCCCGGGCAGGCCTTTGGTATTCCGCTTGGTGACCTTCAGGAAGTCGTCGGCAAAGCCGACCAGGCCGTAGCCGATGGTCACCATCAGCACGCACCAGATGTAGCCGCTGTTCCACTTCGCCCACAGCAAGGTCGACGCGGTCAACGCGATCAGGATCAGGAACCCGCCCATGGTGGGCGTGCCCTTCTTGGTCAGCAGGTGGTGCTCCGGACCGTCGGTGCGGATCGGCTGGCCCTGCTTCTGGCGCGCGCGCAGCAGTTCGATCAGCCAGGGCCCCAGCAGCAGGCTGATCAGCAGCGCCGTCAGCGCCGCGCCGATCGTCCGGAACGTGACGTAGCGGAACAGGTTGAACGGCGAGAAGACGTCGGTCAGGGGGACGAGCAGGAGCGGCAGCATTCAATGCGGCCCTCCCGCAGTGCCTGTATCCAGCGCCTGCAGGGCGGCGACCAGCGGCGCCATCCGGCTGCCCAGCGAACCCTTGACCAAGACCACGTCGCCGGCGCGCAAGGCCTGCGTAAGCGGCCCGACCAGGGCGGTGGCGGTCTCGGCATGGCTGCCGCGCCGATCGGCCGGCAGGGCCTCGTACAGGTGGCGCATCAGCGGCCCGGCCGTGAAGGCGACGTCGATGCCCGAGGCGATCAGCGGCTCGGCGAGCGCGGCATGGAGGGCTGATGCCGTCGGGCCCAGCTCGCGCATGTCGCCCAGCACGGCGATCCGACGGCCGCCGGCGCCCGGGGCCTGGGCGCCCAGCACCGAGAACGCGGCCTGCACCGCGGCCGGACTGGCGTTGTAGCTGTCGTCGATCAGGGTGAAACTGCCGAACCCCGCCGCGATCGTCCGCCGGGCGCCGCGGCCCTTGGGCTCGGTCACGGCGGCGAGGTCGGCCGCGGCCCGTTCGACATCGGCGCCCAGCCCATGGACCGCGGCCAGCACCGCCAGGCTGTTGAGCGCCCAATGGCGCCCCTGGGCGCCCAGCCGATAGGTCAGCGACCGGCCGTGGAGCCGGACGGCGAGCTCGCTGCCGCCGGGATCGGCGGTCATGCGCTCCAGCTGCACGGTGGCTGCCGGGGTTGCGCCGAATTCGACGATGGTGGCGCCGCGCCGGCGCGCATGGCCGGCCAGCCGCTCGAAATGCGGGTTGTCGCACGGCAGCACCGCAAGGCCGCCGGGCTTGAGGCCGGCCAGGATCGTCGCTTTTTCGTCGGCGATCGCGGCCTCGCTGCCGAAGAACTCCAGATGCGCCGCGGTGACGGTGGTGATGACCGCGACGTCGGGGCGGGCCAGGCGGGCCAAGGGCGCGATCTCGCCGGGATGGTTCATGCCCAGCTCGAACACCGCATAGCGCGCGGCCGGATCCAGGCGCGCCAGGCTGAGCGGCAGGCCGATATGGTTGTTCAGATTGCCGCCGCTGACCGCGGTCTCGGCCTGGCGGCCCAGCACCAGGCCCAGCATCTCCTTGGTCCCGGTCTTGCCGACGCTGCCGGTCACCGCCACGACCTTGGCCGGGCTGCGCGCGCGGGCGGCGCCGGCCAGGCGCGCCAGGCCGGCGTTGGTGTCGGCGACGGCCAGCACCGGCGCGTCGGCGGTGACGCCGCCCGGGCGGCGCGCGACCATGGCGGCGGCAGCGCCCCGGCCGAGCGCGGCGGCGACATAGTCATGGCCGTCGAACTGGTCGCCGATCAGCGCCACGAACAGCTCGCCCGGCCCGACCGACCGGCTGTCGGTGGAGACGCCGGTCGCAGTCCAAGGCCGGCCGGAGAGGATCCCCCCGGTCGCCGCCTCGGCTTCGCTGGCGCTCCACAATGTCGTCATACACCGCACCCTTCCAAGTCATCCACAGTCTGGCGGACGACGGTCGCATCGTCGAATTCTCTGACCTCGGTTCCGAATATCTGGCCTTGTTCATGGCCTTTACCGGCCACCACGACGACGTCTTCGGGGCCGGCGAGGCGCATGGCCTCGCGAATCGCCCGGGCGCGGTCGCCGATCTCGACCGTCTTGGCGGCGTCGCAGCCGGCCAGGACGGCTCGGCGAATCGCCGCCGGATCTTCGGTGCGCGGGTTGTCGTCGGTCACGATCACGCGGTCTGCCAGCCGACCGGCGATGGCGCCCATGACCGGCCGCTTGCCGGTGTCGCGGTCGCCGCCGCAGCCGAACACCACGATCAACCGGCCGGCGGCATAGGGGCGCAGCGCCGCCAGCACGGTCTCGAGCGCATCGGGCTTGTGTGCGTAGTCGACATAGACCGGGGCGCCGGACGGCGTGGTCGCCGCCAGCTGCAAGCGGCCCGGCACGTTGGTCAGGCGCTCCAGCCCGGCGACCGCCACGTCGACCGGGACGCCCGAGGCGATCGCCAGGCCCAGCGCGCACACGGCGTTGGTCGCCTGGAAGCTGCCGGCGAGCGGCAGCCGCACCTCGGCCCGGGTGCCGAGGACCGACAGCACCAGGTGCTGGCCGCCCGGCGCCGGCCAGCGCTCCAGGATCGCCAGGTCGCCGCCGCGCCCGAAGCGCAGCACGCTCTGGCCGCGGTCGCGCGCCACCGCCGACAGGGTCGGGAACTCCGGCGTATCGCCGTTGAGCACCGCCACCGCGCCGGGCGGCAGCACCCGGTCGAACAACATGGCTTTTGCGGCAAAGTACTCAGCCATGCCGCCGTGATAATCGAGATGTTCTAGGCTGAAGTTCGTGAAGGCCCCGGCTTTCAGCTTGACCGCATCGAGCCGGTACTGGTCGAGGCCGTGGCTGGACGCCTCCATGGCCAGGTGGTCGACGCCCAGGCCGGCGGCGCGGGCGAGGGCGGCGTGGAGGCTGACCGGATCGGGCGTGGTCAGGCCGGGTTCGGCCGCACGGCCGGGCAGCACCAGCCCCAGCGTGCCCAGCGCCGCTGCGCTCAGGCCGGCCTGGGCCCAGATCTCGCGGGTGAACCAGGCGACCGAGGTCTTGCCGCTGGTGCCGGTGACCGCGACCACGGTGGCCGGCTGGCGGCCGAAGGCGCGCGCGGCGATGCGGGCCAGCGCCAGCCGGGGATTGGCGGCGGCGACCACCGGGACCGGGCTCAAGGTGCCGGGCGGCGCCAGCACCGCCACGGCGCCCGCCGCCACGGCCTGGCTGATGAACAGGCGGCCGTCGATGCGCGCGCCCGGCAGGGCGGCGAACAGGAAGCCCGGCCGCACCGCCCGGCTGTCGGCGGTGATGCCTGTGACCCGAATGCCGGCCAAGTCGAGCGCCGCGCTGCCGGGCTCGACCAGATCGGCGAGGAGCTTGGGTTCGGCGAGCTCAGCGAGCGGGGCTTCAGCGAGATTGGGCAACGCGCGTCCCTCCTGGCGTGAGGTCCACCCACATGGCGCGCCGGATCTCGGGCGCCTGGTCATTGAGCGGCGGCATGCCGAGCATCGGTCCGATGCGCGCGACGATCTTGGCAACCGTCGGCGCCGACACCTCGCCGGCCGTGGAGAAGCCGCCGGTCTCCCGGATGCCGTGCGGCTCGTCCAGCATGGCCAGCACCAGATAGCGGGGTGCGGTCATCGGGAAGGCGCCGACGAACGTCGAGAGATTGGCGTGGCGGTTGTAGGTGTTGCCCGAGATCTTGCGGCCGTCGTTGAGCGTCAGCAGCTTCTCGGCCGTGCCGGTCTTGCCGCCGACCAGGTAGCCCGGGACGTAGGCCTTGCGGCCGGTGCCGCCCTCGACCACCAGGTGCATCAGGCGGCGCATGATCGTGCTGGTCTGCTCCGACAGCACCCGGGTGCCGGGCACGGGCGTGCCGGCCTGACGCTTGATCAGGGTGGGCGGATGATAGATGCCGCCATTGACCACCGCGGCGGCGGCGGCCGCGGTCTGCACCGGCGTCACCGACATGCCGTGCCCGAAGGCGATGGTCATGACGTTGATCGGCCGCCAGGGATCGGGGAAGTGCGGGCGGCCGACCTCGGGCAGCTCGATCGGCGCCGGCTGCAGCAGCCCCAGGCGCCCCAGATAGTCGCGCTGCTTCTCGGCGCCGGCGTCGAGCGCCATCTTGGCCGAGCCGATATTCGACGAATACATGAAGATCTCGGCGACCGACAGCCAGCGGTTCTTGGGCTCGTCATCGTGGATGGTGTAGCGCGCGACCTGGATCGGATGGGTCGCGTCGTAGCCGGCGGCGAGGGTGGTGGTACCGCTGTCGAGCGCCATCGCCGTGTTGAACACCTTGAACACCGAGCCCATTTCGTACGCGCCCAGCGTCATGCGGTTGAAGCGCGCCTCGTCCGAAGCCTTGCCCGGCTCGTTGG
The DNA here is from genome assembly GCA_964511405.1 of uncultured Comamonadaceae bacterium. GTDB lineage: Bacteria > Pseudomonadota > Alphaproteobacteria > Elsterales > Elsteraceae > CAZEFK01. Next base: position 23,725 of record CAZEFK010000068.1, on the reverse strand, counting down.
GATCGAAGTCGGGCAGCGAGACCAGCGCCAGAATCTCGCCGGTCGACACGTCCATGATCAGCCCGCCCCCGCCCAGGGCCGAGAACTTGGCGACGGCCTCGATCAGCGCTTCGCGCAGCACCTGCTGCAGGCGCAGGTCGAGACTGAGCTGGACGGTCTCGCCGTGGCGCAGGGCGTCGTCGAAATGCTTCTCGACGCCGCTCAGGCCGCGGTTGTCGACGTCGGCGAAGCCCAGGGGCTGGCTGACCGTCGATCCCTGCGGATAGACCCGCCGGTTCTCCTTCTGGAACAGGATACCCGGCAGGCCCAGGGCGTTGACCTCGGCCATCTGACGCGGGGTCAAGTCGCGCCGGACATAGACGAAGGCGCGCTCCGAGGCAAGCCGGCTGCGGATCTGGGCCTCGTCGATGTCGGGCAGCGCGCGCTTGAGCCTGGCGGCGGCCTCGGCGGCGTCGAGCACCTTGCGCGGGTCGGCATAGACCGAGATCGAGCCCAACGAGGCCGCCAGCAGCACGCCGTTGCGGTCCTGGATCTCGCCGCGCTCGGGCGGCGCCGGCCGGCGCGCGACATGAACCCTGGGCTCGCCGTGGCTGATCAGGGTGACATCGACCAGCCGCCCACAGATCGCCAGGAACGCGAATCCGAACAGCCCCGCCACCGTGACCAGCCGCCGATGGCCTGTTTCGATCGGCGAGCAGTCCGGCGGTGCCGCGCCGCGCAGGCGCTTCAGCCGCGCCCAGCCGCCGCGGGCCGCGGCCGCCGGCGGGGTCAGGGGTGCCGACGCAGACTCCCGGTCCTGGGAGTCCCCCGCTTCCTCCTGCGGGAGGGGGGCGGACGGAGCGGGCATCCCGGCGTCGGCCGTTATGGCGGGACCGGCCGGAGGGGACTCCGGCGGCGGATCGAACAGCGTCGGTTCGGTGCGATTGCGCGGGGTCACAGCTTGGTCCTCGTGCGCACCAGCAGCAGCTGGCCCTTGCCGTCGCGGACCGGGACCGGGTCGGGGGTCGCCTCCTGCAGGTCGGACGGCGGGCCGGCCGGGTCCTCGGTGTCGTCGGGTGCCTTGCCGCGCGCGACCGGCGGCGGCACCAGCGGCGCGCCCGGGGCCGGGGCCGGGATGGTCATGGGCGGCGTCGGCTTGGACCGGTCGGGGACGCCGGCCTTGAGCGGAACCTGGAGGAGGTCGGCGAACTGCTGGCCCTGCATCGGCACCAGGTCGGGCCGATAGCGCTTGGCCACGTCCTCCAGATAGCCGGGCTGGTTGAGGTAGGACCACTCGGCGCGCAGCACGTCGATCGCCTCCTGATCGACGACCACGGCGTGGTTGATCCGCGCCAGCTGCTCCTCCAGCCGCTGGACCTGGTATTTCAGCTGGTAGACCGCCCAGCCGACCGTCGACGACAGCACCAGCCAGACCAGGAACAGCCGCGGCGTCACGGACGCGCCTCCCAGGCCGGGGCCGAGGTGCGCGCGGCCACGCGCAGCCGCGCCGAGCGGGCGCGGGGATTGGCGCGCAGTTCGGCCTCGCCGGGCTTGATGGCGCGACGGGCGACCAGGCGAAAACTCGGCTCGCGCCGGGTGCCGATCGCCGGGGCATGGCGCGAGACGCCGGCGCCGGCACCGCTGCGCTCCTTCAGGAAGGCCTTGACCCGGCCGTCCTCCAGCGAGTGGAAGGCGACCACGGCCAGGCACCCGGCCGGGCGCAGCAGCTGCTCGGCGGCGGCCAGGCCGCGGTCGAGCTCGCCCAGCTCGTCGTTCACGGCGATGCGCAGGGCCTGAAAGGTCCGCGTCGCGGGATCGATGCCGTCCGGGCTGCGCGGCACCACCCGGCGCACCACCTCGGCCAGCTGCCCGGTCCGGGTCAGCGGCGCCTCCTGCCGCGCGGCCACGATGGCCCGCGCGACGCGGCGGGAATGGCGCTCCTCGCCCAGCCGCCAGATCAGGTCGGCGAGTTCGGCTTCGTCCAGACGGGCGACCAGGTCGGCGGCGCTGTCGCCGCTGCGCGCCATGCGCATGTCGAGCGGTCCGTCGGCGCGGAACGAGAAGCCGCGCTCGGGCTGGTCGAGCTGCGGCGACGACACGCCCAGATCGAGGGCGATGCCGTCGACGGCCTCGACCTGGATGTCGGCCAGCAGCCGGGCCATGTCGCCGAAGCGGCCTTCGAGCAGGGTCAGCGCCGGGCCGAAGCGCTCGACCAGTGCCGCGCCGCGGCCGATGGCGTCGGGGTCGCGGTCGATGCCGATCACCCGGCAGGCTGCGGCCTCCAGCAGGGCGCGGGCATAGCCGCCGGCGCCGAAGGTGCCGTCGACATAGACGCCGCCCGGTTTGGGCGCCAGCGCCGCCACAACCTCGTCCAGCAGGACCGGGCGGTGCACGGTCATGGCACCGCCCCGAACCGGCGGGCCAGCGGCTTGCGCACGATCTCGGCCGCGACTTCGGCGTTGCAGATCAGGAAATTGCCGCCCTGGCCGACGAAGTGGGCCTCTTCGGTGATCTGGGCGAAGCTGCACAGGTCCTGGGGCAGGACGATGCGGCCTTCGCCGTCGAAGGCCAGGCGCCGGCTGTCGGCGAGGATCGCCTGGACTTCCTGGGCGCGCTCGGCCTCGGGGTCGAGCCCCTCGAGCTCGGCCGAGAACTTCTCCATGCGGTCGATGCCGCTGGCGTCGATGGCCAGGCGCGTGAAGCCGCGGAAGGCCACGATCCCGTTGAAGCGCTGTCCGGCCAGCTCGGAACGGAAGTCGGCCGGGACCGACACGCGGCCCTTCCGGTCGACCTTGTTCACGTAGGTGGACAGGAACAGCGCCATGGCGACCGAGACAGCTCCCCTTTCCGCGCGACTCGAGCCCCGGTGCCGTAGCCCTGCTGCCGATCTCCCAATGGCGCCGGCACCGATCCGGGAATGCCAGGTGGCCAATGGGACAGCATGGGATATCATGGGATTTCATGGGCGTCAACGCACGGACCTAGTAAAACAGCGTGAGTTTCAAGCGTCTAAGCCGATCGGCCTGTGTTGGGGATCGCTGGCTCAGGCGGTCGAGTTTGCAGATCAGGAAAGCCAAATATCTCATTATAAATGAACAAAGATTCCCATGTGTTCATTTTTTGTTCTCATTGTGGATAAGCCTGTGGGCGGTGGCTTGCACCCATGATTTCCCATGTCAGCCCATGACTCCTGCACCCGGTCGAGGTCGGGTCGTCGCGGACGGGTTTGGTCGAGCGCGGCGTTGATACGGCGCGAGGCGGCGCCGGCCGAAGCCGGCCCGGCTCGATCACGGCAGGCGGAGAGGATGGCGATGACGCCGATGGATCGCCCACTGCACCAGGAGGGACCGTCAAGCCCGAGGTCCGGTCCCGACCCGTTGCTGGCGGTGCGGGCGCTGTTGCTGGGCGAGCGCCTGGACAGCCATCGGCTGGCCGACGATGCGGCGCGGACCGAAGGCTGGGATTGTGTGGCCGCCGTGCCGCTGACCCTGCGGCTCGCCGATGGCGGCATGGTTGTCTGCTTCCGCTACGGCGCCGTCGTGCTGTTTGGCATTTCGGCGGAGGCCGAAGGTGCCCTGCTGCGCCGCCTGGGCGCGTTCGTGGGGGGGCCGGTCGGCACCGGCGAGGTGGACGACGCCCGGGTCCGGATCGACGATCAGGCGGAGGAGACGGTCGACAGCGCCGGCCTGATCTGGATCCGGCAGGCCAGCGGCGAGCGCTTGCAGCTGATCGCCGACGTGCTGGCCAAGAGCCTGGTCCTGGCCCATTACGAATCCGGCATCGCCGACATTTTCGATCGCATCGAGCCGGTGGCCGCGACCCTCAGGGAGCGGGGCCGCGGCGGCGCGGGCGGAACCGACCTGCTGCGCCAGATCGGCCATGTCCTGCTGATTCAGCACAAGATGGTCGGGCGCGTGGAAACCGGCGAGAAGCCAGATCTGCTGTGGGACCATCCGGAGCTGGAGCGCCTGCACCTGCGGCTGTCGGAGGAGTACGAGCTGCGCGAGCGCAGCCGCGCCCTCGACCGCAAGCTCGACGTCATCGCGCGGACCATGGAGACGCTGCTGGGCCTGGTGCACAACCGCAGCAGCCTGCGCGTCGAATGGTACATCCTGGCGCTGATCGTCGCCGAGCTGGTGGCCAGCCTCTATCCGCTGTTCGTGGCCCGTTGAGGGGGCAGGCGGATGGTCAGCGCCAGACCCGGTGGCATCGGCGCAGGGTCACCCAGTGACGGGCGCGGACAACCCGCTCGGGCCGGCACCGGGTGACCCAACGGGCCGGCTCGACGGCCGCGCGCGCGATCATTGCCGGTGCCGGCGACATGACCGGGGCAGCCGGGGCCGCGGTCGCCGATGCCAAGAGCGACAGGGCGGTGGTCGTGATCAGCAGCGGCGTTCGCATCGGGCTTCCTCCGTGTGCCGTCGAAGGAACGGGCCAGGGTCGTTGGGCGCACCCGACGTGACATCGACCTGCGGCAATCGCGCAGGAATAGTGATTGACTCATTATACCAGTTGTCCCTAGCGTAGCCGGAACGACCGGCTCGAGGGAGGACGCATGACCGCGATCGCATTGTTCGGTGCCGGCGGCAAGATGGGCCTGCGCCTGGCCAGCAACCTCAAGGGCTCGCGGTTCGACGTTCGCCATGTCGAGGTGAGCGAGGCGGGGCGCGGCCGGCTGGCCGCGATCGGCGCCGGCTGCGTCGCTCCCGAAGCGGCCCTGGACGGCGCCGAAGTCGTCATCCTGGCGGTGCCCGACACCGTGATCGGCCGCGTCGCGGCCGAGATCGCGCCGCGGCTGGCGCCCGGCACCATGGTCATGGTGCTGGACGCCGCGGCCCCGTTCGCCGGGCACCTGCCCAAGCGGGACGACCTGACCTACTTCGTCAGCCATCCCTGCCACCCGCCGATCTTCAACGACGAGACCGAGCTCGACGCCAAGCGCGACCATTTCGGCGGTGCCCGCGCCAAGCAGCACATCGTCAACGCGCTGATGCAGGGGCCCGAGGCCCACTACGCCTTGGGCGAAGAGATCGCGCGCACGATCTACGCGCCGGTCATGCGCTCGCACCGGGTGACGGTGCCGCAGATGGCGCTGCTGGAGCCCGGCCTGTCCGAGACGGTGTGCGCCACGCTGGTGTCGGTCATGCGCGAGGCCATGGACGAGGTCGTGGCGCGGGGCGTGCCGCAGGAGGCGGCGCGCGACTTCCTGCTCGGCCATCTCAACATCCTGGCGGCGGTCACCTTCGGCGAAATCCCGGGCGTGTTCTCCGACGCCTGCAACAAGGCGATCCAGTTCGGCAAGCCGCAGCTGATGCGCGCGGACTGGAAGCGGGTGTTCGAGCCTGACGAGATCGCCGCCTCGATCCAGCGCATCACCTGACCCGCGCGACGGGAGCAACAATCACAAGGGGAGGACAACACATGAGCACGAAGACCTGGATCGGCGCCGCCGTGGGTGCGGCGCTGGCGCTGTCGGGCGCATCAGCCCGCGCCGCCGATCTGATCGCCATCGTCACGCCGTCGCACGACAACCCGTTCTTCAAGGCCGAGGCCGACGGCGCCAAGGCGCGGGCCGAGGCGCTGGGCTACCAGACCGTGGTCATGGTCCACGACGATGACGCCAACAAGCAGTCGCAGCTGATCGACACCGCGATCGCGCGCGGCGCCAAGGCGATCGTGCTGGACAACGCCGGCGCCGACGCGACCATCGCGGCCGTGAAGAAGGCCAAGGACGCCGGCATCCCGTCCTTCCTGGTCGACCGCGAGATCAACGCCACAGGCGTTGCCGTCGCCCAGATCGTCTCCAACAACTACCAGGGCGCGCAGCTCGGCGCTCAGCAGTTCGTCAAGCTCATGGGCGAGGCGGGCAACTTTGTCGAGCTGACCGGCAAGGAATCCGACACCAACGCCAAGATCCGGTCGCAGGGCTACCACGACGTCATCAACGACTATCCGAAGCTGAAGATGGTCGCCCAGCAGTCGGCCAACTGGAGCCAGCCCGAGGCCTTCGCCAAGATGGAGTCGATCCTGCAGGCCAATCCCGGGATCAAGGGCGTGATCGCCGGCAACGACACCATGGCCATGGGCGCCTGGGCGGCCCTGAGCGCGGCCGGGCGCAAGGACGTGATCGTGGTCGGCTTCGACGGCTCCAACGATGTGCGCGACTCGATCCGCCAGGGCGGCATCAAGGCGACGGTGCTGCAGCCGGCCTACCGCGAGGCCGAGATGGCGGTCGAGGAGGCCGACGCCTACCTCAAGACCCACAAGGCGCCGGACAAGGAAAAGCAGCTCATGGACTGCGTCCTGATCACGCCCGACAACGCCGGCAAGCTCGAGACCTTCGCCCTGGCGAAGAACTGAGACGTTTCCTTGGCCGTCATTCCCGCGAAAGCGATGCGGCCCATGGCCATGGCCATCGCCGCCGCGCTGCTGGTGACCGGCTGCCGCATCGTGCCGACGCCGCCCAAGGGCGGCGGCCAGGCCATGCCGGCGGCCGGGGCGTTCGACCCCGACCGCATGGCCGCGGACCTGTGGCAGCCCAAGGTGCTGCCCTATCTCGCCGCCAAGGCGGGGCCGCTGCGCCAGGTGCTGGACCTGGCGCAGCGCGATCCCGATGCCGCCGGGGCGCGCTGGGGCTACCGGCCGCGGCCTGACGCGCCCTGGGTCTATGTCGTGCGGCTGGACGGGCGGATCGTCGGGGCCGACCTCGACACCCGCGCCGCCACCATCACGGTCGACGCCGATAGCGCACCCGAGGTCGACGTCCAGATCGGCCCGGTGATCCGCGGCACCGCCCTGCGCGACGCCCTGGACTTCGTGTCCTTCGACGCCTTCACCAACCAGATCGATTTCGCCCGCTTCGGCAAGGCGCTGAACCAGGTGGCCGACCGGACCCAGTTGGCGGCGCTGCCGCGCGACGGCCTCGCCGGCCGGCACGTCAGGGCCGTGGGCGCCCTGACCTTGGGCGGTGCCCGGCCGCTGCTGACCCCGGCGACCCTGGCGCTGGAGCCATAGGTCATGGCCGCGCCGGTTCTGCGCCTGGAAGGCATCTCGAAGGTCTACGCCGGCACCGTCGCGGTCCGCCATGCCGACTTCGACGTCCAGGCCGGCGCCGTCAACGTGCTGGTCGGCGAGAACGGCGCCGGCAAGTCGACGCTGATGAAGATCATCGCCGGGGTCGAGCAGCCGACCGAGGGCCGCATCCTGATCGACGGCCGGCCGGTCGTGCTGGGCAGCCCGGCCGAGGCCGCCCGCCACGGCATCGCCATGGTCTTCCAGGAACTGAACCTGTTCCCCAATCTGTCGGTCGCCGAGAATATCTTTGCGGCGCGCGAGATCGTCGGGCCCCTCGGGATCGATCGTGGCCGGCAGGAGGCCGAGGCCCGAGGGCTGCTCGCGCGCCTGGAGGCCGGCATCGATCCGGCTGCCCTGGTCGAGGACCTCAGCATCGGCGAGCGGCAGATCGTGGAGATCGCCAAGGCGGTCGCCGCCGACGTGCGCATCCTGATCCTGGACGAGCCGACCTCGGCGCTGAGCGCCGCCGAAGTCGAGGTGCTGTTCCGCCTGATCGCCGAGCTCAGGGCACAGGGCGTCGCCATCGTCTATATCAGCCACCGCCTGGCCGAGCTGGTCCGCATCGGCGACCGCATCACGGTGCTGCGCGACGGCCGCGTGACCGGGCGCGCCGCCATGGCCGAGGTCGACGTGCCCTGGATCGTCGCCCGCATGATCGGCTCGGCCGCCAAGGATTTCGCGCGGCCGATCGCGCATGCGCTGGGACCCGAGCGGCTGCGGCTGGAGGCGGTGGCGCTGCCGCGCCCGGCCGGCGGCTGGCTGGTCGACCATGTCTCGCTGGCGGTGCGCGCGGGCGAGGTGCTGGGCCTCTACGGCCTGATGGGCGCCGGCCGCACCGAGCTGTTCGAGTGCATTCTGGGCCTCCACCCCCATGCCGGCGGCCGCGTCTTGCTCGACGATGCCCCGGTCCGCGCCCGCGACGCCGCCGGGCGCATCGCCCGGGGCATCGCGCTGGTGCCCGAGGACCGCCAGCGCGACGGGCTGGTGCTGGCGCTGCCGGTGGCCCAGAACCTGACCCTGGCCAGCCTCGGCCGGCTGGCCCGCCTGGTCCACGTCCCGGCGGCGGCCGAGGCCGCGGCCGTCGACGGGGCCATCCGCGACCTCGGCATCAAGGTCGCCGATCCTGCCATCGAGGTCGGCGCCCTGTCCGGCGGCAACCAGCAGAAGGTGGTGATCGGCAAGGCGCTGATGACCGGGCCCAAGGTGCTGCTGCTGGACGAGCCCAGCCGCGGCATCGACGTCGGCGCCAAGGCCGAGCTGTTCGCCATCATGCGCCGGCTGGCGGCCGAAGGCCTGGCGATCCTGTTCGCCACCTCGGACCTGGACGAGGTCATGGCGTTGTCCGACCGCATCGCGGTCATGAGCGCCGGCCGCCTGACCGCCCTGTTCGACCGCGCCGAGGCGACCGAGGCCGCGGTGGTCGCAGCCTCGGCCGCCGGCTTGGGAGTGCACGCATGACGATCGCCCGCGACGCCGCCGCTCCGCAGCAGCGCCGAGCCAGCGGCGCGCTGGCGCTCGCGCTGATGCGCGCCCGCACCGCGATCGCCCTGATCGCGGTGCTGGCGGTGTTCTCGGCCGCCGCCCCCAACTTTCTGTCGGCCGCCAACCTGATCCTGGTGGCCAAGCATGTCGCGCTCAACGCCTTCCTGGCGATCGGCATGACCTTCGTGATCATCGCGGGGGGCATCGACCTGTCGGTCGGCTCGATCGTCGGTCTGGCCGGCATGGTGGCCGGCGGGTTGATCCTGCACGGGATCGAGCTGCCGATCGGCTACACGGTCTATTTCAATCTGACCGAGATCATCCTGATCACGCTGGGGCTGGGCGTCGCCATCGGCGCGGTCAACGGACTGCTGGTGACCCGGCTCAACGTCGCGCCGTTCATCGCCACGCTGGGCACCCTCTATGTCGCGCGCGGCCTGGCGCTGCTGTCGTCGGACGGCGCGACCTTCCCGAACCTGGTCGGCAACCCCGACTTCGGCACCACCGGTTTCGGCGTGCTGGGCGCCGGGCGGCTGCTGGGGCTGCCGGTGGCGGTGTGGCTGCTGGCGGTGCTGGCGGCGGCCGCGGCCTACCTGGCGGCGCGCACGCCGCTCGGCCGCCACATCTTCGCCGTCGGCGGCAACGAGCGCGCCGCCGCGCTGTCCGGCATCCGGGTCGCCCGGGTCAAGCTGTTCGTCTACGTGTTCTCGGGCTTCTGCGCCGCCATCGTCGGGCTGATCATCGCCTCGGAGCTGATGGCGGCGCATCCCGCCACCGGCGAGAGCTTCGAGCTGAACGCCATCGCCGCCGCGGTGCTGGGCGGCACGTCGATGTCGGGCGGCCGCGGCACCGTCGCCGGCACCGTGGCCGGCGCCTTCGTCATCGGCATCTTGTCCGACGGCCTGGTGATGATGGGCGTCGGCTCGTTCTGGCAGACCGTGATCAAGGGCGTCGTGATCATCGCCGCGGTGGTCGTCGACCAGGCCCAGCAGCGGCTGCAGCAGCGCGTCGCGCTCCGGCGCATGGCGCGGGCGGCATGACCACGGGCGGCGATGCCGCCACGGGCGGCTCTGCCGTCCTGCGCGGCGCCGTGATCGGCTGCGGCTTCTTCGCGGCCAACCACCTCCATGCCTGGCGGGACATTCCCGGCGTCGAGATCGTGGCGCTGTGCGACCGCGACCCCGATCGGCTGGCCGCCGCCGCGGCGCGCTTCGGCGGCACGCCCTATGCCGACGCGGCCGAGCTGCTGGCACACGAGGCGCTCGATTTTGTCGACATCGCGACCACGGTCGCCAGCCACCGCGCGCTGGTCGAGCTGGCGGCGCGGCACCGGGTGGCGACGATCTGCCAGAAGCCGTTCGCCCGGGACCTGGCCGAGGCCCGCGCCATGGTCGCAGCGTGCGCCGCATCAGGCGTGCCGCTGATGGTGCATGAGAACTTCCGCTGGCAGACGCCGATCCGCGCCGTCCGGGCGGCGATCGACCAGGGCCGGATCGGCCGGCCGTTCTGGGCCCGGGTGTCGTTCCGCTCGGCCTGGGACGTGTTCGCCGGCCAGCCCTACCTGGCCGAGGGCGCCCGCTTCATCATCGAGGACCTGGGCATCCACAGCCTGGATATCGCGCGGTTCCTGCTGGGCGGTGCGCGCGCGGTCACGGCGCGCACCGCCCGCGTCAACCCGGCGATCCGGGGCGAGGACGTCGCCACCATGCTGCTCGACCATGGCGACGCCACGTCGGTGGTCGATTGCTCCTATGCCACCCGCCTGGCCGAGGAGCCGTTTCCCGAAACCCTGGTCGAGGTCGACGGCGCCGATGGCACCATCCGGCTGGACCGGCAGTACCGGCTGACCGTCACCGGCCGCGCCGGCACCGAGCGGCGGGCGGTGGCGCCGGCGCTGCTGCCCTGGGCCGAGCGGCCCTGGCACGGCATCCAGGCCAGCGTGCTGGCGATCCAGCGCCATTGGATCGAGTGCCTGCGCCGCGGCCTCGAGCCCGAGACCTCCGGCCGCGACAACCTGCAGACGCTGGCTCTGGTCGAAGCGGCGTACCGGAGCGCCGCCGACGGCCGCACGGTGGCGCTGGCGGAGCTGACATGACCCCGCGCGAGACGGCATTGGCGCTGTTCGGCACCGACGAGCCGGTGCCCGAGCCCGTCCGGCTGGCCGCGGGGCCCCTGTCGGCCGAGCTGGTCGCCGGTGCCCTGCGCAGCATCCGCTACGACGGCATCGACGTGCTGCGCGCCGTCGCCTACGTGGTCCGGGACGCCGACTGGGGCACCATCGATCCTACCATCGAAGACCTGGCGATCGACCAGGGGGCCAATGGCTTCCAGGTGCGCTGGCGGGCGCGGCTCCAGGATCCGGCCGGCGCCCTGCTGCGCTATGAGGCCGCGCTGGCCGGGTGTCCGGACGGGCTGACCTTCGAGGTGGCGGCGCGGCCCGACTCCGATTTCGTGACCAACCGCTGCGGCTTCTGTGTGCTGCATCCGATCATCGGCCTGGCCGGACAGCCGGCGCGGGTCGAGCATGTCGACGGCACGGTCGAGCATGCGCGCTTTCCCGCGCTGATCGAACCCTGGCAGCCGTTCCAGGCGATTCGCGCCCTTGGCCACACCGTCACCGACGGCGTCGAGGCGACCTGCCGGCTGGAGGGCGACGTTTTCGAGATGGAGGACCAGCGCGCCTGGTCCGACGCCTCCTATAAGACCTATGTTCGGCCGCTGGCGCTGCCCTGGCCCTACCGGCTGCCGGGCGGCCGGACTTTTGCGCAGCGGGTGTCGCTGGTCATCACCGACCGTCGGTCGCGCCGGCCCGCCCCGATCTCGGCGCCGGAGCCGGTGACCGTGTCGCTGGGCCCGGCGGCTGGGACGCTGCCGCGCATCGGCCTCGCGATCACGCCCGAGGAGACCGCCGCGACCGCGGCCCAGGCCGCGCGCCTGGCCGAGCTCGGGCCGCAGGCGCTGCTCTGCCACTTCGACCCGACGGCGGGCCACGGCGCGGCCGCGCTCACCGGCTTCGCCCGGCTGACGCGACTGATCCGGGCCGAGGTCGCGCTGGAATGCGTGGTGCCGGGGCGGGACGACCCGCAGTCGGAGCTTGCGGTGATTGCCGCGCAGGTGCGCGCGGCCGGGCTGGCCCTGGATTCGGTCGTGGTCTCGCCGGCGGTGGATCGGCAATCGACGCCGCCGGGCAGCGCCTGGCCGCCTTGCCCGCCGCTGGCTTCAGTCTATGCCGCGGCGCGGGCGGCGTTCCCCGGCGTCCGGCTGGGCGGCGGCATGCTCAGCTATTTCACCGAGCTCAACCGCAAGCGGCCGCCGCTGGCGCTGCTGGACTTCGTCACCCATGCCACCTGCCCGATCGTGCATGCCGCGGACGATGTCAGCGTCATGCAGACCCTGGAGGCACTGCCCTTCATCACGCGGTCCACGCGCGCGATCATCGGCGACATGCCCTACCGCATCGGCCCCGCGACCATCGGCATGCGGCAGAACCCCTACGGCTCGCGGACCTTCGACAATCCCGGGCGCCGGCGCCTGGCGATGGCCCGCGAGGACCCCCGCCAGCGCGGCCTGTTCGCGGCGGCCTGGATGGTGGGCTATGCCGCCGCGGTCGCCGAAGCCGGCCTCGATCTGCTGACCCCGGCCGCCCTCACCGGGCCGTTCGGCGTGCTGGAGGGAGACGCGCCGCGCGCCGCGTTCCACGCGGCCGCCGGCCTGGCCGCGCTTGCCGGCCGGCCGCATCTGGCCTGCCGATCCAGCCGCCCCGACGCGGTGCTGGCGGTGGCGGGGCAAGGCGCCGAGGGGCCGGTGCTGTGGCTGGCCAACCTCACGCCGGACCGGCAGCCGATTCGGATCGTGGGCGGCGGCGCCGGAACGGGTGCCGTCGGGGCGGCTCGCCCGGACGGCACTGCGGTTCTGGCGGCCTGGACCGGAGCCGTCCTGCCGCCCTATGGCTGCGCCCGGCTGGCCTGACCGCGGGCGGCGGCATCGTCTCGGCCCCGGCCGACCGGCCGCCGTCGCCGTTGGTCAGCGACCACGGGTCGCTGCCGTCGACCTAACCCCTCATTAAGGTTTGTCGGGCCATCATCTCACCGGATCCGACCACCGGCGATTTCGAGGGGGCGGTCATGGGCTGTGCATTGCGCGCGCGCTGCCGGCAACCGGCCTGGCTGTGCTGCTGTGACGGGCTCTAGCATGACCGGCGATGACCGCACCGATCCGGCCGTGCTCGCCACGGATGCATCGGCGGCCGGACTGTCGGCGTCGGCGCTGTCGGTCCGGCTGCGCCGCTGTCGCGACCTGGTCCTTGGCCGCGGGGCGCTGGAACGGAAGCTGATCTATCCGATCCTGCTGTTTTCCAGTCTGGTCACCTGCATCACGACGGCGGTCCAGACCTATTACGACGTGCAGTCCGGCCTGACCGGCCTGTCGCGGCGCTTCGCCGAGATCACCCTGTCCCACGCGCCGAACCTGACCGCCAGCCTGTGGAACTTCGACGGTGAGGCGGTGCAGGTGGAGATCGACGGCATCGCCCGGCTGCCCGACATCGAGCAGGTCCGCATCCGGGCGATCGGCAAGGCGCCCTCCCAGATCTGGCAGGCCGGGTCGGTGGCGTCGCGCTTTACGGAACGGATGCGGATCCCGCTGGTCCGCGGGCCCGCGACGCCGTTGGGCGAGCTTGAGATCGTCGCCGGCCTCGACGGCATCTACGCCCATTCGGCCCAGCAGCTCTGCTTGATCCTGCTGGGCAACGCCCTGAAGACGATGCTGGTGGCGGCCTTCGCCCTGGTGCTCGTGCGCAACCGGATGAGCCTCCATCTCGATCGGATCGCCGGGTATACGCGGGGGCTGGACCCCCGCGCGCCCGAGCCGGGCAGCCTGGCGCTGGCGCGCCCGACGCGCCACGAGCCGGATGTCCTGGATACCCTGGCCCATTCGATCAATGTCATGCACTGGAACCTGGCATCGGCGTTCCAGGCCGTGGATCGGGCCAATCACGAGCTCGGCGACCGGGTGGCGGCCCGCACCGCGGCCTTGGAGGCGTCGATCGAGTCCTTGCGCCAGGCCCAGGACCGGCTGTTGCGGGCGGAGAAGATGGCCACCCTCGGCACGCTGGCGGCGGGCATGGCGCATGAGATCAATACGCCCGCGCAGTTCATCGGCGACAATCTGCGCTTCATGGGCCAGGCGCTGGACGAGCTGCTCGAATCGGCCCGGCCGGTCCCGGCGGAGCCGGTATCCGCCGAGTTCGAGGAGCTGACCGGCGAGATGCAGTGCGCGGTCTCGCAGTCGCTCGACGGGATCCATCGGATCGGGGCGATCGTGAAATCGGTCAAGCTGTTCTCGCATCCCGAGACGGCGGCGAAGTGCCCGGCCCGGCCCGCCGACCTGATCCAGACCGCGATCACGATGTGCCGCAACGCCTGGAAGCCGGTTTGCGAGCTGACGGTGGAGACCGAGGCCGACCTGCCGGACGTGCCGTGCCGGCCGGCCGAGATCGAGCAGGTGCTGATCGCGCTGCTGGTCAATGCGGTGCAGGCGATCGAGCAGAAGGGGGTGTCCGGCCGCGGTCAGGCCGCCATCGGGTGCCGCCTGGCCGGCGGGATGGTGGAGTTCAGCATCGCCGATTCCGGCATCGGCATCCCACCCGAGAACCGGCATCGGGTGTGGGACCTGTTCTTCACCACCAAGCCGGTCGGCACCGGGACCGGCCAGGGACTGGCGATCTGCCAGAAGATCGTGGTCGACAATCATGGTGGCCTGATCGACTTCGACAGCGAGGTCGGCGTCGGCACCCGGTTCTTCTTCCGCCTGCCGCTGCAGGATGCCGACGAGGCGGCGGCGCTGGAGGTCCGCTGACCGGCCGCCGGTCAGCCCCCCGGCGCCGGGTGGCTGTAGAGCGCGCTCGACCGCTTCAGATGCTCGACCATCACGGCCTCGGCGGCATCCGGGTCGTGGGCGGCGATGGCGTCGATGATGCGGGCGTGCTCGGCGAGCGTGTAGGTCTCCTTGCCCGACCAGATCAGCAGTTCGGTGTGGTAGGCACGCAGCCAGTTGAGCATGGCTTCGCTGACCGCTTCGAACAGCGGGTTGCCGGAGAGCGCGGCGATCTGCCGGTGCAGCCGCATGTCGGCCTCCATGAAGGCCTGGGCGTTGCCCAGGTTGCGCCGCTGCTGCTCCAAGGTCAGGCGCAGCCGCTCGACGTCGGCGTCGGTGGCCTTGGCCGCCGCCTCGCGCACCATGCCGCGTTCGAAGAACAGCCGCGCTTCCTTGAGGTGTTCCAGCGACCGCGGTGAGGTCGACAGCATCAGCTGGGCGACCGTGTCGACCTGGTGGAACAGCGCGCGCGGGGTCAGCTCGCACACCCGCGCGCGCTCGCCGTGGCTGATCGCGATCAGCCCGAGATTGGCCAGCGCCTGCATGGCCTCGCGGATGGCCGGCCGGCCGACGCCGTAGCGCTCCATCAGGTCGCGCTCGGACGGCATGGCGTCGCCGGGCTGCAGCTCGCCACTGGTGATCATCGCCTTGAGGCGATCGAACACCTCGTCGGACAGCTTGCGTCGAACGATCAGGTCGGAGGACATGGCGATACCCCTGCCGACTATATCAGTTTGCCTGCGGCTGTCGCCGTTTTCCGCTTGCCGAACTGGTATAACAAGATAATCTGTTGCTCATCAACAATGCGCGCCCGGCCACCGGGTCGCCCAAGGGGGAGGCCGATCATGCCGAACGTCTGGATGCTGCCCGTAAGTCTGGCCTTGGCGGCGGCGGTCGCCGCGCCGGCCCTGGCGTCGCCGGACAAGCCGGTGATCGCGCTGTCCAACGCCTATTACGGCAACACCTGGCGGCATCAGATGGTCGAGGCCTTCGAGGCCGCGGCCAAGCAGGCCAAGGCCGACGGCAAGATCGCCGACTATGTCGTGCTCAATGGCGACGGCACGGTCGCCCAGCAGGCCAGCCAGATCGGCGAGCTGATCCTGAAGAAGGTCGACGCCATCGCGGTCGACGCGGCGTCGGAAAGCGCGGTCAACGGCGTCATCCAGAAGGCGTGCGCCGCCGGGATCAAGGTGATCTCGTTCGATTCGATCGCCTCGGCGCCCTGCAACTACCAGCTCAACTTCGACTTCACGGGCTACAAGACCGCCCAGGCCGAGTGGGTGGTGAAGCAGCTCGGCGGCAAGGGCAACGTGGTCGTGGTCCGCGGCGTCAAGGGCTCCGCGCCCGATGCCGACATGTACGCCGCCCAGGAGGCGGTGCTGAAGGCCAATCCCGGCATGAAGGTGGTGGCCACCGTCTATGGCCAGGCGACGGCGTCGGTGGCGCAGTCGGCGGTCGCCAATGTCCTGCCCAGCCTGCCCCATGTCGATGCCGTGCTCGGCCAGGGCGGCAGCGACGATATCGGCATCGCCCAGGCCTTCGACCAGTATGGCGGCGACTATGCGGCCAAGATGCCGATCATCGAGGGCGGCGGCAGCTCCAACTTCATCCAGTGGTGGATCAAGCAGCGCGCGGCCCACGGCTATTCCACGATCTCGATGAACACCACGCCGGGCATCGGCGGCGCCGCGTTCTGGCTGAGCCTGGCGATCGTCCAGGGCGCCAACCCGCCCAAGCTGATGATCATGCCGGTGGCCACGGTCACCAACGACAGCCTGAAGGACTATGCCGACCTGCCGCCCAACGTGATCGTGAGCCCGACCTACAGCCAGGACTGGGTTGCGAAGACGCTGCTGCAGGGGACGCACTGAGGCGGGTGCCGCGGGCGTGAGCGCCTCCCGTCATCTTCGCGACGGCGAGGATCCCGTTGGTTCGACGGTCCTATCGAGGGATGACGGTACGGCGGAGGTGGTGCGGCTGGCCGGGATCGCCAAGGCGTATGGCGCGACGCAGGCCAATGACGGCATCGACCTGACGGTCGCCGCCGGCGAGGTCCTGGGCCTCGTCGGCGGCAACGGCGCCGGCAAGTCGACCTTGATGCGCATCCTGTGCGGCCTCGCCCGGCCCGACGCCGGGACCATCGCGATCGGCGCCGCCGCGGTCGCGCTCGACCGCTACGGCGCTGCGGCCGCTCATGCCGCCGGCATCCGCATGGTCCACCAGGAGCTGTCGCTGTGCGGCAACCTGTCGGTGGCCGAGAACTTCTTCCTGGAAGCGCCGGCGGCGGCCCGGTTGCGGCCGGGCTGGCGGCGGCCGTTCCGCGACCGCGCCCGGGCCGCCCTGGATGCGGTGTTCCCGGGGCACGGCATCGACGCCGCGGCGCTGGTCGGCGACCTGCCGATCGGCCAGCGGCAGATGGTGGAGATTGCCCGGGCGGCGGCCACGCCGGGCCTTGCGCTTCTGATCCTGGACGAACCGACCTCGTCGCTCGGACTGGAGCGCAGCCGCCAGCTCCAGGTGTTCGCGCGCGCCCGGGCGGCCGCCGGCGTCGCCTTCATCTTCATCAGCCACAAGCTGCGCGAGGTGCTCGAGATCGCCAGCCGGGTGATGGTCCTGCGCAACGGCCGCACGGCCTGGAGCGGGGCGGCGCACGCCGCCTCGGTGCCGGCGCTGGTGCGGCTGATGGGCGGCGACGCCGAAACGGCGCGTCGGCGCCTGCGGCCGGCGGCGCGATCCGGCACGCCGGTCCTGGCGTGCCTGGACGGCCCGGTCACGGCGCCGCTTGGGCGGAGCGTCGCCCTCCGTGCCGGCGAGGTGGTCGGCCTCGCCGGGCTCGACGGCAGCGGCCAGAAACCGGCTCTTCACCGGCTGTTCGCCGCTGGCCGCGCCGCCTTCGTCCCCGGCGACCGCGCCCGCGATGGGCTTTTCCCGCTGTGGAGCGTGCTCGCCAACATCAGTATCGCCCGCATCGCCCGGCAATTCCCGCTCCGGCCGATCTCCGGCCGCGCCGAGCGGGCCGTGGCGCTGGCGCCCGCGGCGCGGCTGCGCCTGGACCGGGCGCGGCTCGACGCCCCGATCCTCGAACTCAGCGGCGGCAACCAGCAGAAGGCCCTGGCCGCGCGCGCGCTCGCCGCCGACGCCGACATCGTCCTGCTGGACGATCCGACCCGCGGCGTCGACGTCGCCGCCAAGGCCGACTTCTATGCGACCGTGGACGCCATCGCGGCGTCGGGCCGCTTGATCGTCTGGCATTCCACCGAGGACCTGGAGTTCCTGGAATGCGACCGGGTGCTGGTGTTCAGCGGCGGCCGCATCGTGCGCGAGCTGGCCGGCCCGGCGATCACCGAGGCCGCCATCGTCGACGCCGCCTTCGCCGGGGCCGAGGTGGCCGGCGGCGCTGCCGCCGCGCGCCCGGCGCCGGCCCAGCGCCTGTTGCGCCTGGCGCCCTTCGTCAGCCTGGCGGCGGTGCTCGGCGCCATGATCTGGGCCAATCCCCTGACCGCTTCGGCCTTCGGGCTGGACCTGCTGCTGGGCCCGGCCCTGGCTTTGGTGCTGGTCGCGCTCGGCCAGATGCTGGTGGTCGGCGGCAGCGAGATCGACCTCGGCATCGGCGCCTTCGCCGGCCTGGCCAACGTGCTCAGCGCGACGGTGCTGGTTGACCGGCCGATGCTGGGCGCGCTGGCCTTGGCCGGCGGGCTGGCCGGCTACGGCCTGGTCGGTGCCGCCATCCACCGCCGCCGCATCCCGGCGATCGTCGCGACCCTGGGCGCCTCGTTCATCTGGACCGGCATCGGCTACAGCCTGCAGCCGGCGCCAGGCGGCAGCAGCCCGGACTGGCTGGCGGCGCTGTTCGGCTGGCAATTGCCGGGGGTGCCGACGTCGCTTCTGTTCATCGCCGCCGCCGCGGCGGCGGGCCGGCTGATCGACCGCGCGCCGCTGGGCGTGGTGCTGCGCGCCTTCGGCGGCAATCCCGCGGCGATGCTGCGCAGCGGCTGGCCGCCCCTGCGCTATGCCGTGATCCGCTACGTCCTGGCCGGCGCCTTCGGGCTGGCCGCCGGCCTGTCGCTGACCGCCGTCAACACCGCCAGCGACGTCAATGCCGGCGCGCCGTTCACGCTGCTCAGCGTCGCGGCCGTGGTCATGGGCGGCTGCGCCCTGGTCGGCGGCGTCGTGTCGCCCCTGGGGGCGGTCGCCGGCGCCCTGACCTTGTCGCTGCTGGGCGCCCTGCTTGGCACGCTCGGGGTCAGCACCGACTACAACGCCGCCGTCCAGGGCCTGCTGCTGCTGGCCATCCTGGTGGTGCGCACGATCGCCGCCCCGCGCGAGGCCGAGCCGTGACCTGGGCCGGGCGCAACCCCTGGGTCTGGTCGGCCGCCGCGGTCGCCGGGCTGTGGGTGGTGCTGTCGCTGCTGACCGACCGGGTCAGCCTGGACAGCCTGTCCGGCGTCGCCATGTCGGCAAGCTTCCTGGCGATCGCCGCGCTGGGCCAAATGCTGGTGGTGACCACCGGCCGCGGCCATGTCGACCTGTCGATCCCGAGCGTGCTGACCCTGAGCGCCTTCACCGGCCTGATCCTGGTGCGCGGCGACGACCAGCGGCTGCCGCTGGCCGTGGCCGCGGTCGCCGCCATCGGCGTGGTGACCGGCGGCGTCAACGCCGCCCTGGTGCTGCGCGCCCGCATTCCCGCGATCATGGCGACGCTGGCCACCGGCTACATCCTGGCCACCGCCACGCTGCTGGCCAACCGCGACACCGGCGGCGCCAGCGTCAGCCCGCTCCTGCGCCAGGTCGCGGTCGGGCGCATTGCCGGCGTGCCGGGGATCGTGCTGATCGCGGCGGCGCTGGCGGCCACCGCCGCGTGGCTGCTCGGGCGCAGCGCCTATGGCCGGATGCTGTCGGCGGTGGGCCAGAATGCGCGGGCGGCGGCGCTGGCGGGGATTCCGGCCGATGCCGTCACTGCCGCGGCCTTCGTGCTGAGCTCGCTGCTCGCGGCGTTCGACGGCATGCTGCTGGGCGGCTATGTCGGGGGCGCCTTCCTGGAGATGGGCGGGCCCTACCTGCTGCAGTCGCTGGGGGCGGTGGTGCTGGGCGGTTCGCTCATCCTGGGCGGCGCCTCGACGGCCCTCGGCACCCTGTTCGGCAGCCTGCTGCTGGTGCTGATCGTGACCACCCTGCAGATCGCCGGCCTGCCGCCCGGGACCCAGGACATCGTCCAGGGCGCGGTGATCATGGCCGTTCTGGCGCTGGCCGGCGGCAGCGCCTGGCGCCGCCGCCGGCCAGCCTCGAAAGGACAACCGTGACCGACCCCGATCGGATCGAAGCCGACTACCTGATCGAAACAGCGTTCGACCCGCGCGCCGCGGCCGAGGCGGTGGCCGGCGAGCAATCCAGCGGCACCTTCGTCGCCGTGCCCGGCGAGACGCCCGAGCTCAAGGCCCGGGCGGCGGCCCGGATCGAGGCGCTGGCGCTGCTGGAGACGGTCGACGCGCCGTCGGTGCCGGGCGCCCGCCAGACCGGCGCCAAGCCGCGCCGGGCGCGGATGACGCTGTCCTGGCCGCTCGATAATCTGGGGCCGTCGCTGCCCAACCTGATGGCCACCGTCGCGGGCAACCTGTTCGAACTCGGGCAGCTGTCGGGCCTCCGGCTGCTGGACATCCGCCTGCCCGCGGCGTTCGCCGAAGCCTATGCCGGCCCGCGCTTCGGCATCGCCGGCACGCGCCGGCTGGCCGGGGTCGAGGGGCGGCCGCTGATCGGCACCATCATCAAGCCCAGCGTCGGCCTCCGGCCCGACGAGACGGCGGCGCTGGTGCGGACGCTGTGCGCCGCCGGCATCGATTTCATCAAGGACGACGAGCTGCAGGCCGATGGCCCGCACTGCCCGTTCGAGGCGCGGGCACGGGCGGTGATGGCGGCGGTTCAGGCCGAGGCCGACCGGACCGGCAAGAAGGCCATGGTCGCCTTCAACCTGACCGGCGACCTCGACCAGATGCGGCGCCGCCACGACCTGGTGCTGGCCCTGGGCGGCACCTGCGTGATGGCCAGCCTCAACTCGGTCGGGCTGGTCGGCATGATCGAGCTGGCCCGCCATGCCCAGCTGCCGGTCCACGCCCACCGCAACGGCTGGGGCTATCTCAGCCGGGCGCCGCTGCTGGGCTGGTCCTATGTCGCCTGGTCCAAGATCTGGCGGCTGGCCGGGGTCGACCATATGCATGTCAACGGCCTGGCCAACAAGTTCTCCGAGCCCGACGACAGCGTCATCGAGTCGGCGCGCAGTTGCCTGGTGCCCCTGTTCGCCGCCAAACCCTGCCTGGTGATGCCGGTGTTCTCGTC
This sequence comes from uncultured Comamonadaceae bacterium, assembly GCA_964511405.1. Taxonomy (GTDB): domain Bacteria; phylum Pseudomonadota; class Alphaproteobacteria; order Elsterales; family Elsteraceae; genus CAZEFK01. The sequence continues at coordinate 2,986 of CAZEFK010000068.1, read as the reverse complement.
CGGCCAGACCGTCGCCCAGGTGCCGGCAACCTGGGCGGCGCTGCGCTCGACCGACCTGATCTATGCCGCGGGCGGCGGCATCCTGGCCCATGCCGATGGCCCGGCGGCCGGCGTCGCGGCGCTGCGGGCGGCCTGGGCGGCCGCGGTCGCGTGACCGCGCTGCCGCCTGGCCTGCTCGTCGCCTATTACGGCGACGACTACACCGGCTCGGCTGCGGTGATGGAGGTCGCCCAGTTCGCCGGCCTGCCCGCGGTCCTGTTCCTGGACACGCCCACGCCGGAGCGGCTGGCGGCGTTCGGCGCCTGCCGCGTGATCGGCATCGCCGGTGTCGCGCGCTCGCAGGATCCCGGCTGGATGGCCCGCGCGCTGCCGCCGGTGTTCCGCGCCCTGGCGGCGCTGGACGCGCCGATCGCCCACTACAAGGTCTGCTCGACCTTCGATTCGGCGCCGGAGGTGGGGTCGATCGGCGCCGCCATCGACCTGGCCGTGCCCGATCTGGGCGGCGACTGGCATCCCCTGGTGGTGGCGGCCCCGGCGCTCGGCCGCTACCAGGCCTTCGGCAACCTGTTCGCGGTGGCCGATGGCGTCGGCTACCGGCTCGACCGTCATCCGACCATGGCCCGGCACCCGGTGACGCCGATGGGCGAGGCGGATGTGCGGCGGCATCTGGCCGAGCAGACTGCCCGGCCGATCGGACTGGTCGACTGGCTGGCGCTGACCGCGGGGCGCGGCGGTCCGGCCCTGGCCGAGCAGCGGGCGGCGGGGGCGGAGATCGTCGCGCTCGACGTCCTCGACGACCGCACTCTCGCCGAGGCCGGACGGCTGATCTGGGAGCAGCGCGGGCGGCGCCTGCTCGCGATCGGCTCCCAGGGCGTGGAATATGCCCTGATCGCCCATTGGCGCGCCGCGGGGCTGCTGGCGGCAGCCCGGCCGCCCCGGACAGCGGCTGCCGTCCCGCAGCTGATCGCGGTGTCCGGCTCGTGCTCCCCAGTGACGGCGCTGCAGATCGCCGAGGCCGAGGCTTCCGGCTTCGTCGGGCTGTGTGTGGACGCGGTCCACGCTATCGATCCGGCGGCCTGGGAGCACGAGCTGGACCGGGCGACGGCGCAGGCACTGGCCGCGCTCGCCGGCGGCCGCGATCCCCTGCTCTATACCGCGCGCGGCCCGGACGACCCGGCGGTTGCCGCGCTGCGCCGCGCGACCGAGGCCGCCGGCCTGGCGCCCGGCGTCGTCAATGACCGGATCGGCGCCGGCCTCGGTCGGCTGCTCGACCGCCTGCTGCGCGCCAGCGGGGTGCGGCGGGCGGTGGTCGCCGGCGGCGACACCTCGGGCCACGCCGTCCGGCAGCTCGGCGTCTATGCCTTGACCGCCCTGGCGCCGCTGGCCCCCGGCGCGCCGCTCTGCCGCGCCCACGCCGCCGACCCGGCCTATGCCGGCCTGGAGCTCGTTCTCAAGGGCGGGCAGGGGGGAGCGCCGGCGTTTTTCGCCCAGGCGAAGGCCGGTCGGGTCTGAGCCCCTCGCCATTCCGGAGGCGGGCTCCTAGGATGCCGCCCCGGAGTTCGGCCGACGACGCATGCGAGGAGCAATCATGGCCATGATCGAGACCGCAGGACTCAAGGTGGACGCGGCCCTCCACGCCTTCGTCGCGCAGGAGGCCGTCGTGGGCACCGGGATCGACCCCGACCGGTTCTGGGCTGGCTTTGCCCAGATGCTGGCGGATCTCGGACCGCGCAACCGGGCCCTGCTGGAGCGCCGGGACCAGCTCCAGGCCAAGATCGACGATTGGCATCGGGCCCATCGCGGCAAGCCGTCCGACCAGGGCGCCTACGAGGCCTTCCTGGCCGAGATCGGCTATCTGCAGCCGGAGCCGCCGGCCCAGCCGGTGACCACGGCCAATGTCGACGAGGAGATCGCGCGCCTGGCCGGGCCGCAGCTGGTGGTGCCAGTGACCAACGCGCGTTACGCGCTCAACGCTGCCAATGCGCGCTGGGGCAGCCTGTACGACGCGCTCTACGGCACCGACGCCCTGCCCGAAACGGACGGCGCCGAGCGCGGTGCCGGCTTCAACGAGGTGCGCGGCGCCCGGGTGATCGAGCGGGTGCGGGCGTTCCTGGACCAGGCGGCACCCCTGGCCCAGGGCAGCCATGCCGCGGCCACCGCCTACCGGGTGACCGGCGGCCAGCTCGAGGTGGCGCTCGGGGCCGGCGCCCTGACCCGCCTGGCCGATCCCAACGTCTTTGCCGGCCATGTCGGCGACGCCGCCCAGCCCGCCGCGATCCTGCTGGTCCATCACGGGCTGCACATCGACATCCGGATCGACCGGACGCACCGCATCGGCCGCACCGACAAGGCCGGGATCGCCGACGTGGTCCTGGAGGCCGCGGTCAGCACCATCATCGACGCCGAGGACAGCGTCGCTGCGGTCGACGCCGCGGACAAGGTCCTGGTCTACCGCAACTGGCTGGGCCTGATGCGCGGCACCCTGTCGGCCGAGGTGCCCAAGGGCGGCGGCGTCGTCGAACGCCGGCTGGCGCCCGACCGGCGCTACACGGCGCCCGATGGCTCGGCCCTGGTGCTGCATGGCCGCAGCCTGCTGCTGGTGCGCAATGTCGGCCATCACATGATGACCGACGCCGTGCTGGGCGCCGACGGCCAGCCGATCCCGGAGGGCATCCTGGACGCCGCGGTGACGTCGCTGATCGCGCTGCACGACCTCAAGGGCTTGGGGTCGGTGCGCAACAGCCGGACCGGCTCGGTCTACATCGTCAAGCCGAAGATGCACGGGCCCGAGGAGGTCGCCTTCACCGTCGAGCTGTTCAGCCGGGTCGAGGCGCTGCTGGGGCTGGCGCCCGACACGCTCAAAGTCGGCATCATGGACGAGGAGCGGCGCACCAGCGCCAACCTCGCCGCCTGTATCAAGGCCGCCAGCGCCCGGGTCGTGTTCATCAACACCGGCTTCCTCGACCGCACCGGCGACGAGATCCAC
>CAZEFK010000067.1:0-32931 GCA_964511405.1 uncultured Comamonadaceae bacterium | reverse complement strand
AGTTGTGCATGTAGCGCAGCACGCCGCCGGCCACCTCCAGCCGCCCCACGGGCGAGCGGTCGGCCATGTTGTCGATGCTGGACAGGCTGTCGCCGAAATAGTCCTCGAAGCCGGGACCGGCGTCGCCGAGCTTGGCGAACACGAAGCCGCGATAGCTGGCGGTGTTCTTCACGGCGGTCATGCCGCCGGCGGCGTGGCTGTCCTCCAGCCCGGTGCCGTCATAGCCGCCGCGCAGCGGGATGCCGTCCAGGCTGCCGTCCGTGCGGAAGCTCCAGGCATGGTAGGGGCAGCGGAACTGCCGGCCGACATTGCCGCAGGCGGCCCCGGCGATGCGCACGCCCTTGTGCGGACAGCGATTGTAGAGGACGCGCACAGTGCCGTCGGTGTGCCGGACCATGACCAGGGGCTGGGTCCCGACGGTGGTGGTGAAGAAATCGCCCGATTCAGGCACCTGGCTGTCATGGCCGACATAGACCCAGCTATTGGCGAACAGGTTCTCCAGCTCCAGCTCGAACAGCTCCTGGTCGACATAGAGGTCGCGATGGACTTCGGTATCGCGTACCAGCGCCCGGACAGCGTCGGCATTGTCCCGGTATTTAGAGCGCATGGTCCGGCCCTCCATCATCTCCTTCCATCGTCATCCCCGCGGGAATGACGAGGTGGAACCTGATCACAAGAAACTCTCGACCGTGGCCAGCGCCCCGGCCAGCGCCGTGCCTTCCTCGTCGGCGAGCGCGGCCTGGCGCAAGCGGCGGACCCAATCGGCGGCGTCGGGCCGGCCCGCCAGGCGGCGGGCGGCGGCCAGGACCTGGTCGAACTTGGCGCCGCCGCGGGCGTGGGTGTCGGCGTAGCCCTTGACCAACCGCCGGCATTTCAGGATCTCGACGGCCAGCGCGTAATCCCGCACTACCTGGGCTTCGGCCTGAGCCAACCAAGCCTCGACATGGGCCAGCTCGCGGCCGTGGCGCAAGCTGCCCAGCCGCCAGCGTCGGCTGGCGGCGACCAGGTAGAGGGCCAGGAACCAGCCGACGCTGGTGGTGCGCACCCGCCGCGGCCGGCCGACCAGGCGGCCGACCAGCCGGCACAGGCCCGGCCGCGCCTCGATCGCGGCGCCCAGCTGGGCCGGCAAGGCCCCCAGCAGCTCCTCGACCCGCGGATGCATGAACTCGGTCAGCCGGACGATCTGGGCGTCGGCCGCCGCGACCTCGCGCCTGATCCGGGCGAAGCGGCCGGCGCGGATCTTGAGGTCGGCGACCCGGACCACGTCGTCATAGCTCAGGGCCACCGCGAGCTGCCGCGCCGCCTCGATGATGAACGCGAAGCCGCAATCGGTGCTGTCCAGCGCCGCCAGCCCCCGCAGCCGGTCGAGATAGGCTTCGGCATAGGCCGGGTCCTGCCAGTCGACCAGGCGTTTCACGCCGGCAAACGCCATGCCCTGGCAGGCCGCCGGCAGCTCGTCGCGGATGCGCTGGAGCAGCCGGTCGAGCGCCGGATGGCCGGCAGCCGCGGGCAGCGCCGGCACGCGCTTGGCCGGCGTCCGAGCGGGCGGCGCCGCGGGCTGCAGCGCCGCGTCATAGCCCGCCGCGAAGGCGCGCAGGCTGGGCTCGACGCCGAGGCCGCGGGCGCGGATCGCGGCCTCGAAGGCCTGGCGCGGGAACGGCAGCGCCTCGGACGCGGCGATTGCGCCGAACAGGGTCGCCGAAATCACCGAGCCGGCGCGCTCGGCCAGGGTGGCCATGTCGAAGGCAATCACGCGGCGGGCGGCGAAGCCGGCCGCCGCGGTCACCACGGCGGGATCGGCGACGCCGTCGCCGGGCTGCGCCTTCTCGGCCACCGCCAGGCTGCGATGGGTCGAGGCGATCAGGGTGGTGCGGTCGGGCGTGACCAGGCCGCGCAGCATGGCGCGGCCGCCCTCCATCCATTCCGCGGCGACCACCAGGTCGACGTCGCCGGGCGTCGGCATCAGCGACAGCACCGGCTGCCGGTCGTCGCGCGGCTTGACCAGCTCCAGATAGTAGATGGTGGCGCCGGTGCGCTGGGCGACGCCCGGCACCGAGGTCGACTGCGCGACCCAGCCTTCGCCTTCGGCCAGATCGACCAGCCAGTCGGCGAGCACGCCGCCGCCCTGGCCGCCGACCGCCAGGATCGCCACGGCGAGCGGCCGGTCCTCGACCGCCAGATCGACCAGCGCGTCAGGCATCGAAGGCGACCCGGCGCTGGTCGAGCCGCCGCTGCAGGGCACCGATCACGGCGCCGCGAACCCGCGCCAGCAGCCGATCCAGCCAACTGGGATTGGCAATGATCTCGGCGCGATAGAAGGACGGGCACAGCACCGCGGCTTCGGCGACCTCGCCGCAATTGCCGCAGCCGACGCAGGACTGGTCGATCGCGGCGACCGGGTCCTCCTTCAGGGGATCATCGGTGTGGCGCACCGACAGCGACGGGCAGCCGGACAGCCTGATGCAGGCATGGTCGACGCTGCACACGTCCTCGTCGACGCCGAAGCGCTCGCGCACGACCCGCTCGCCGCGCTTGAGCCGGGCCGCGACCAGCGGCTTCAAGCGGCGCTGGCGGTTGAGCATGCATTCCGACGCCGCGACGATCACCTTGGGCCCGCGCTGCGACGTGGTCAGCGCCTCCTTGAGGGTGTCGCGCAGCCGGCGCACGTCGTAGGTCCGGTCGATCTGGCGGACCCAGCGGGCGCCCAGCGCCTTGACCGCGGCGCCGATCGACAGGTTGGTGCGGCGGAACGGGTTGACCGCCCGCGACGACAGGATGTCCTGGCCGCCGGTGGCCGCCGAGTAGTGGTTGTCGACGATCAGGATGACGCCGTCGGACTGGTTGAACACGGCGTTGCCGACGCCGCTGGCCAGGCCGTTGTGCCAGAAGCCGCCGTCGCCCATCACCGCGATCGAGCGCTTGGCGGCGGGCACGTTGAACGCCGAGGCCGACGCCGGGCCCAGGCCGTAGCCCATGGTGGTGGCGCCGATATTGAACGGCGGCAGGATCGAGAACAGGTGGCAGCCGATGTCGGCGGCCACGTGGTGCGGGCCCAGCTCGCGCTCGACCAGCTTCATGGCGGCGAAGATCGGCCGCTCCGGGCAGCCGGTGCAGAACCCGGCCGGGCGCGGCGGCACCACCTCGGCCAGCGCCTTGACCCGCGGGTCGGCCAGCACCGGCCGCGGGTCGGGCGGCGGCGGCCGGTTGCCCAGCAGCCCCGGCGCGTGGGCCTCGAAGAAGCCCGACAGGGCCTCGCGCATGACCTGGGCGGTGTACTCGCCGGCCTTGGGGAACAGGCCCTTGCCCTCGACCCGGGTCTGGATGTCGGCGCGGCGCAGGATGGTCGCCACCGCCTGCTCCAGGAACTCGGGCTGGCCCTCCTCGACCATCAGCACGGCGCACTTGGTCCGGCAGAACGCGACGACCTCGTCGTCGACCAGCGGGTAGGTCACGGTCATGACGTAGAGCGGCACCCGGGTGGTGCCCCACACGTCGGCCAGGCCCAGGGCGGTCAGGGCGCGGATCACGGCGTTGTACATGCCGCCCTGCAGCAGGATGCCGACGTCGGCCGCGCCGTCGGCGACCACCTCGTTGAGCTTGTTGGCCCGGATGTAGTCGACCGCGGCCGGCCAGCGGCGGTGGATCTTGTCCTGCTCGTGCTGGAACGAGGCCGGCGGCAGCACGATGCGCCCGGTGTCGCGCACCGGCTGCTCCAGCGCCTGGGCCAGGGTCATCGGCGGGCGCTGGTTGTCCTTGGCGACGAAGCGGCCATGGACGTGGCAGGCGCGGATGCGAACCTCCAGCATGACCGGGGTGTTCGAGGCCTCCGACAGCTCGAACCCGGCCTCGACCGCGCGCACGATCGACGGCAGGTCGGGCTTGGGGTCGAGCAGCCAGATCTGCGACTTCATGGCGAAGGCGTGGCTGCGCTCCTGCATGATCGAGGAGCCTTCGCCATAATCCTCGCCGATCACGATCAGAGCGCCGCCGGTGACCCCGCCCGAGGCCAGGTTGGCCAGCGCGTCGGAGGCGACGTTGGTGCCGGCGGTCGACTTCCAGGTGACGGCGCCGCGGATCGGATACATGACCGAGGCGGCCAGCGTCGCCGCCGCGGTCGCCTCGCTGGCGCTGCTTTCGAAATGGACGCCCAGCTCGTCCAGGATCTCGCGGGCGTCGCCCAGCACGTCCATCAGGTGCGAGATCGGCGCGCCCTGATAGCCGGCCACATAGCCGACGCCGCATTGCAGCAGCGCCTTGGTGATCGCCAGGATGCCCTCGCCCCGGAACTCCTGGCCGGCACCCAGCTTCAGGTCCTGGACCTCGCGCGCGAAGGAGCGTTCCGCCATGGCCGTGCCGTTCGCCTCCTATTTCGCCGGGCCTACATAGCGTACCACGCCGCGCCACAAGACGTCGGCGAGGCACCAGGTCCGGCCGGCCAGGTCGGCCCAGCGCCGCAGCGGCTTCTGCCCGTCATAGCCGTGGGATTGGGCTTGGAGGGCGCCGATCCCGACCAGCAACGCGCCAAGGGACATCGCAAGTCGCGGAATGGCTCGCATGGGCACCGGCGGTCCTTTGGGCGGTTGCAGACAGCGCAAGACATGTGGACTGTCCCGCCGCTTCTCTCACCCAGCAAATGAAAAATCGTCTTAGTCGATAACTATTCGTTATACTTCTGTCCATTGCGCAAACTCCGGCGCGAAACCGTCAAAAAAATCAAATGGAATGCACTGACATTTCCTTGACGAATATTGCCTTGATAGTTTGGCATCATCAAACTTCTATTGTTATGAGAACCCGGCCAGCGCCGTCAACCCTTGACAGATCCCGCCAGGATGCCGCGGACGAAATACTTCTGAAGCGCGACCACGATGATCAGCGGCACCAGCACCGAGATGAAGGTGGCGGCGGTCAGGATGTTGAGCCCGCCGCCATTGGTCTGAGCCAGGCCGGCCACCTGGACGGTCAGCGGCGCCAGGCCGCCGGCGCCGCCCAGGAAGATCAGGGGCACCAGCAGGTGGTTCCAGGCGCCCAGGAACTGCAGGATGCCGAGCGAGGCCAGGACTGATCCCGACAGCGGCAGCACGATCTGGAGGAAAATCCGGACCTCGGAGGCGCCGTCGATCCGCGCCGCCTCCAAGAGGTCGGCCGGGATGCCGGCGAAGAAGCCGCGCAGCAGGAACACGCCGAACGGCACGGTCAGCCCCATCTCGAAGATCCACACCGGCACGAAGGTTCCGGTCAGCCCCAGCCGATGGAACAGGGTCAGCATCGGCACCAACATCACCTGCGGCGGCAGCACCTGGAAGCCGACCATCGCCAGGAACACCGGGGTGCGGCCGCGGAAGCGCATCTGGGCCAGGGCATAGGCCGCAAGCGCCGAGACCAGGACGGTGCCCAGGGTCGTCGGCAGGGCGACCGCGAGCGAGTTCACCAGGCTGCGCCCGACCCCGGCCAGGTAGAAGGCCTCGACATAGTTACCGGTGATGAGATGCGGTTCGGCCAGCACATGCCACCAGCCGGTCGCCGAGGATTCGTCCTCGGGCCGGAACGAGGTCACGAACAGCGACAGCACCGGCGTCACCCAGACGGCGCACAGCGCGACGATCGTGGCATGCAGTGCCGTCCCGCGCAACCGCGCGGCCCAGCGTCCCGGCAGCGCGATCCGGCGCCCGCCAAGCGCCGGGTACGGCGCAGGCCCGGCGATCGCCATGTCAGCGCGCCTCCGCGCGCATCTGGCGGACATTCATGACCACGACGGGCGCGGCCATCAGCATCAGCAGCACGGCGATGGCGCTGGCATGCCCCAGATGCTGCGACACGAACAGCTCCGAATACATCTTGTTGGCGATGACATCGGTATCGAAGGCGCCGTTGGTCATCACATAGACGATGTCGAAGACCTTGAGCGTGAAGATCGCCTCGGTCGTGACCACGACCAGGATCGTCGGCCACAGTGCCGGCAGCGTGATGTAGCGGAAGATGCCGGCCTCGCCGGCGCCGTCCAGGCGCGCCGACTCGACCAGCTCCCGCGGAATGGTCTTGACCCCGGCCGACAGGATCAGGGTCGCGACGCCCAGGCTCATCCACACCGCCACGAAGATCAGCGCGTAGTTGTTGACCAGCGGATCGAGCAGCCAGGCAATCGGCTGGGCACCCGGCCACAGCGCCAGCAGCGCGTTGAGCGTGCCGGTCTGATCGAGGAACGGCGGCTGGTACTCGTACATCATGCGCCAGATGACGCTGCCGGCGACGAAGGACATGGCGGTGGGCAGGACCAGGAAGGTCCGCGCCAGGCGCTCGTAGCCGACATGGTCGAGCAGGACGGCGGCCAGCAGCGCCAAGCCCGCGGTCACGGCCGGAAACAGCACGATCCACAGGATGTTGTTGACCAGCACCGGGCGCAGGGCGGTGCTGAACGCCCAGGCGAAGTTCTGCAGGCCGGCCCAGGCCGCACCGTCGGCGCCACGCAGGCTGAGCACCAGCGTGCTGGCCAGCGGATAGGCCACGACCAGCCCGACCAGCATCAGCATCGGCGCCATCCAGACCCAGGGCCGGATCATCGCATGCCGGCGCGCCGGCAGCCGGTGGACCGCGGCCTCGCCCGACGCGATCACGGCCAGCAGCACGGCCGGGATTGCCACCAGCGCGCCGGCCAGCTGCGCCACCTGGGCGATCATGACGACTTCGCCGCTTCGATCGACTTCAAGACGTCGGGCAGGCTCGCCGGATTGCGGATGTACTGCACGATCCCCTTCCAGAACGCCTGGATGACCGGCGGATCGGCGACCTGGGTCGGGATCGCCACCAGCGTGTGGTCGGCATTGAGCAGAGTGTCGCGCGCCTTGCGCATCACCGGGTCGGGATAGTCGGCGGCGGTCACCGCCTGGTTGGCCACGGTCCAGTTGCCGGTCGCAGCAACCAGCGCCTGCGCCTCCGGCGACGCCAGATAAGCCAGGAACGCGGCCACCTGCGGGCTCTTCTTAAACGCCAGGTAGAGCGTGCCGCCGAAGGACTCGTACTTCGCATAGGCCGGATCGGCCGCCGGCACGGGCAGGAAATCCAGGTCGGCGACCGGCTTGACGTCGGGGTAGAGCAGCCGGGTCAAGCTGCCGGCATAGGTGCCCCACAGCAGCACCGAGCATTGCGGCGGCTTGGAGAACAGCCCCAGGCCGATCTTGACCGCCGGCGTCGCCAGCGCCGCGGTCGGGCCGCCGGGCACCATCCTGGGGCTGGTCGCCATGGCGCCAAAGGCCTGGAACGCGTCGGTCACCTCCGGCGAGGTCCAGGGCAGCGTCCCGGCGGCCCAGGCGCGGGTCTTCTCCGGCCCGTATTTCTTCAGGAAATAGGTCTGGATCCAGTTGCCGCCGACCGCCCCCGAGGAGGCGCCGCGCTCGTCGGCATAGCACCAAGGCGGCTTGCCGGCCGCGGCCCGCTGCTTGGTCCAGGCCTCGAAGTCGGCCCAGGCGCCGGATTTGGGGCCGTCATAGCTGTGGACATTGTACCAGAGCATGAAGTTGTTGAGCTCGGTCCACACGCCGTAGATCTTGCCGTCGACCGTGGCGGCGTCGAGCAGCCCTTGGTCGAAGCGGCCCTTCAACCGGTCCGGCCCGACGATGGCGCCGACATCGATCAGCGCCCCCTGCCGGGCGTAGCGCACCAGATTGTTGATGTTGGTCGAGCCGGCGAGATCGGGCGGGTCGCCGGCCTGCACGCGGGTCTGCAGCACCGCGGCGAAATCGGTGGTGCCGGTATAGCCGATGGTGGTGCCGGTGGCGGTCTCGAACGGCTTCCAGGCCGCCTTCAGCATGTCCAGCTCGCGGCCGCCATTGACGCCGAGGACCGACACGCTGCCGCCGAGGGCCGCCCTGCCCGCGATCTGGCGGGCGGCCGCCTCGGCGGCCTGGATCCGGTCGGGGGGGAGTTGCACCGACTGGCCCTGGGCGGCGGCGGCCGTCAGAGCCAGTGCCGCGGCCGCCACGGTACGGGCGAGCCAGGTTCGGGGATCCGGCATCATCGGCGTCCTCCTCCCTCAACGATGGACGGTGTAGCCCGCGGCCTCCCGGTCCCAGGTTGCCGCGGTCACGCCGCGCGCACGCAGCGTGTATTTCGTCACCTTGCCGTTCTCGGTGGTCGGCAGGGCGGGCACGAACTCGAGGAAACGCGGCACCGCGAAATAGGGCAGCCGCGGCTGACAGAAATCGAGCAGGGCGGCGAAGGACAGCGCGGCGCCGTCGCGCAGCACCACGGCGGCCATGACCTCGTCCTCCGCCAGCTCCGAGCGCACCGGAAACACCGCCGCATTCTCGACGGCGGGGTGGCTGACCAGAACCTGCTCGACCTCGAAGGACGAGATGTTCTCGCCGCGCCGCCGGATCGCGTCCTTCATGCGATCCAGGAAACGGAAATAGCCGTCGGCCTCTTCCACGACGCGGTCGCCGGTGTGGAACCACAGATTGCGCCAGGCCTCGACGGTCTTCTCGGGCATGCCAAAATAACCGGTGGCGAAGGCAAAGGGCTCGTCGGCGCGCAACACCAGCTCGCCCGGCTCGCCCGGCGGCAGCGGATTGTCGTCGGCATCGACCACCCGCGCGTCGAAGCCCGGGCAGACCCGGCCCATCAGGCCCGGCCGCTGCTCGGCCTGCACGCCGCCGATGGTGAAATTGGTCTCGGTCGAGCCGTAGCCGTCGATCAGGCCGATGCCGAAGCGGTCGGTGAAGGCCTGCTGCAGGTGGCCGGGCACCGCCGGCGCCAAGGCGATGCGCACGGCGTGGTGCCGATCGGCGGGCGACGGCGGCCGCGACAACAGGATCGGCACCATGGCGCCCAGCACATAGGTAACCGTGGCGCGCCGGCGCGCCAGCGCCGCGGCAAAATCCGACGCCGAGAAGCGCGGCTCGACCACCAGCGTCGAACCGGTCAGCAGCGCCTGGTAGAAGCTGTTGAGCGCGTTGGTGTGGAACAGCGGCAGCGTGGTCAGCAGCACATCGCCCGCGCGCAGGTCCAGCAGGCGTGCGCTGTTGACCCCCCACCAGAAATACTGGGCGTGCGGGCAGCACACGCCCTTGGAGGGGCCCGTGGTCCCCGAGGTGTAGAGGATCGCCACGGTATCGCCCGGGCCCACGGCGGCCGGCGCGCGCGCCGCGCCGAGCGGCGGCAGGGCGCGGCAGCGCAAGCCGCCGGGCTCGGCCTCGAGGGCCGATCCGATGACCCAGGCCTCCTCCAGCGGCAGGCCGGCGCGGTCCAGCGCGTGCAGCGTCGGCACCAGCTTGTCTTCGATCACGATCAGGCGCGCGGCGCAGTTGGCCAGGATGTGCCTGAGTTGCGCGCCGCGCGAGGCGACATTGATCGGCACCGCGATGGCGCCGAGCCACGCGCAGCCCAGGAAGACGCGCAGGAACTCCGGCCGGTTACCGCACATCAGCGCGACTCGGTCGCCAGGCCCGATGCCGGCTGCGGCCAGAACCTGAGCGGACTCGGCGGCGATCCGCGCCGCGTCGGCGAACGACCAGGCCGTGTCGCCCATGGCTACCAAGGGATGCTCGGCGAAGCGCTGCGCCTGACGCTCGAGCATGGCCGGCAAGGTGCGCTCGGCCGGCGAAAATCGCTGCGGCAGGCCTGAAGCAGTCATGCCGCGATGGTCCGGGCCGCACCGGCCGCCGTCAATCAACTTGCCTGGCGCCATCCATAACTTCCGATCATAATGGCCAGCAGCCATGGACCTCCGGCAGCTCCGCCATTTCGTGACCGTCGCCCGGTTCGCCAGCTTCAGCACGGCGGCCGACCATCTCGGCGTGACCCAGCCGGCGCTGAGCAAGAGCATCCGGACGCTGGAACAGTCGCTGGGGGTCCGGCTGCTCGACCGCGGCCCGGCCGGGGTGCGCGCGACCATGTTCGGCGAGCGCCTCCTGGGTTACGGCCAGCTGCTGCTGTCGCTGTCCGAGGAGGCCGTGGGCGAGATCGACGCCCTGCGCGGCGCGCGGCGCGGCTCGCTGCACATCGGCGGCATGGCCGCGATCCTGCGGACCATCGTGCCCGAGACGCTGACGCGGTTCCTGGTCAGCCATCCCGAGGTCGGCGTCATCGTCCATGACGGGCTGAACGACGCGCTGTTCGGCGCGCTGTTCGCGGGCAAGCTCGACATCGCGATCACGGCGCGCCCAACCGACATGCTGGGCGACGACCTGGAATGGCGGCGGTTGCGCGAGGACCCGGTCGACATCGTCGCTGCGCCCGACCATCCCTTGGCGGCGCGGACCCGGGTGCCGCTGGCCGACCTCGTGCCCTATTCCTGGGTGGTGCCGCCGCGGCCGGAGCCGGACCGGCTGAACCTCGACGCCCTGTTCGCGAACGCCGGCCTGCCCAAGCCGAAGATCGCGGTCGAGACCACGTCCGTGGTGTTCCTGACCGGCATGGTGCGCCGGACGCATCACCTGAGCTACCTGACGCGGCCGAGCCTGGCTGGGGAAAGCGACGCCGAGTCGGCCTCGCTGCGGCCACTCCAGCTCGCCTGCCCGACCTGGACCCGGACCATCTGCGCCACCTTCCGGCGCAAGGGCGTGATCCGTCCGACCGTCCTCGCGTTCCTGCGCGAGCTGGAAGCGGCCTGTCGGTAACCGCCATTCCCATTGGTTATTGCCGGCCGCTCCGAAGTCATTGTGCATGGCCGCCCGGTCCTGGTCTGCTCCGTCGACCGGGATTCATTGACGGAGATGCCCCATGGCCGACCGCCCGACGCCGTTTCCCGCCGACGGCTACCGGTTCGCGCTCAATCCCATCCAATGGTTCGCGACCGACGACGGCTGGCTCGACTCGGCCAAGGGCCCGGCGCCCGAGGTGCTGCTCCAGGAGATCCGCCGGTCCGGCTTTCCCGGCGTGCATGCGCAGCTGCCCGCCGGCACCACCGTCGCCGACTACCGGGCCATGCTGGCCCGCGCCGATCTGCTGCCGGCCCCGGGCTATTTCTCGATGCCGCTGCCCGAGCAGGGCGTCGCCGCGGCCGAGACCTACGACACTGTCCGCCTCGCCGCCGCGCAGCAGGCGGCCCTGGGCCTCGGCGACATGTTCATCGCGTGCCGGATGGCCAAGGACGCCGCCCGGGTGAAGACGCCGGCGGTCGGCGCCGCCGCCGACCGCGGCCGCCTGGACCTGATCGTCGAGATGATCGGCAAGGCATCGGAGATCATGGCCGGCGAGGGCGTCCGCGCCGCCTTGCACCCGCATGTCGGCACCTGGATCGAGACCGAGGCCGAGGCCCGCCATGTCCTGGACGCGGTCGGCGGCGCCACTCTGGGCTTCGGTCCGGATACCGGCCACTTGGCCTGGGCCGGGGCCGACGTGGCCGGGCTGATCCGCGACTACCGCGACCGCGTCCGGGTCATGCACATCAAGGACTGCCGCCTGGATGTGCGCGACCAGTCCAAGGCCGCCGGCCGCACCTACCAGCAGACCGTGATGGCCGGGCTGTGGGCCGAGCCGGGGCTCGGCGATCTCGACCTGGCCGGGATGGTCGCGGCCCTCGGCGACGGCTTCGATGGCTGGCTGATCGCCGAGGTCGATTGCCCGACCATGGCGCCCTTCGACTGCGCCGAGGTCAGCGCCCGCTGGCTGGCGGCGCTGAAGCGGCCTGGGCGGGCGCACTGACCGCAGCCGGCAGTTGCCTGCTCTAGGCGCAACCATTTCTGCGCCTGGGCTCCAATCTTGCGCCTAGCCTTGAATATTGCGTTTATGTCAGGCATTCTTGCGCCTAAATTCGACGCGCGGGACGGCCACCTTGGCAAACCAGATCCCAGACGAAGCGCTGGCGGCGATCGAAGATGCCGTGAGGAGCAACCCAAAGGGCGTGTCGGCACCGGAGATTCTGCGCGCTCTGGCGACTCCCGTCCCGCCGCGCACGCTCCAACATCGCCTCCGGCACCTCGTCGCCCGCAGTCGCCTCGTCATGGATGGCCAAGGGCGCTGGGCGAGATACCGGATAGCCGATGCGTCCCCCGACACGCCGAAGGTCGTGGCAGCACGGGACGATACCGACGCACCAGTCATTCCGCTCTCGGCAACGGGGAGAGCCATCCGCGACTATGTCCGGCAGGCACCAGCGGCGCGCAAGCCGGTCGGTTACGACCGCAACTTTCTCGACCGCTATCGGCCGAACGCTTCCTTCTACCTGACCGAACGGGACCGTAGCCATCTGGCGGCCATTGGCCGCCCCCCGATCGCCGAACAGCCCGCAGGCACCTATGCCAAACGGATCCTCAGCCGACTGTTGATCGATCTTGCCTGGAATTCGAGCCGTCTCGAAGGCAACACCTACTCGCTCCTCGACACCAAGCGCCTCATCGAGCTGGGCGAAGAGGCCGCGGGCCGCGCGCCTGTCGAGACTCAGATGATCCTGAACCACAAGGACGCGATCGAGTTCCTGGTCGGCGCTGCCGATGAAATCGGCTTCAACCGCTACACCCTCCTCAATCTTCACGCGATTCTCGCCAACAACCTCCTTGCCGATCACGGGGCGGCCGGCAGACTGCGCTACATCGCCGTCGGCATCGAACGCTCCGTCTTCCATCCGCTGGAGGTGCCGCAGCTCATCGAGGAAAGCTTCGATCAGATCCTGGCAACCACTGACGCGATCAACGACCCCTTCGAACAAGCGTTCTTCGTGATGGTGCAGCTTCCCTATCTGCAGCCCTTCGACGACGTGAACAAGCGCGTGTCGCGCCTCGCCGCCAACATCCCTCTGATCAAGCGCAACCTGACGCCGCTGTCGTTCGCCGATGTTCCCCGGCAGACCTATATGGAAGCCGTGCTTGGCGTTTACGAGTTGAACAAGATCGACCTTCTCAAGGACGTCTTCATCTGGGCCTATGAGCGCTCGGCGGCTCGGTACGCCGCCGTTCGCCAATCGCTCGGCGAACCCGATCCCTTTCGGCTTCGCTACCGCGAGCAGCTTCGCGAACTGATCGCTGACCTTGTCCGGGCGCGCGTGGGTCGGCCGGACGCGACAGCAAGAATAGCCGCTTGGTCAGAGAAAGAGATCGACCCCGGCGACCGCGAGCATTTCGTCGAGATCGCCGAAGCCGAACTGACCGGCCTGCACGAAGGCAATTTCGCGCGCTATCGGATCCGCCCCTCGGAATTCGCAGCCTGGCGACAGGTCTGGGAGGCCCGATAGGCGCTGACCTCGGCGCTTTACGCCGAGGTCAGCGCCCGCTGGCTGTCATCGCTGCGGCGCCCCGCGCGCCGGAACTGATCGGCGCCCTCGTCCCGGTGGAGCGCGAAGCCGCTGGCGCCGGGATCGCCCAGCTCCGGCCGCAGCGTGCAGCTGGGGATCAGATAATCGCCGCCGTTCTGGCGCCGGAACGGAATGGGCGGCGTGGCCGCCAAGTCGCGCATGCGCTGGCGCAGGTCCGCCGCCGCGGCGTCGAAGCCTGACGCGTCCATCCGATCGCAGCGGTAGGCCACGAACGGCGGCAGCACGTCATAGCCCGGGTAGTACAGGATGCCGTGCTGGATCGGGAACAGCAGGTCGTCGATCGGCCCGTTGATCCCGCGCGCGGAATAATGCTGGGCCCAGCCGCCCGCGGTCACGATCAGCATCGCCCGTTTGCCCACCAGCGCGCCCTCGCCGTAGCGGTCGCCCCAGCGCTGGTCGCTGTGCTCGCCGACGCCATAGCCGAAGCCGTAGGCGAAGACCCGGTCGACCCAGCCCTTGAGGATCGCCGGCAGGGAGAACCACCACAGCGGGAACTGCAGGATCAGGACGTCGGCCCAGCGCAGCTTGTCGATCTCGGCCTTGACGTCGGGTGTCAGGGCGTCGGCCTCGAATCCGTCGTGGGAGGCCGCCGCCACCTGCAGGCGCGCGTCGGACGCCAGCAATGGAAAGTCGGCGCGATCGACCTGGGATTTCCAGCCGTCGGCATAGAGGTCGGAGACCCGCACCGCGTGGCCCTGGGCCTTCAGTTCCGCGACCGCGACGTCGCGCAGCGCGGCATTGAGCGAGCGGGGCTCGGGATGCGCGAAGACAAGCAGCACCTTCATGACGTCCGTGATCCGTCGATGGGGAACCTGTCCCATGACATGGACGGCGCGAGATCGATCCGCTAGTGACGGAGAATGGATAGGATCATGCCGGAATATGGATAAGTCCGACGTCACCCTGGAGCGCATGCGCCGCTTCGTCCGCGTCGCCGAGCGCGGCAGCCTCTCGGCCGTCGCCCGCGAGCTGCGGGTCGGCCAGTCGACCGTGACGCGGCACCTGAGCGAGCTCGAAGCGGCGGTCGGCGTGCCCCTGCTGAGCCGGACCACGCGCCGGGTCACCCTGACCGACGAGGGCCGGCGCTACTATGCCGACTGTGTCCAGATCCTGCGGCTGGTGGACCAGGCCCTCGACGACGCGCGGGGCGCCCGCGGCGCGCCGGCCGGCACGATCCGCGTCTCCTGCACCGCGGCGCTCGGCGTGCTGCATGTCGCCCGGCTGATCTTCGCGTTCCAGGACCGCTATCCCGGTATCGGCGTCGACCTCGGCCTGACCGACGAGCGCATCGATCTGGTGCGCGAGGGCGTCGACATCGCCGTCCGACTGGGTCCGCTCACCGACAGCGCCGTGAAGCTGCGGGCGCTCGGGCAGAGCCGCCGGCTGCTGGTGGCCGCACCCGCCTATCTGGCGGCGCGCGGCACGCCGGCCACGCCCGCGGACCTGACCGGGCACGAGGTGGTCCGGATGTCGAACATCGCCGGCAGCGACACCCTGGTGCTGTCCGGGCCGGACGGCGCCCGCCACACGGTCCCGGTCGGGGGGCGGCTGCGGGTCGATCATGGGCTCGCCGCGCGCGACGCCGTGGCCGCCGGCCGCGGCATCGCGCCGGCCCATCACTGGCTGGTCGACGACCTGCTGGCGGCCGGCCGGCTGATCCCGGTCCTGCCCGGCTTCGCGCCGCCCCCTGTGCCGCTCAACCTGCTGATCGTCCCCGAGCGCGCCGGCATCGCCCGCGTGCGGCTGCTGATCGACGCCCTGGCCGCATCGATGGCGGCCCTTCCGGGGATCGAGCGGTCGGCTATGGCGTCGTCCGGTCCGTGAGGAGCCGGTCGCCGTCCGCGATCTCCGACGCGGTCATCGCCCGCGCAAGCCGATCGCGCGATGCGCCAGGATCCGGGCCCGCTCGTCGGGCGACGCTGCATTGGCCGCCTTGCCAAACCACATATAGGCGTAGGTGGCGTTCCGCGGCATCGGCGATCCGCGCTCATACATCTCACCGATGTGATACGCCGCGTCGGGATCGCCGTTCGCCGCGCCCCGCCGATACCAAACTTGGGCAAGGACGAGATTGACCGGGACCTCCCAGCCCATCTCGTAGAATTCCCCCATCTTGGTCTGCGCCTTTCCGTACCCCTCATCGGCGCTCTTCTTGAACCAGCGGAACGCCGACGACAGGTTCGGCGCGATCCCTCGGCCGTCGAAATAGGCAAGACCCAGGTAATATTGTGCTTCCGGATCTTCTTTTATCGCGCCCAGCCCGTACCATTTGATCGATTCGACGTCGTCCTTGGGCACGCCCAGGCCGAGGCGGTACAGGTGCCCCAGGTGGCGCCGCGCTGCCGGTTCACCTTTGTCGGCCGCCTGCCGGTACCATGTAGCCGCCTGCTCATAGCTTTTCTCCAGGTCCTGTCCGCTTTCGTACCTCTCGCCGATCTTGGTACGCGCCTCAGGAACGCCTTGCTCCGCCGCCTTCCAATACCAGGCGAGCGCCTGCTGCTTGTCGACGGGCGTACCGAGGCCAGCATCGTACAAGCGGCCGAGGTCGAACT
Source organism: uncultured Comamonadaceae bacterium (assembly GCA_964511405.1). GTDB lineage: Bacteria > Pseudomonadota > Alphaproteobacteria > Elsterales > Elsteraceae > CAZEFK01. The sequence goes on along the minus strand of CAZEFK010000067.1, from coordinate 17,133 downwards.
GCGCCAGCGGATGGCCGCCCTCGGCCGCCTTTTCGTACCAGGATTTGGCGGCGGTCGGATCCTTCGCGACCAAGACGCCGCGCTCCAAGACTTGCCCAAGAAGATATTCTGCGCGGATATCGCCAGCCTCCGCCGCCTTTACCATCCGGCCGAAGAACGGATCGTCGGCCGACAAGCGGCTGGCGGGGATTTCTGCGCTCGCAGGCCGGACACACACGGCCAGAGCCAAGCCCAGCAGGGCAGTCGCAATCCACCGTCCGGTCATGGCGCGTTTGGGCGTCCCACCTGCGCACTGAAAGCGTACCGTCTGGTATGACACATCTTGTAAAGAAGGCCACCGTGCCGCGCGCGGGATCCGCTATGCACGGCCGCCGTGACGGGCTGGCCGGTCTTGATTTGCGAAAGGCACGAATATGGTCGATCTCGCGGCGCTGGTGCCGTTCTTCCTGGCGATGATAGCGCTTCAGGTCTCTCCGGGACCTGACATGCTGCTCATCATCAGTCGGGGCATCGGCCAAGGCCGACGTGTCGCAGTCCTGACCGCCTTGGGCATCTTGCTGGCCGGGTTCGTCCAGCTCCCGCTGCTCGCTCTCGGCGTCTCGTCCCTGGTCGCCGCGTCGCCGGTCGCCTTCAACCTGCTGCGCTTGATCGGCGCCGCCTATCTGATCTGGGTGGGCATCAAGCTGATCGTCCGCGCCCGCACAGCCGTGGACCCCATGGTTGCCGCACAGCCGGTCTCGGACTGGCGGGCGGTCCGCGTGGGCGTGATCAGCAATCTCACCAATCCCAAGGTCCTGGTGTTCATGCTGGCCTTTCTTCCGCAATTCGTCGACCCGAGCAGCAACTGGTCCGTGACGGCACAGCTCGTGGCCCTCGGGACGATGCAGAAGCTCTCAGGCTTCGCGATATCGGGCACCGTCGCCATTGGCGCTGGCGGATTGGGGCAATGGATCGCCCGGCGCCCGCACCTGATCGTCTGGCAGAAGCGGTTCACCGGCGCCGTGATGGTCGGGCTGGGGCTCCGCTTGGCCTTGGGCGGCGACGGACGGCCGGCCGCGAGCTAATTGCCCGCCCCCGGCACCAGCGCCAGCACGCGCAGCGGGCTGCCGCTGCCGCGCAGGATCTTGAGCGGCGCGGCCAGGATCAGCGCGCCGGTCGGCGGCAGCTGGTCCAGATTGGCCAGGCATTGCAGGCCGTACTTGCCGGCGCCGTGCATGTAGTAGTGGCAGGGATAGGGCGGCGTGAAATGGGCGGCTTGCCCGGCGTCGGTGCCGATGGTTTCGGTGCCGAAACCCAGCACGTCGCGCTCGGTCACCAGGAAGCGCACCGCGTCGGGGTCGGGGCCGGGCGTGTGCTGGCCCTCGGCATCGTAGTTCTGGTAGGCGGCGGGGTCGCTGCGCTTCGACCAGTCGGTGCGCATCAGCACCCAGCTGCCGGCGGCAATGCGGCCGTGGCGCGCCTCCCAGGCCTGGATGAACGGCACGGTCAGCAGGAAGTCGGCGTCGGCGGCGGCTTCGGCCGAGCAGTCGATCACCGCGGCCGGCGCAATGAAATGCTCCACCGGGATGGTGTCGGTGCTGCCGTTGGGCCGGTCACGGCCCGAGACCCAGTGGATCGGCGCGTCGAAATGGGTCCCGGTGTGCTCGCCGAACGACAGGTTGTTCCAGTACCAGGCGCCGCCGCGCTCGTCGTAGCGGGAGATCTCCTCCATCCGGAACGGCCGGTTCTGGCCCAGCTCCGGCGGCAGGGTGATGTTCGGGAAGTCGGGCGACAGCGTCTGGGTCAGGTCGACCAGGCGCACCGCGCCCGAGCCCAGGGCGGCCGTCAGGGCGGCGATGGTCATTGGCCGAGCTCCCGTTCCAGGGCCTTGGGGTTGTCGCGCCAGCGCGCCAGCCATTCCTGGGCGACGTCGCCCGGGAACAGGTCCTCGACGCTGTCGCCCAAGGCCGCGACCACCGCCCGGGCCAGCGTCGCGGGCGCCAGCTTGGGCGGCAGGATCAGCTGGTTCCAGGGATCGTCGATCGGTCCCGGGAAGACGTTCAGTACCCGCACGCCGCCGCGGCGCAGTTCGGCGCGCAGCGCCTGCGCCGCCGACAGGGCGGCGGCCAGCGACGCCGAATAGGTCGCCTCCGACGGCAGGTTCGACAGCGCGTGCACCGACAGGATGTTGACCCACGCGACCGCGCTGTTGGCGCCATCGGCGCCGCGCGCCTGCAGCACCGGGCCGAAGGCCTTGGCCAGGCGCAGCAGCCCCAGATAGTTGACCTCGATCTCGGCCTGGGCGGTCTCCAGGCCGGCGCGGCCGAACAGGCCGTGGCTGCGGTGGTGCTGCGCGGTGTTGACCAGAATGTCGACCTTGAAGCCGACCTCGCCGGCCAGGGTCTCGACCGACCGGCTGTCGGTGACGTCGAGCGGCACCGGGGTCACCCGCGGCAGCGCCGCCGTCTCGGGCCAGCCGGGCGGCTGCTTCCATGGCTCGCACTGGCCGGCCCACACCAGCTCGGCGCCGGCCTCGACCAGGGCCCGCACCATAGCTTGGCCGACCGGCGACTTGGCGTCGGTCACCAGCGCCTTGCGGCCGCGCGGGTCGCCGGTCATCTCGCGCAGCGCCGGGTCGTCGGCCAGCCCGGCCCTGGCGCCTTCGGGCCCGGCCACCAGCACCGCCTGCCCGGCGCGGTCGAGGGCCGCCCGCACCGTGACGCGCCCCGGTGCGGGCGGGCAGTCGCGGGCCAGGTGCGCCAGCACCGTGGCGCCCTCGTCCAGCCGGATCAGGCCCAGCCGCACCGGCCCGCGCTCGCGGAAGAACAGCTCCTGGGAATGATGCTGCAGGGTCTCGCTCAGCAGCTCACCGCCGCCCGACATCGGCTGCCACGCGAGCTCCGTCGCCAGGCAGCGGTGGCAGGCCTCGCGCGGCGGATATTGCACGGCGCCGCAGGCCGGGCAGCGCTGCAGCTCGAACCGGCCCAGGGCGGCGGCGCGGGTCAGGCCCAGGGCGGTGCGGCTGCGCCGGTCGGGCGGCAGCGTCGGTGCCCGGCTGCGCAGGATCGGGTTCTTGCGGCGCGGCTTGGTCATGGGCGCTCCGTCACGCGGCAGCCAGGATCGCGGCGCCGGTGCACAGGCCGCGATCGAAATTGATCATGCCGAACCCCGAGGCCAGGGCATGGCGGGCCCCCTCGACCCGGGCGCCCAGCGCCTGGCCGGTGACCTGACGCACGGCCTCGACCAGCCCCAGGGTGCCGCCCGCGGCGCCGGCCTGGCCGACCGAGAGCTGGCCGCCCGAGGTGTTGACCGGGAACGAGCCGCCGACCTCGAAGCTGTTGCGGCGGATGAAATCGGGCCCCTCGCCCTTGGCGCAGAAGCCCAGATCCTCGATCTGCATCAGGCTGATCACCGGATAGTCGTCATAGAGCTCGACCAGGTCGATGTCCTCCGGCCCGACCCCGGCCTGGCCGTACAGCCGCTCGCGCTCCAGCACCCAGCCGCCGCGATGCTGGATGGGATCGTCGGCGAAGGCGTTGTGGCGTTCGACCGCGCCCTTGAGGCGGGCGTAGCGCAGGCCCAGCTGGCGCGCGCGCGCCTCGCTCAGCACCAGGACCGCCTCGGCGCCGGCGCAGGGCATGACGCAGTCGAACAGGCGCAAGGGGTCGGCGATCGGGCGCGCCGCCAGATAGTCCTCCAGGGTCAAGGGCTTGCGCATGAGCGCCAGGGGATAGGCCTGGGCGTTGCGGCGCTGGGCGACGCACAGCTTGCCGAAGTCCGCTGCGGTCGCGCCATAGGTGCGCATGTAATAGGCGGTCAGCAGCGCGAAGCTGGCGTTGGGCCCGCCGGCGCCGTAGGGATAGACGGCGTCCTGGGCGAAGCGGCTGAAGCTGGAGGTGTTCTGCCGGAAGCTGTCGACATGATTGGTGTCGCCGGCCAGGCAGGCCACGATCTCGGCGTCGCCGGCCTGCACCGCCCGCGCCGCCCGGCGCAGGCTGACGACCGCGGCGGCCCCGCCCATGGGCACATGGTCCAGCCAGCGCGGCGACAGGCCCAGATGCTGGGTCAGGCCGACCGCGGTGTCGGGCGCCAGGGTGAAGCTGCCGACGCACAGCCCGTCGATGGCTGATTTGTCGATGCCGGCGCCGTCGCAGAGCTGCTTCAGCGCTTTCGCCAGGAACCAGTGCGCGGCGCGGATCGAATAGCGCACATAGGGCACCGTGACCGGCACCGCGACCGCGACGCCGTCATAGCCTGTCCAGGATGTCATGCGGTGCCCCCGCCCAGATAGGTCGCGCGGACCCTCGGGTCGTCCAGCAGCTCGGCCGCCGGCCCCTGGACGGTCAGCGAGCCGGTTTCCAGCACATAGCCGTAATCGGCGATCTCAAGCGCGGCCCGCGCATTCTGCTCGACCAGCAGGATCGACACGCCCGACCGGCGCAGCTCGGCCACGATGCGCAGGATCTCGCGCACCATCAGGGGCGCCAGGCCCAGGCTCGGCTCGTCCAGCATCAGCAGGCGCGGCCGCGCCATCAGCGCGCGGCCGACCGCCAGCATCTGGCGCTCGCCGCCCGACAGCGTGTCGGCGCGCTGGGCGCGGCGCTCGGCCAGGCGGGGAAAGCGGCCATAGACCTCGTCCAGGCCGCGCCGGACCGCGGCGCCGTCGCGCCGGTGCGGATAGGCGCCCAGCAGCAGGTTGTCGGATACCGGCATCCGGCCGAACAGCTCGCGCCGCTCCGGCACCAGGCAGACGCCCCGCTCGACCCGGTCCTCGACATCGAGCGCGGCCAGGTCCTGGCCGTCGAAGGTCATGCGGCCGGTCCAGGGCAACAGGCCCATGGCCGCCGACAGCAGCGTCGTCTTGCCGGCGCCGTTGGGGCCGATCACCGCCACGATCTGGCCGGCCTCGAGCGACAGCGACAGGTCGCGCACGGCGGCGATCTTGCCGTACCCGACCTCCAGGCCGGCGATGTCCAGCATCACGGTCACGCGACGCCACCCAGATAGGCGTCCTGGACCCGGGTGTCGGCGCGCACTGCAGCCGGCTCGCCTTCGACCAGTTTGGCGCCGAACTCCATGACCACCAGCCGGTCGACCAGGCCCATGACGAAGCTCATGTCGTGTTCGACGATCAGGATCGTGACGCCTTCGTCGCGCAGCCGCGCCAGCAGCTGGGCCAGGGCCTGCTTCTCCAGCTGGCGCAAGCCGGCCGCGGGCTCGTCCAGCAGCACCATGACCGGGTCCGATGCCAGCGCGCGCGCCACCTCCAGGATGCGCTGGCTGCCCAGCGGCAGGGTCCCGGCCGGCTCGTGGGCGCGGCCGCCCAGGCCGACGCGGTCGAGCTGGCGCTGCGCCTCGGCCAGTGCCCGGCGCTCTTCGGCGCGGTCGAGCCGCAGCGCCGCGCGCAGGACGCCGGCCGAGGTGCGCAGATACGTGCCCAGCGCCACATTCTCCAGCAGCGTCATGCCGGGCCGGAGCTTGACATGCTGGAAGGTGCGGGCGACGCCCAGCGCCGCGATCCGGCGCTGGGGCAGGCGGTGCGCCTCGCGGCCCAGGATGCGCACCCGCCCCCCGGTCACGCGCAAGGCGCCGGTCAGCAGGTTGAACATGGTGCTCTTGCCGGCGCCGTTGGGCCCGATCAGCCCGACGATCTCGCCGGCCCGCACGTCGAAGCTGACCTGGTTGACCGCAACCAGGCCGCCGAAGCGCTTCTCGGCGGCATCGACGGCCAGGATCGGCGTGCCGCGGGCCGGCAGGTCGCGCCGCGGCAGGGGTGCCGCCGCGGATACCGGCGCCGGCTGCGGCCGCGGCAGGCGGCGCAGCAGCAGCCCGACGATGCCGCCGCGGGCATGCTGCATCAGCAGGATCAGCAGCCCGGCGAAGACGACGCTCTCGAACGGCGCCGGATTGGCGGTCAGGTGCGGCAGCAGGTCCTGCAGCCCGTCCTTGGCCAGCGTGATCACGGCGGCCCCGACCAGGGCGCCCGCGACATGGCCGGCGCCGCCGACCATGGCCATCAGCAGGTACTCGATGCCGGGCTGCACGTCGAACGGCGCCGGACTGACGAAGCGGCTGAGATGCGCATAGAGCCAGCCCGACAGCCCGGCCAGCAGTGCCGCCAGCACGAAGGCGGTGAGCCTGACGCGCACGGCATCGATGCCGACGCTGGCCAGCAGCACCGAGCCGCCGCGCAGGGACCGGATCGCCCGCCCCTGGCGCGAGTCGAGCAGGTTGACCACCAGCCGGACCGACAGCCCGACCATCGCCCAGATCAGCCAGTACATGCGCCGGCCGTCCAGCAGCGATAGGCCGAACAGGCTGATCGCCGGGATGCCCGACAGCCCGCCGAACCGCCCGAGCACGTCCAGGTTGCCGAACAGGTAATAGATCGAGATGCCCCAGGCGATGGTGCTGAGCGGCAGGAAATGGCCGCCCAGGCGCAAGGTGACGGCGCCGATGGCGGCGGCGGCGAGGCCCGTCGCCACCAGCGCCAGGGCCAGCCCGACCCAGGGCGACAGGCCGCCGGCGGTGGTCGCCCAGGCGGTCGTGTAGGCGGCGATGCCGACGAACGCCGCCTGGCCGAACGAGGTCAGGCCGCCGACCCCGGTCAGCAGCACCAGACCCAGGGTCGGCAGCGCATAGATCCCGACATAGCTCAGCAGCGTGACCGCGAACGCCCCGGACCACAGCGGCACTGCCGCCACGGCCAGGACCACCGCCGCCAGCGCGGCCCGGCGGAGCGCGGTCATTCCAGCTCCTCCGCGGCTTCGTCCTCGGCCTCGGGCGACGCCAGGGAGCGCACCAGCAGCACCGGGATCAGCAGGCTGAACACCACGATCTCCTTGAGCGCCGAGGACCAGAACGAGGCGAAGCTCTCCAGCATGCCGACCAGCACGGCGCCCGCCGCGGTCACCGGATAGCTGACCAGGCCGCCGATGATCGCGCCGACAAAAGCCTTGAGCCCGATGATGAAGCCCGAATCGTAGTAGATCGTGGCGATCGGCCCGATCAGGATCCCGGCGACCCCGGCCAGCGCCGCGGCCAGCAGGTAGGCGGTCGCCGCGGTGCGCCCGGGCCGGATGCCGGCCAGCCGCGCGCCGACGCGGTTGACCGCGGTCGCGCGCAGCGCCTTGCCTGCGATCGAGCGCTCGAAGAACAGGGCCAGCAACAGGCTGAGCAAGGCGGCGGCCAGCACCATCAGGCAGACCTGGCCCGAGACCGGCACGCCGCCGACCTCGATCATGCCGTCCAGCAGCGGCCGGGTCCGGTAGCCTTCGGCGCCGAAGCACACCAGGCCCAGGCCGGCCAGCGCGAAATGCAGCGCCAGCGCCACGATCAGGAGCACCAGGACCGAGGCGTCGGCGATCGGCTGGAAGGCGATGCGGTTGAGCAGCGGCCCCATGGGCACCGCCACCGCCAGCGCCGCCGCGATCTGCAGCGCCGGGCCCAGCCGGTCCGGGCCCAGGCCCAGCAGCACCGCCGCCGGCGCCAGCGGCAGCACGCCGTAGAGCAGAAGACCGCGGCCGGCGGCACCAGCGTCGCCCCGGCGCAAGCAGGCCGCGGCCTCGACCGCACCAGCGAGCCCGGCCAGCAGCGCCAGCAGCCACAGCGTCCCCGGGCGTTGGCCGGCCTGCAGCGCGCCCAATGTCAGGGCCGCGAAAGCGGCGATGTCGCCGAACGGCACGAAGATCACCCGGGTGACCGAAAACACCAGCACCAGCCCAAGCCCGGCCAGCAGATAGATCGAGCCGTTGGCCAAGCCGTCCACGGCCAGGATGGCGGCGATTTCACCGGTCATGCCTGGACCTCGCGATCGTCGGTTTCATATAAGAATCTTCCGTATGAAATCGGCGATCCGAAAGGATAATCGTGAGCACCAAAATCCAAGATGCCCCGCCGGCCGACGATGCTGCGTCGCTCGCGCCGCTGGAGCGCGCGGTCAATGCCTTCGAGTACGCGGCCTGGCATCTGGGCTCGGCCTTCGCGCGCTGGCGCCGCGACTGCCTGGCGGCGCTGCCCGGGGCGGAGTCCCTGACCGGCACCGAGGCCTCGATCCTGCACGTCATCCACCTGAACCGCAGCCCCAAGGGCCTGAGCGAGATCGCCCGGCTGCTGCACCGCGACGACCTGGCCAACCTTCAGTACGGCCTCAAGAAGCTGACGGCGCTGGGGCTGATCGAGAAGGTCGGCGGCGCCTCGCGCCGGCTCACGACCTACCGGCCGTCGGCCGCCGGCGAGGGCCTGGTCGCGGCCTACCATCAGCGCCGGCGCGACACCCTGCTGCGCCTGGCCGGCGGCCTCAGCGGCACCACCGATGCGATCCAGCAGGCGAGCGTCGTGCTGCACGTGATGGCCGGCCTGTACGATCAGGCGAGCACCATCCTGTCCGGCCACCACGGCGAATTCGGCGGCATCGACCCCTGAGCAAGGGAGGCTCATGTCAGGAATCATCGTTTGACACTCGCGTCCGCAGTTGCAGCCGGAGATATTTCATGTATGAAATTATCGCATTGCAAGCGGTTTGTGGACGGTGGCCATGACGCCCATCCGCATCTGGTACCAAAGCTATGTCGACGAGGCCCATGCCGGACCCTACTGGGGCCGCCTGCGCCGCTACTTGTCTGACGTGGTCGAGCCCGGCACGACGGTCGACGTCCACGGCATCACGCCCTACGACTCCTACGCCCATGCCCTGGTCGAGCTGCGCTGCGCGCGCGAGGCGGTCTGCAACACCGTCATGGCCGAGCGCCAGGGCTATGACGCCGTGGTCCTGGGCCATTTCCAGGACTCCGGGTTGCTGGAGGCGCGCGCGGCGGTCGACATCCCGGTGCTGGGGCTGGGCGAGGCGACCATGCTCTATGGCTGCCAGCTTGCCGACCACGCCGGCGTGGTCACGATCAACCCGCGCTTCATCCCGATGATCCGGCACCAGATCGTGCGCTATGGCCTGGAGCGGCGGGTGACCGGCGTCCACGCCCTGACCTTCGAGCCCGGCCAGATCCTGCGCGCCTACGAGTCCGAGGCCCAGGCCGACGAGGTCGCCGACCTGTTCGCGGCCCAGGCGCGGCCCCTGGTGGCCGGCGGCGCCGAGCTGCTGATCCCCGGCGGCGGCATTCCGATGCTGCTGTTTGCCGACCGGCGCGGCCACGCGGTCGACGGCGCGCCGGTGCTGAACGGCATCCCGATCGTCGTCAAGATGGCCGAGCTGGCGGTCAAGCTGCGGCGCCTGAACGGCCTCGGTGTCAGCCGGGTCGGCGACTATTCCAAGGTGCCGGCCGAGGTCGTCGAGGAATTCCTGACCCACCCCAAAGGCTTGTGAGAAGAGGAGATCCGGGCATGCGGCACGTCTTCACCGTGGCGGCGCTGAGCGCCGCCTTGCTGGCCGGCCCGGCGCGGGCCGAGATCGTCGTCGGCTTCGTCACCGGCTCGACCGGCCCCGGCGCTTCGATCGGCATCCCCTATGCCAAGGGCATCGCCGCCGCGCAGGCCTACCGCGACATGGTCAAGGACCAGAAGATCCGGGTGGTGCAGCTCGACGACGCCTCCGACCCCTCGGCCTCGAGCCGGCTCGCCCGCAAGCTGATCGAGGAGGACAAGGTCGACGTCCTGATCGGCACCTCGGGCTCGCCCGGCACGGTCGCCATGGCCGCAGTCGCCGCCGAGCAGAAGGTGCCGATGATCGCGATCTCGCCGATCCCGCAGCCGCCGGCCGGCAGCGGCGAGCCGTGGACGCTGTCGATCCCGCAGCCGCCGGCGCTGATGGTGTCCGCCGTGGTCGACCGGATCAAGCAGAGCGGCGCCAAGCGGATCGCCTATATCGGCTTCTCCGACGCCTGGGGCGACCTGGTCTACGATTCCCTGATGAAGTCGGCGCCGGCCGCCGGCCTCCAGGTCGTCACCAACGAGCGCTATGCCCGCCCCGACACCAGCGTCACCGCCCAGGCGCTGAAGATCGTGGCGGCCCGGCCCGATGCGGTGATGACCGGCGGCTCCGGCACGCCCGGCGCCCTGCCCTTCATCGCGCTGCGCGAGCGCGGCTTCACCGGCCCGATCTACGGCACCCACGCCCTGATCAACCCGGACTTCATCCGGGTTGGCGGCGCGGCCGTCGAGGGCGTGCTGGCGCCGACCGGCCCGGTCATCGTCGCCGAGCAGCTGCCCGACTCCAACCCGCTGAAGGCGAAGGGCCTGGCCTTCCGCGCCGCCTACCAGAAAGCCAACGGCGCGCCCACCACCGACGCCTTCTCGGCCTATTCCTTCGACGGCTGGCTGGTGTTCACCGACGCCGCCCAGCGCGCGCTGGCCACCGCCCAGCCCGGCACGCCGGCCTTCCGCACCGCTCTGCGCCAGGCCCTGTTCAGCACCAAGGACGTGGTCGGGACCCACGGCGTCTATACGTTCACTCCGGCGAGCGTGTTCGGCGTCGAAGAGCGGGCCCGGGTGATGGTCAAGCTTCAGAAGGGTGCCTGGACGCTGCTGCCTTAGGAGCGTGTCTCCTGGCGATCCCGAAATCCTCGGGCGCCAGCAGAACGTCGGCCAGGGTGTGGGCGTCGAGGACCTGCAGGAAGGCTGACAGCGCCGCGTCGAGCACGCCCCGCAGACGGCAGCGCGGCGCGATCAGGCAGCGGTCGTCCGATCCGAAGCACTCGACCAGGGCGAAATCAGGCTCGGTGGCGCGTGCGATGTCGCCAAGCCGGATCCGCTCGGGGCGCATGCCGAGCGACAATCCCCCCGACCGGCCCCTGACCGCCTTGAGATAACCGGCCCTGGTCAGCTGATTGACCACCTTCATCAGGTGGGCGCGGGAAATCCCGTAGAGCTGCGCCGTCTCTTCGATGGTGATGAGCCGACCGTCCTGCGCGGCGGCATACATCAGGACGCGCAGCGCATAGTCGGTGAAGGTGGTCAGTCGCATCGGCGGGCGGACCTTAGCAGGGCCGGAAAAAGAAGCATACTTCTTGCATCTTTTGGCTCGCCAACATAGATGCACCGCCGATATATCTTATCCGAACGGCCGGCCGCCAACCAAGGAGCCCCCTGCCCATGAAGCCTGACAGCCTGCGCCTGGGACCCGGCGTCGCCGTCGGCGTCACCGAAGCCATGATCGCCGAGGTCGTGCACGCCTTCTACGGCCGGATCCGGACGGATCCGATCCTCGGGCCGATCTTCCTGGGCGCCATCGATGATTGGGACGCCCATCTGGCAAAGATGTGCGATTTCTGGTCGTCCGTGCTGCTGATGTCGGGCCGGTTCCATGGCACCCCCATGGCGGTCCATATCCGCTTGAGTGGCCCGCAGGGCGGCCTCGGCCCCGACCAGTTCGGCCGGTGGCTGCGCCTGTTCGGCGAGACTGTGGCTGAGATCTGCCCGCCCGATGCGGCCGCCCTGTTCGGCGCCAAGGCGCAGATGATCGCGCAAAGCCTGCAGCTCGGCATCGCCGCGCATCGGGGCGAGCTGCCGCCCCTGCGTCCGGCCGTCCATCAGATCACCGGGTAGCGGGCGGCCCCGGGTTGCCGGCAGCGGCGAAAGCTGGATAGGCTGCCGCCGTCCCAACCTGGAGCGGCTCCCATGCAGCTTGCCGGTCTCTCGGCCCTGGTCACCGGCGGGGCCTCGGGCCTTGGCCGCGCCACCGCCCAAACCCTGGTCGCGGGCGGCGCTCGCGTCGCCATCCTGGATCTCGGGGCCGAGCGGGTCGCCGCCGCGGCGGCCGAGATCGGGGCGGTCGGCCAAGCCTGCGACGTGACCTCGGCGGAGTCGGCCGAAGCCGCGGTCGCCGCCGTCGCCGATGCGATCGGCCCGGCCCGCATCCTGGTCAACTGCGCCGGCGTCGGCACCCCGGGCCGCGCCGTCGGCCGGAACGGCCCGCTGGACCTTGGCGCCTTCGAGCGCGTCGTCGCGGTCAACCTGATCGGCAGCTTCAACCTGATCCGTCTCGCCGCGCATCGCATGATGCAGCTCGAACCCCTGGACGGCGGCGAGCGCGGCGTGATCGTCAGCACCGCCTCGATCGCCGCCTTCGACGGGCAGATCGGCCAGCCCGCCTACGCCGCCTCCAAGGGCGGCGTCGCCGCGATGACCCTACCCCTGGCCCGCGAATTCGCGAGCTTCGGCATCCGGGTCAACTGCATCGCCCCCGGCCTGTTCATGACCCCCATGCTGGCCAGCCTGCCCGAGGACGCCCAGGCCTCGCTGGGCGCCTCGATCCCGTTTCCGGCGCGGCTGGGCCAGCCGTCCGAATACGCCGCTCTGGTCCGCCACATCGTCGAGAACCCGATGCTGAACGGCGAGACCATCCGGCTCGACGGCGCCCTGCGCATGGCGCCGCGCTGATGCTGACGCACGAAGAGATCCACATCCTGTAGGAGCAGGCAGCCATGGTCATCTGGGATCCGCGGCAATATCTGAAGTTCGCGGGCGAGCGCACCCAGGCCGCGATCGATCTGCTGGCGCGCATCGCCCTCGACCGGCCCTCGCGCGTCGTCGACCTGGGCTGCGGCCCGGGCAACAGCACCGCCCTGCTGGCCGCGCGCTGGCCGGACGCCGACCTCGCCGGGCTCGACAGCTCGCCCGAAATGCTGGCCGAGGCGCAGGCGGTGCTGCCGGCCCTGCGCTTCACGCAAGGCGACGTCGCGACCTGGACGTCCGCGACGCCCCTCGACGTGATCTTCTGCAACGCCGTGCTGCAGTGGGTGCCGGGCTACGGCGCGCGGCTGCCGCACCTGATGGCGCAGCTCAACCCGGGCGGCGTGTTCGCGGCCCAGGTGCCGGACAATTTCGACGAGCCGACCCATGCCCTGATGCGCCGGGTCGCCGCCGAGGGGCCCTGGGCCGCGCAGCTGGCCGGCGTGCGCACCGACCGGCCGGTGCTGAGCCCGGCCGAGGTCTATGACGCCCTGGTGCCCCACGCCCGCGCCGTGACGGTGTGGCGGACGATCTATTTCCATGTCCTGGCCGATGCCCACGGCATCCTGGAGTTCGTGCGCGGCACCGGGCTGCGGCCGTTCCTGCAGGCGCTCGACCCGGCCGACCGCCCGGCGTTCGATGCCCAGTACCTGGCCGCCCTGGAGGCCGCCTATCCGCGCCGCGCCGACGGCAAGGTCCTGCTGCCCTTCCCGCGCCTGTTCTGGATCGCCGAACGCTGATCCGGCGGGTGTCGGGCGGGTTGCGGATCGGCGCCGGGCTGCCTAGGTTACGCACGCCAGACGGCTGGATGGCCGCCCCCCTACGCCGGGGGCTTCAGGGGGCACGCCCTCCGAAGCTTCAGCGGAGGAGGGAGGAAAGTCCGGGCTCCACGGAAACACGGTGCCGGGTAACGCCCGGCGGGGGCGACCCCAGGGACAGTGCCACAGAAAACAAACCGCCCCCCTTCGCCGGGGGCTTCGGGGGGCATGCCCTCCGTCGCTTCAGCGCAGGAGGGCAAGGGTGAAACGGTGCGGTAAGAGCGCACCGCGGGACCGGCAACGGAACCGGCACGGTAAACCCCACCGGGAGCAAGACCGAATAGGGGCGGCACGCCGGCCACGGCCGGCAGGCGCGTTTCCGCGTCGCTGCCCGGGTTGGTCGCGCGAGGCGTCCGGCAACGGGCGTCCCAGATGAATGGCCATCCACCCGGCGGCCTCGGCCGTCGGCGGACAGAACCCGGCTTACAGGCCGTCTGGCACTACACGGCCCGCCTTCGGACACCCGTCGTTACGAAGCCTGGTCGAGCTCCGGCTCGGCGCGCTGCACGCGGATCCGCGACTGCCGGTCCAGGTTGCCGCGCTCGAGCAGGCGCGCCACGATCTTGGGCGAGATCACCTCGCCGGCGCGCAGCAGGATCGTGCCGCTCGCGCCTTTGAGGTCGGCGACCAGGCGCGTGGTGCGGGTGAGCGCCGCGGCCGCGCACTCTTCCTCCGCGGCCTCGGCACGCTGGCGCGCTTCGAACAGGGCCGCCTGGCGCGCCGTCTGGCCGCCCGCGGTCTCGGCCGCCGGTACGACATCGGCGGGCGTCCAGTCGACGGGCAGCTCGGCATAGTCGGCCGGCGGCCGTACCGGTTTGGGCTTCGCGGCGATCTTCCCGACCGCGGTGCACAGGGCGTGCGCAGAGACCGGCAAGCCGAACAACAAGGCCGCGTCGAGGCTGAGCGCCACGCGCTTCAGCGCCGGGTCCGGGCTCGGATGGAATAATACGCAGGGGACACCAGGCAGCCCCGCCGTCCGGCCGCTGCGCACCGCTTTCAGGAGTGCCAGGCCGCTGGTCGGCGCCAAGTCGACGGCGATCACCACGACATCGAGAAGGCCACGCGTGACGTCCAGCAGATCCATGGCTTCCCGCGCACTGCGTGCCTGGTGCAGCGTCCGGCAGCCATGGTCGCGGAACATCGCGGTCAACAGCTGCCGCGAGCTGGGGGTGCTGTCGACCAAAAGGATCGTCCGCTTGTCGAGCAGTCGGGTCATGTTGGTCATCATATGAGTCGATGATCCCTCGAAGACCGATGTCTTCGATCGTGAAAGGAGTAACATCCGGCGATCAGCGGGGTAGCTCTCCGCTCTTGGGCAATATTCTCGGCAATTTGTTAACATGCCGTGACCGGACGCGGCGGCCACTTTGGTGGCACTCCCACTATTTTGCGCAACCGGGATATCGCGGTCGGCGATCGCCGCTATCCGAAACGATCGTTTGCGGCTGCGGCTTGCAGACGCCAGCTTACCCAGCGAGGAGGACCGCCCATGCCGACGCCCGAGACCCGACCGCCCGAGACTCGAACGATGGCTCCCCGCGCCCGCGCCGAGGCGTTTTGCGCCCGCTTTGGCCTGCGGCTGCCGATCCTGCTGGCGCCCATGGCCGGGGCCAGCGCGACGTCGCTGTCGGTCGCCGTCGCCGAGGCGGGGGGCATGGGCGCCTGCGGCACCCTGCTGATGAAGCCCGACGAGATCGCCGGCTGGGCCGCCGAGGTCCGCGCCGGCACGGCCGGCCCGTTCAATCTGAACATCTGGATTCCCGATCCCAAGCCGCCGCGGGACGCGGGCCGGGAAGCGGCGGTCCGGCAGTTCCTCGAGGCCTGGGGACCGCCGGTGCCGCCCGAGGCGGGCGACGCGACGCCGCCGGCGTTCGACGCCCAGCTGCAGGCGCTGCTGGCCGCGCGTCCGGCCGTGGTGTCGTCGGTGATGGGCCTGTTTCCACCTGATTTCGTCGCCCGGGCGAAGGCCCAGGGCAGCGCCTGGTTCGCCAACATCTCCACGGTCGCCGAGGCCCGGGCCGCCGTGGCCGCGGGCGCCGACGTGATCGTGGCCCAGGGCATGGAGGCCGGCGGCCATCGCGGCTGCTTCGACCAGGCCCAGGCCGAGGCCGAGCTGGTCGGCCTGTTTGCCCTGCTGCCGGCGGTGGTGGACGCCGTGCCGGTGCCGGTGGTCGCGACCGGCGGCATTGCCGACGGCCGCGGCGTCGCGGCGGCGCTGGCGCTGGGCGCCAGCGCCGTGCAGGTCGGCACCGGCCTGCTGCGCTGCCCGGAGGCGCGGATCCATCCGGCCTGGGCCGACGCCCTGGGCCGGGCCGCACCCGAGGACACGCGGCTCACGCGCGCCTTCAGCGGCCGCGCCGGGCGGGCGCTGGCCACCGACTATGTGCGGGCGGCGCTGGCGCCGGAGGCACCGCCGGCCGCGCCCTATCCCGTCCAGCGTGGGCTGACGGCGGCGATGCGGGCCGCCGCGGGCAAGGCCGGCGATATCAAGCGCATGCAGGCCTGGGCCGGCCAAGCCGCCTGTTTGGCCCGCCCCGAGCCCGCCGGCGCGGTGGTGCGCCAGCTCTGGGCCGAGGCTCAGGCGTTGATGGGCGCCTGAGCCCCTATCCTACTTGGCGGCCGGGCACTGCTGCCGGGTGTAGGTCCAAGTGAGGCCGACCAGGCGCGTGCCCTGGCCACAGGCGCCGGCGCGGTCCGAGGCCATGCCAGTCACGTGGACGCTCCGGCCGGCCTCGGGCTTGTGGCCGGCGACCGAGATGTCGAACTGCTTGCTGTCGGCCGTGGTGACCATCAGGCAGCTCGGCTGGGCGCCCGCGGACACGCAGCCGTCGACGGCAACCTGCTGCGCGGACTGGGCATGGGCGGCGCCGGCCAGGGCCAAGCCGGCGGCGAGGACGGCCGCAGAACGGAACAGCATCGCGAGCTCCTTAAAATTCGATCGAATTTGCGGGCGGCACGATGGCCGATCCTGCCGCCCGGTGCAACCTCGCGACTGTTGCATGCCGGTATGATCAGTCCCCTCACCGGCGACCTTCATTGGCTGCTTCGTCGGTATCCATAGATCCGTATGAAACCGTCAATTCTCTCGAAATCAAAGCCAATGCGTCGACAAAATATCTCGATCTCGTCGAGACTCATTCCATCGCGTTGTGGCCGTGGCTTGAGATCACACCATTCGATGGCCTCATATTCATTACTCACATTCCATCCAGGCCCGCGGAAATGATA
This sequence comes from uncultured Comamonadaceae bacterium, assembly GCA_964511405.1. GTDB lineage: Bacteria > Pseudomonadota > Alphaproteobacteria > Elsterales > Elsteraceae > CAZEFK01. Next base: position 706 of record CAZEFK010000067.1, on the reverse strand, counting down.
TTGCCAATCGCTGTCCCATCGTGAGAGCGGCGGATCACCAGGGCTAAACTCGGCGTTGATCACTTCCGATTGCCAGGCACCCGGAACCTTTCGAGGCAAGCACTTCACTCGCCACGCCGGGGCGCGCGGCGACGCCGCCGCCATGTGGTGCTGAAGTTCCCGCCATTTGGTGTTGTTTGAACAACTGCTGATGCTGACGCGCATCGCGGTCTATCCCTTGATCGCCGCTCCGTCAGTCCATCAGATCGCCAAGCGTTTCACCGATGTTGAGCAGGCGCCGCCGAGTGCGAGCGTGATCGAGCACCGGCGCATGGCGGAACGGGCTGTCCCGCCATGTCGCGGGATCTCGCTCTATCCGTGCACCTTGGCCTGCCGGCGCCAGGCGTGGAGGGTGAACTCGGTGTAGCCGTTGGGCTGCTCGCGGCCCTTGAACACCAAGTCGCACGCGGCGCGGAAGGCCGGGCCGTCGAACCCGGGCGCCATCGGCCGGTACAGGGGATCGCCGGCGTTCTGGCCGTCGACGACGGCAGCCATGCGCTTGAGCGTGTCCATGACCTGGGCCTCGGTGACCACGCCGTGCCGCAGCCAGTTGGCGACATGCTGGCTGGAGATGCGCAGGGTGGCCCGGTCCTCCATCAGCCCGACGTCGTGGATGTCGGGCACCTTCGAGCAGCCGACGCCCTGGTCGATCCAGCGCACGACATAG
>CAZEFK010000066.1:0-33116 GCA_964511405.1 uncultured Comamonadaceae bacterium | reverse complement strand
GTCAGGTTGACGTCGACCACGGTCCGCCACTGCTCGACCGTCAGGTCCTCCAGCGGCACCGGCGGCGCGCCGGTGCCGGCATTGTTGAACAACAGGTCGAGCCGGCCGAAGGTCTCTTTGACCTGGGCGAACAGCGCCGCGACCGACTGCGGATCGCCGACGTCGGTCGGCACGGGCAACGTGCGGGCGCTGCCGGCCAGGGCCGCGGTCTCCTCCAGCGCGGCGCGGCGGCGGCCGGCCAGGGCCACGGCATAGCCGTTGCGTGCCAGGGCCAGCGCGACCTGCCGGCCGATGCCGCTGCCCGCCCCCGTGACCAGGGCCACCTTCTCGCTCGTCATGCCGATCCTCCCTTTCCGTCGGCTATCGTAACATGCCCCTCGGCGGCGCCGTCGACTGGCGCGCCACGAAGCGCGCCGGCAGGCGCTGGCGCACCAGCGGCCGGCCGGGCTCCTGGATCCGCTGCAGCAGCAGCCGGGCGGCCTCGGCGCCCAAGTCGTAGACCGGCTGGGCGACCGCGGTCAGCGCCGGGGTGACGAACGGCATCCAATCCAGGTCGTCGAAGGCGACGAAGGACAGGCCATCGGGAATCGGCAGCCCCAGCGACCGCACGGCGGTGTAGGCGCCCAGGGTCATGACGTTGTCGGCGGTGAACAGCGCCGTGGGCGGCTCCGGCAGGGCCAGGGCCGCTCGGGCCTGGGCCTCGGCGCTGGCCTGGTCGTAGCGGCCGGTGCCGCGGATGAGGGCGAAGTCGATCGCGACGCCGGCATCGCGATGGGCGTGGAGATAGCCCAGCAGCCGTGCGGCGCTGGGCGACAGCGGCCCGGGATCGCCGTCGAGCAGCCGCGCCAGCCGCGCGATGTCGGGCTGCAGTGGCGAGCGCAGCTCGGCCACGATCGCAATGCGCCGATGGCCGAGGGCCAGCAGATGACCGACGGCGGCCCGGCTGGCGGTGATGTTGTCGACCTGCACGGCATCGGCGGCGAGGTCAGGCACCAGGCGGTCGAGCAGGGTCACGGGGGTGCCGCGCGCCACCGCCTCGGCCACATGCTCGCAGCGGCGGACGTCGGCGGGCGCCACGATCAGGCCGTCGACCTGCTTCTCCAGCAGCAGCTCAACGGCCTCGCGCTCGACCGCCACGTCCTCGTCGCTGTTGGTCAGGATCACGCCGAAACCGCCGGCACGGGCGACGTCGGCGATGCCGCGCATCGCCCCGGCGAAGAACGGGTTGCTGATGTCGGCGCCGACCACGCCCAGGGTGTGGCTGCGCCCGGTCACCATGCTGCGCGCCAGCTGGTTCGGGCGGTAGCTCAGGCGCTGGGCCGCCGCCAGCACCTTCTCGCGGATCTCGGCGCGCACCGGGCCATAGCCGCCCAGCGCCCGGCCGGCCGTCGCGGTCGACACGCCGGCGGCGCGGGCGACGTCGGGAATGGTCACGCGGGGGCTGCGGGGAACCGTCATGGCGCCCGGACCCTAGGCGAACCCGGCCGCCGCGCCAAACCCGATCTGCGGCCGCCGAAGCCGCTTGACAGCCCGATGAAGCATGCGGACACTCTTGGTGAGAACGTTCTCACAACGCTGTTTGGTGAATTGAGAACGTTCTCATAGACCGGAGCTGGGATGACCGCCGACCCCTCGATCCGCCCCGCGAGTCCCTGATGCCCCGGATTCTCGGCATCGGCGACAACACGGTCGACATCTATGTCGACCAGGGCGCGCAATATCCTGGCGGCAATGCCGTGAACGTCGCGGTCCTGGCGGCCCGCTGCGGCGCCCGCGCCAGCTATCTGGGCTGCCTGGGCACCGATGCCCGCGGCGACCTGCTCTATCGCAGCCTGGCCGCCGAAGGCGTCGACCTCTCGCGCTGCCGGCGCCGGCCCGGCGCCAACGCCTGGTCGCGGGTCGGCCATCGCCGGGGCGACCGGGTGTTCCTGGGCAGCAATCCGGGCGTTCGCGCCCAGTACGCGCTGGGCCCCGAGGACGAGGCCTACATCGCCGCCCACGACCTGGCGCACACCAGCATCCACAGCGACCTGGAGGCCGAGCTGCCGCGCCTGCGCCGCGCGGCGCCGGTTCTGTCGATGGATTTGTCGGAGCATGTCGGCCGGCCGACGGTGCCGGCGCTGCTGCCGCTCCTGGACATCGCCTTCGCCTCCGCACCCGTGGCCGCCGACGAGGCCTGCCAGGCGCTGGCCGAGCGCCTGGCCGCATCGGGGCCGCGGCTGGTGGTGGTGACGCGCGGACCGCGCGGCGCCGTCGCCCTGGCCGACGGCCGGATCCACTGGCAGGGCGTGGTGCCGGTCGACGCCGTGGACACGCTCGGCGCCGGCGACGCCTTCATCGCGGCGTTCCTGGTCGCCCACCTGGACGGCGCCGCGGTGCCCGACGCCCTCGCCGCCGGCGCCCGCTGCGCCGCCCAGACCTGCACCTACCGCGGCGCCTACGGCCATGGCGTGCCGTGGCGGCCCGAACCGGCCGACGAGATCCCAGCAGCAACAGGGACAGGGAGAAACTCATGACACGCAAGACGCTGGCCACCGGCGCGCTCCTGGCGATCGCGGCCCTGGGTCCGGCCTTAAGTCCGGCCTGGGCCGCCGACCCGATCACGCTGACCTTCCTGCACAAGTTCCCCGAGCCGCAGAACATGGCCTTCTTCAACCAGGCCGTGGCGGCGTTCGAGGCCTCGCATCCTGATATCAAGATCGCGCAGGAATCCGCCGCCGACGATCCCTACAAGGACAAGATCCGGGTGGTGATGGCCAGCGGCACCGTCCCGGACATCTATTTCTCGTGGTCGGGCGTGTTCGCCCAGCAGTTCATCACCGGCGGCCGCGCCCTGCCGCTGACCCCGATGATGGACGACCCGACCTGGCGCGACCGCTTCCCGGCCTCGCTGCTCAAGCCCTTCCAATACGACGGCAAGCTGTGGGGCGTGCCGATCAACACCGACGCCAAGTTCATGGTCTACAACAAGGCGATCTTCGCCAAGGCCGGGCTGCAGCCGCCCAAGGACTGGGCCGCGTTCCACGACGCGCTGAAGACCCTCAAGGCCGCCGGCGTCACGCCGATCGCCTTCGGCGACCAGGCGCCATGGCCATCGGCCCACTATATCGGCGACCTGAACGCCAAGCTGGTGCCGAGCGACGTGCGGCTGGCCGACTACCACCTGGCCGCGCCCGAGGACACGCTGTTCCGCGATCCCGGCTATGTCCGCGCCCTGACCGAATTCCAGGACCTGAACAAGAACGGCTATTTCAGCAAGGCGCCGAACGCCCAGCCGCATGCGGTGGCGCGCGGGGCGTTCTTCGCCGGCCGCGCCGGCATGATGTTCCTGGAGTTGGTCGAGTTCGCGATGATCAAGGACTCCAAGCTCGCGCAGGACGGCTGGGGCTTCTTCCCGCTGCCGGGCTTCCCCGACGGCCGCGGCGACCAGCGGCTGCTGACCGGCGCGCCCGACGGCTTCATGGTCTCGTCCAAGACCCAGCATCCCAAGGAAGCGCTGGCGTTCCTGAACTTCCTGACCGCGCCCGAGAACGCCGCCCTCTACACCAAGCTGACCGGCCGCACCGCGGCGGTGAAGGGCGCCGTCACGACCGCCAACGCCACGCCCGAGGTGGTGGCGGGCATCGAGGCGATCGCCGCCGCGCCCGGCCTCGCCGAGTGGCTGGACACCGACATGAACCCGCGGATCGCCGACGCCTATCTGTCCGGTGCCCAGGCGCTGCTGAACGGCACCATGACCCCCGAGCAGGTCATGGACAAGGTCCGGTCGGTGGCGCGGGACGTGAAGCGCCAGGGCTGAGATGACGGTCGGAGCAGAGCGGCCGCAGCTCGCGCGCCATCGGCGGCGGCCGGCCGCCCCGGCCCAGCCGCTGGCGATCCGGCGGCGGCCGGCCTGGCACCTGGCCTTCGTGCTGCCCGCCCTGCTCCTGATCGGGCTGTTCATCTATCTGCCGGCGATCGAGGACGTGGCCTGGAGCCTCTATCGCTGGAGCTCGATCAACCCGGTCCGGCAGTTCGTCGGGCTCGGCAACTATCGGTCGCTGCTCAAGGACCCGGTCTTCTGGGCGGCGCTGGGGCACAACACCATCTATGCCGTGGTCTCGGTCGCGGTGCAGGTGCTGGGCGCCCTGGTGCTGGCCGCGATCCTGGAATCCGGCCTGTTCGCGCCGCGCCTGGCGGCGTTCTTCCGGGTTGCCCTGTTCCTGCCGTCGCTGCTGCCGGTGACCGCGGTCGGCCTGCTGTGGCAGCTGATCTACGACCCGTCCATGGGCCCGATCGATCAGGCGCTCGGTGCGCTCGGCCTCGACGGCCTGGCCCATGCCTGGCTGGGCGAACCGGACACCGCGATCTTCGCGGTGGTCATGGTCTCGCAGTGGCAGTGGACCGGCTACATCCTGCTGCTGTTCGTGGTCGCGATCCGCAACGTCCCGCGCGAGCTCTACGAGGCCATGGCGATCGACGGCGGCGGCGCGCTGGCGCAGTTCCGCCACATCACCGTGCCGGCGGTGCGCGAGACCACCCTGGTCCTGGTCATGCTCACCGTCTTCGGCGCCTACAAGGTGTTCGACATCGTGTGGGTGATGACCCAGGGCGGCCCGGACAGCGCCAGCGAGACCCTGGGCAGCTACATGTACCGGTCGGCGTTCCTGACCGACACCGCCGGCTACGCCTCGGCGATCGCCACCATGATCTTCGTCATCACCTTCACCGCCGGCATCGTCCAGATCCGGCTGCAGCGCGAGGCGTGAGATGACTGCCGCCCGCCTTTCCCGGCACCAAATCGGCCTGGCACCGGTCGCCGGCCAGGCGCTGTTCTGGGCGCTGTCGGCCACCACGCTCTATCCGCTGCTGTGGCTGGTGCTGAACTCCCTGAAGACCTCGAACGAGATGTTCGACCGCACCTGGGGCCTGCCCGAGGCGTGGCAGTGGCAGAACTATGCCGCGGCCTGGCGGTTCGGGATCTCGCACTACCTGGTCAACAGCGTCGCCGTCACTCTGGCCACCGTGGTCCTGCTGGTGCTGCTGGGGGCGCTGGCGGCCTACGGCCTGGCGGTGCTGAAGGTGCCGGGGCGCGGGCCGCTCTACCTGATCATCCTGGGCGGCTCGATCCTGCCGCCCGAGGTCAGCCTGTTCCCGCTGTTCAAGGTGCTGGTGGCGCTGGGCATCTACGACAGCTACGCCGCCCTGGTGCTGCCCTATGTGGCGTTCGGGCTGCCCTTCACCACCTTCCTGATCCGCGCCCACATGGTGACCATCCCCCATGAGCTGTACGAGGCCGCCTGCCTCGACGGCGCCGGGGCGGTCGAAATCTTTTGGCGCATCTACCTGCCGCTGTCGCGGCCGGTGGTGGCGTCGGTCGCCTTCATCCAGGTCATGCGGGTCTGGAACGAGTTCATCTTCGCCCTGACCTTCATCGAAAGCGACCGCCTGAAACCGCTGACCGTCGGCATGTCGGCGTTCGCCAGCGCGCTGCGCACCGACTGGGCAGTGCTGATGGCCGGGCTGGTGATCTCGATCCTGCCGGTCCTGGTCCTGTTCCTGCTGCTGCAGCGCCAGTTCCTGCGCGGCCTGATGCAAGGAGCCGCCAAGTGACGGCCAATATTCGCGGCGACGCCATTGACGGCGGCGCCGTCGAGGGTCATTATATGACGTCATATAACGTCATATAGGTGCTCCGATGCCCACGCCCGATCAGCAGATCCAAGCCGCGGTCGAGGCCGCGGCCGCGCTGCCGGCCCTGTCCCAGGTGTTCCTGGTCGCCTGCGGCGGCTCGCTGTCGATCATGGAACCGGCCCGCTTCGTCCTGGACCGCGAGAGCCAGGCCTTGGCTGCGGTGACCTGCACGGCGGCCGAGTTCGTGCAGCGGGCGCCCCGGCGGCTCGGCCCCGGCAGCCTGGTCATCCTGGCCTCGCATTCGGGCAAGACGCCCGAGACGGTCGAGGCCGCCCGCTTCGCCCGCGCCCGGGGCGCGCTGACGATCGCGCTGTCCACCGACATCGCCGCGCCGCTGGCCCAAGCGGTCGACCATGCGATCCAGAACAGCCACCAGCCGCTGGCCGGCGACCCGACCTCCGCGGCCGCGCTGCTGCTGCGGCTGGTCTTCGGGATCCTTCAGGCGCGCGAGCGCAATCCCAGGCACGACGCCTTCGTCCGCGCCCTCGACACGCTGGGACCGGCGGTGGCCGCCGCGCAGCAGGCCCATGCCGAGCGGATCCGCGCCTTCGGCGCCAGCCACAAGCGCGAGCCGGTGATCTACACCATGGCCAGCGGCCCCAACTACGGCACGGCCTACGCCTTCGCGATCTGCATCCTGCAGGAGATGCAATGGATCCATTCGCAGGCGATCCATGCCGGCGAATATTTCCACGGGCCCTTCGAGATCACGGACACCGACGTGCCCTTCATCGTCCTGATGGGCCTGGGCGAGACCCGCGCCCAGGACGAGCGCGCGTTGGCCTTCGCCAAGGGCTTCTCGCAGCGCCTGACCGTGCTCGACGCCCGGGACTTCGACCTCACGGGTACCGCGCCCGAGATCCGCGACTACCTGACGCCGCTGCTGTTCGGGCCGCTGCTGCGCGCCTACGCGGTCCGGCTGGCCGAGGACCGCGGCCATCCGCTGACGGTGCGCCGCTACATGTGGAAGATGGACTACTGAACCAGGCCAGGCGATATCGTCGGTCCATGGAGCTGAGCCGGACCGACGAGACGCCGCTGTACATCCAGGTCATGCAGCGGATCCGACAGGACATCGCCGGCGGCCGGTACGCGGCCGGCGATGTCCTGCCGGCCGAGCCGCAGCTGTGCGAGGCCTATGGCGTCAGCCGGATCACCGTCCGGCGCGCCGTCGCCGAGCTGGAGGCCGACGGCCTGCTGGAGAAGCGCCACGGCAAGGGCACCTTCGTCCGGCCGCCCAAGGTGACCCAGGAGCTGGTCAATCTGGACGGCTTCACCGAAACAGTGCGCCGGCGCGGCCAGGATCCGCAGACCACGCTGCTGGAGCTGGCGCCGGCCGAGCCGGCCGACGCCGCGACCGCCGACGCCCTGGGGCTGCCGGCCGGTGCGCCGGTGGTGCGGCTGGTCCGCCTGCTCGCCGTCGCCGAGGCGCCGCTGACCATCGACACCGCGTTCTTCGCCGTCGACCGCTTTCCCGGCCTGGCCGGCCATCTCGGACCGGACGTCTCGGTCTATGACCTGCTGCGCCGGGTCTACGGCGCCGAGCCGCGCCACGCCCGGCGGGTCATCAATGCCCGCCCGGCCGGCGACCGCGAGGCCGAGCGGCTGCGCATCCGCAGCTTCGAGCCGGTCTTCGACGTCGAGAAGATCGTCTACGACGCCGCCCGGACGCCGCTGCACCGCTCGATCCTGGTCACCGCCGCGGCCCGCGTGAGCTATCACCTGTCCTATTGATCGCGGCCATCCTTCGGCCTGTTGCCCTGTTCTTCAGCAACGCCAAAATAATCATCAAATACGCCTGACAATCGCCGGAAGGTCCACGGCGGAACTGCCGGCGTTCGCTGCCCCTCCGGGCCCTTGGTCGTCGCCCGCGACCCAGATTGGCATGAAATATGCGTCCTCCTGCTGACGGACAGGAGGGAGCGTGATGAACCGACGCGACTTGCTGAAATCAGCGTCCGCCACGGCGGTGACCGCAACCGCGGCCCTGTCCGTTCCGGCCATCTGGTCCTCTGCAGCGGCCGACGCGCGCAACGAGACGCTGTTGCTGATCAGCGAAAACGGCCCGAATAACCTCGATATCCACGGCGTCGGCACCAACCGGCCGGGATACGAGGCGTCGTGGAACTGCTACGACCGGCTGATCGCCTATGGCAAGAAGCAGGAATCCGACGGGACCCTGTCGTTCGATCGAGAGACGTTCGTGCCCGAGCTTGCCGAGGAATGGACCACCGGCGACATGTCGGTCACCTTCAAGCTGCGCAAGGACGCCACCTTCCACGACGGCACGCCGGTCACCGCGAAGGACGTCAAATGGTCATTCGATCGCGCCGTCACGGTGGGTGGCTTCCCGACGACTCAGATGGCCGCCGGCAGCCTGGAGAAGCCCGAGCAGTTCGTGGCGGTCGACGACCACACGTTCCGGGTCGACTTTGTCCGCAAGGACGCGCTGCTGATGGCCGACCTGTCGGTGATCGTGCCGTGCGTGATGAATTCCGAACTGGTCAAGAAGCACGCCACCGCCGCCGACCCCTGGGGCATGGAGTACACCAAGAACACTATCGCCGGCGGCGGCGCTTACAAGGTCGACAAGTGGGAGCCCGGCACGCAGGTCACCTACATCCGCAACGAAACCTGGAAATCCGGGCCCAAGCCCAAGCTGCAGCGGGTGGTCTGGCGCACGGTGCCCTCGGCCGGCAGCCGCCGCGCGTTGATCGAGAAGGGCGATGCCGACATCTCCTTCGACCTGCCGGCCAAGGACTTCGCCGAGCTGAAGCAGGCGGGCAAAGTCTTCGTGGCGTCGCACCCGGTCGGCAACGGCATGTGGTGCATCGAGCTGCAGGTCAAGACCAAGCCCTTCGACAACAAGCTGGTGCGCCAGGCGGTCGCCTACGCCATCCCCTACCAGAAGATCATGGACGCCATCACCTTCGGGCAGGCCAGGCCGCTGTTCGGCGCCGACCGCAACACGGCCGGCGCGCCGGTCTGGCCGCAGGCCAGCGGCTACAGCACCGACATGGCCAAGGCCAAGGCACTGATGGCCCAATCCGGCGTGTCCGGTCCGATCGAGACGACGATTTCGCTGGATCTCAGCCAGGGTGTGATCGGGGAACCCACGGCGGTCCTGATCCAGGAGAGCCTCGCCGAGCTCGGCATCAAGACCACGATCAACAAGGTTCCGGGCGCCAACTGGCGCGGCGAAATGGCCAAGAAAAGCATGCCGCTCCTGGTCAATTTCTTCTCGGGCTGGCTCGACTACCCCGAATACTTCTTCTTCTGGTGCTATCACGGCCAGAACGCCGTGTTCAACACCATGAGCTACCAGGACGCCGGCATGGACGCGCTGATCGACGCCGCCCGCAAGGCCGCGGCGGCCGGTGACAAGCCGGCCTATGACAAGACCGTGCTCGGCATGATCGACCGGGCGTTCGACGAGGTGCCCCGGATTCCCCTCTTCCAGCCCTATCTCGACGTGGCGATGGGCAAGAACATCAGCGGCTACACCTACTGGTTCCATCGGCAGCTCGACTATCGCAGCCTGGGCAAGGCGTAGGGCGACCATGCTGCGGCGGATCGCCGGCCGGCTGGCCACCGTGGTTCCCACGCTGGTCGGGGTGGTGATCGTGACCTTCCTGCTGACCCGAGTGCTCCCCGGCGACCCGGCGGCCTACTTCGCCGGGCCGACGGCCGATGCCAAGTCGATCGAGCAGATCCGCAGCAAGCTGGGGTTCGACAAGCCGCTGCCCCAGCAGTTCGTCGAGTACGTGGCCAATCTCGCAGAGGGCAACCTCGGCACGTCGCTGTCCACCGGGCAGCCGGTTCTGGCAGAGATCCGATCGCGCTTGGCCGCGTCGGCCGAGCTGACCCTTCTGGGGCTGCTGGCCTCGGTGGCGATTGCCGTGCCGCTGGGCGTGCTGGCGGCGGTGCGCCAGGGCTCGTGGATCGATCACCTGTGTCGGATGCTGGCCACCGCCGGCGTCTCGCTGCCGGTGTTCTTCTCGGGACTGCTGTTCGTCTACGTCTTCTACTATCTGCTCGGATGGGCGTCGGCACCGCTCGGCCGGCTCGACCTCTTCCACGACGCCCCGGCCACGGTGACTGGCTTCTTCCTGGTCGATGCCCTGCTCGCGGGCGACCTCGATACGTTCGGCGCCGCCCTGTCCCAGATCTGGCTGCCGGCGCTGACGCTCGGCCTGTTCGCGCTGGCGCCCATCACCCGCATGACTCGGGCATCGATGCTGGCAGCGCTGGCCTCGGAGTTCGTGCGCACGGCCCGGGCCAGCGGCCTGCCGGCGCGCACCGTGATCGTGACCTATGCCTTCCGCAACGCCCTGCTGCCGGTGGTCACCACGCTCGGCATGGTGTTCTCGTTCCTGCTCGGCGCAAACGTGCTGGTCGAGAAGGTGTTTGCCTGGCCCGGCATCGGCTCCTACGCGGTCGAGGCGCTGCTGTCGTCGGACTATGCGCCGGTCCAGGGCTTCGTGCTGACCATGGCGCTCCTCTACATGGCCCTCAACCTGTTGATCGACCTGTCCTATGGGCTGATCGACCCCAGACTGAGCATCGACGGATGACCAGCACCGCCATTTCCGACGTGCGGCCGCGGCCCGGCTCGGGTCTGGCCGCCCTGCTGCGCCACGGCCGCTACGTGGTCCAGGAGAACCCGGTCACCGGCCTGTCCTTCGCCTTGTTCGTGCTGATCCTGATCGCCGCGGTCTTCGGGCCCCTGGTTGCGCCCTACGATCCGCTGGCCAGCGATACCGCGGTCAAGTTGCAGCCGCCCAGCGCCGCCCACTGGTTCGGCACCGACCAGCTGGGCCGCGACCTGTTCAGCCGCGTGCTGGTGGCAACCCGGCTCGACCTGTCGATCGCCATCGCGTCGGTGGCGCTGGTCTTCGCCGGCGGCGGCCTGGCGGGACTCGCGGCCGGCTATTTCGGCGGATGGACGGACCGGGTCGTCGGGCGGATCGGCGACACGATCATGGCCTTCCCGCTGTTCGTTCTGGCCATGGGCATCGTGGCGGCGCTGGGCAACTCGGTGACCAACATCATCATCGCGACCGCCATCGTCAATTTCCCGCTCTACGCCCGGATCGCCCGCGCCGAGGCCAACGTCCGGCGCAACGCCGGCTTCGTCCAAGCAGCGCGCCTTTCGGGCAACGGCGAGGCGCGCATCCTGTTGACCAGCATCCTGCCCAACATCCTGCCGATCATGATGGTGCAGATGTCGCTGACCATGGGCTATGCCATCCTCAACGCCGCCGGCCTGTCGTTCATCGGGCTGGGCGTGCGGCCGCCGACCGCCGACTGGGGCATCATGGTGGCGGACGGAACGGCGTTCATCGTGGCCGGCCAGTGGTGGGTGGCGCTGTTTCCGGGCCTCGCGCTGATGCTCGCGGTTTTCTGCTTCAACCTGCTGGGCGACGGCTTGCGCGACATCATCGACCCGCAGCGGCGGACCTGAGATGGACCCGGCCGCGCCGCTGCTCGACGTCCGCGAGTTGACCGTCGAATTCGCGACCCGCCGCGGCCCGGTCAGGGCCGTGCAGCAGGTGGACTTTCAGGTCGGCCGGGGCGAGACCGTCGGGGTGGTCGGCGAGTCCGGTTCGGGCAAGTCGGTCACCTCGTACGCCGTGATGCGCATCCTCGACCGGGCCGGCCGGATCGCCGGCGGCCGCATCCTGTATTCGGGCATCGACGTCGGGGCGGCACCCGAGTCCCAGGCGCGCGACCTGCGGGGCCGTGAGATCTCGATGATCTTCCAAAACCCCCGGGCGGCCTTGAATCCGATCCGCAAGGTCGGGCGCCAAATCGCCGACGTTCTGATCGCGCACGATCGCGCCACCCGCCGCAACGCGCGGCAGAAGGCGATCGACGTGCTGGAGCAGGTGCGCATCGCCCGCCCGGCCGAGCGCTATGAGGCCTATCCGTTCGAGCTGTCGGGCGGCATGTGCCAGCGGGTTGTCATCGCACTGGCGCTGGCTTGCGAGCCACGGCTGCTGATCGCCGACGAACCGACCACCGGCCTCGACGTGACCACGCAGAAGGCGGTGATGGACTTGGTGGTCGAGCTGACCCGGGACCGCCGGATGTCGACCATCCTGATCACGCACGATCTCGGCTTGGCCGCGGCCTATTGCGACCGGGTGGTGGTGATGGAGCGCGGCCGGGTGGTCGAGACCGCACCGTCCGCCGTTCTGTTCAAAGCCCCGGCCCACGCCTACACCCGCAAGCTGATGCGGGCGACGCCCCGCCACGGCACCGCGCTGCGCGATCTGCTGCCCGACGGCGAGGCGCTGCCGCCGGCCCCGGCCGCCGTTGCCTCAGGCGAGCGGCTGCTGGAGGTCATCGATCTGGTCAAGGACTATCCCCGCCCGGTGGCCGGCGGGTGGATCGCCGGCCTCGGACGCAGGGCGCCACCGGAGCCGTTTCGCGCGGTCGACCGGGTCGGCTTCTCGATCAACCGGGGCGAAACCGTGGCGCTGGTCGGTGAGTCGGGCTGCGGCAAGTCGACGACCTCGATGATGATCGCCCGGTTGCTCGACCCGACCGGCGGCGCCATTCTCTTTGACGGCCAGGACCTTGCGGCGATACCGGCGCGCAGCTTCGCGCGGCTGCCGCTGCGCCGCCGCATCCAGATGGTGTTCCAGGACCCGACGGAAAGCCTCAATCCCCGCTACACCGCGGCGCGGGCCATCGCCGATCCCCTGCTGCGCCTCGGCGACGGCGGCGGGGCGCTGGGGCTGCGGGCCCGCTGCGAGGAGCTGGCCCGGCTGGTCGAGTTTCCGGCCGAGCTGCTCGACCGCTTCCCCCACCAGCTGTCTGGCGGCCAGAAGGCCCGCGTCGGCATCGCGCGCGCCATCGCGCTCGAGCCCGACCTGGTGATCCTGGACGAACCGACGGCGGCGCTCGACGTCTCGGTCCAGGCGGTGGTGCTCAACCTTCTCCAGGACCTGAAGACGGAGCTCGGCATCAGCTACCTGTTCGTGTCGCACGATCTCGAGGTGGTGCGGATGCTGTGCGACCGGGTGATCGTGATGAAGGCGGGCCAAATCGTCGAGCAGGGCGCAGCCGGACCGCTGCTCGAGCAGCCGGGCCACGCCTACACACGCGAGCTGCTGGCTGCCATTCCTCATCCCCCGCTCTGAGTTCACCGCCGCGACGGCCAACCATGGGGTGCTGCCTGCCTTCGCCGGCCGATCCGGGCAGCCGCCGGGATGCCGGCGCTGGATGAACCTGCGCCGAGCATGGAACCGAGCCCAGCTGATGCGAGGTGCGTCTGCCCCGCGTGGACCGGCACAGTTTTGCGCAGTCGGGCGGTTTTGCGCCATCGCTCAGTTTTATGCAGCGTCACCGTAATCGTCACCTAGTTTTATGCAGCGTCACCGTAATCCCGTCACTGTTCCACTCAATGGAACAGTGGGCCGGTCCCAACCGAGGTGCCCCCATCGACGCCAAGATCGTCGAGATGGGGACGTCAGGCACCCGGCGGTCCGTCCCCCCATCCCCACGGGAACAGCGCCCCGGCCGGCCCGTTGAACGAAATGCCGCCGCCGGAGGAGCCGCCATGGATCGCGAGCCCAGTCCCGATCAGCCGAGCCTGACCGAGGAAGCCCGGCGCATGGCGGCCGAGCAGGCGGACAAGGTCCGCCGGCATGCCCGCAGCTACATCGACCAGCGCAAGGTCGGCGCTGCCGAGGCCTTGGAGAATGTCGGCGCGGCGCTGACCGAAACCGCCGAGGCCCTGCGGCGCCATGAGCTGGGCTTGGCGGCCACGGCCGCCGATCGGGCCGGCCGCAACCTCAGCGACATCGCCCACTCGCTGGCCGAGCGGGACATCGAGGCGCTGGCCCGCGATGCCCGCGACTTCGCCCGGCGCGAGCCGGGCCTGTTCGTCGCCGCGTCGGCCGCGCTGGGCTTCGTCCTTGCCCGATTCCTGCGCAGCAGCGCCCCTCCAGGCGCCCAGGGCGCCTTCTGATGGACCGGCCGCTGCCCGATCCCGCCGCCCCCTCCACGCCAGCCGAGGACCGGTCGGTCGCCGAGCTGTTCAGCGAGCTGACGCACGACCTCGCGACACTGGTGTCCAAGGAGGTCAACCTGGCCGTCGCCGAGTTCACCCTCGGGCTGTCGCGGCTGACCTCCGGCGCCGTCCTGCTGGGCATCGGCGCCCTGGTCGCGCTGATGGGCGGGGGCGTGTTGCTGGCGGCGGCGGTGCTGGCGCTGTCCCAGGCCATCGCGCCGTGGGCGGCCGCTCTGGTCGTCGGCATCGCGACGGCGGTGGCGGGCGTTGTCCTGCTGCTGGTCGGGCGCCGCCGGTTCCGGCTCGCCCAGCTCATGCCGCGGCGAACCATCGAGACGCTGCGCGCCGACCGCGAATGGGCCCAGGAGCAGCTGCCATGAGCATCGTCGAGGCCGAATCGACGCCCGAGCAGATCCAGCACGACATCGAGGCCACCCGCTCGGACATGACGCGCAAGCTGGAGGCGCTGGAGCGCAAGCTGGCGCCGCGCCAGCTGGTCGGCGAGGTCGCCGACAGCGTGCTCAAGGCCGTGGCCGGACCCGAAACAGGGATCGCCCCCATGATCGACCTGGTGCGCCGCCATCCCCTGCCCGCCGCGCTGATCGGCGTCGGCGCCGGCTGGCTGCTGTTCAGCGCGGCCGCCCGCGGCGACGCCGAGGACAGCGCCGCGGTCGGCAGCGCCGCCGAGACGGCGACGCGGCTGGCCGGGGCCGGGCGCCCGGATACCATCGATGCGCGCGGCCGCCGCTGGGACCGCTTTGCCCGCAACCCGGTGGCCCTGGGCACCGCCGGCCTGCTGCTGGGCGCCGCCGCCGCCTATCTGCTGCCGCTGACCGAGCGCGAGGCCGCGTGGTTCGCCAGCGCCCGCCGCGACCTCGACCGGACCGTGCGCAGCACCGGCGAGGCGGTCAAGGCCACTGCGGGCGAAGCCGCCGCCGCTGCCGCCCAAGCCGCGCTCGACGCCGCCGAGGGCGTGGTCGAGAGCCACCTGGGCAGCAACGGCAGCAAGCCCGCACGCCCGGGCTGAGCGAGGGTGTGCTCAGCCTCGTTCGTGGCTCTGCAGCTTGTTATGGCTGTCGCCAGTCGACCCCGGCGGGGTCGTCGGGCAGGTCGATGCGGATGGTGCAGACCACGCCCTCGGGCGGAAAGTCCCGGCTGACGGTCGCCGCCGGCAGGCTCCTCTCGATCAGAATGCTGCCGAAGCTCGTCGCATCAGGCGGCAGCACCGGCGGCCCGTCGACTTCCTTCCAGACCACGGTCAGGCGGGGCGGCGTGACCTGGCGGTCCAGGGTCCAGCCAAGGATCACATAGCCATCGTCCCCGGCGAGCGCGCCATATTTGGCGGCGTTGGTCGCCAGCTCGTGCAGCACCAGGCCGAATGGCGTGGCGAGGTCGGGCGGCAGGATGATCGGCTCGCCGTCCATCCGTAACCGTCCGCCGTCGACGCCGACATAGGGCTGCAGCTGGTCGTGGGCGAGGCGGCCGAGCTCGGCGCCCGTCCATTCGCTGTCGACCAGCAGCTTGTGCGCGGTCGCGAGCGCGACCAGGCGGCCTTCGAAGCGCTCGATGAAGTTGTCTTGGCCGCCGGCGGTGCGCCAGGTCTGGTGTGCGATCGACTGAACCACGGCCAGGGTGTTCTTGACGCGGTGGGTCAGCTCGTGCAGCAGCAGCCGCTGCTCCCCCTCCCAACGCTTGCGGTCGGTCAGATCGCGGGTGCTCTCCAGCATCAGCCGGCGCGTGCTCAGAGTGACCAGATCGATCTGGCTCTCGACGGTCAGCACACGACCGTCGCGGGTCCGCTGCCGCAGTTCGCCGCTCCAGCTGCCGCCGTCCAGCAGGGCCTGACGCAGGTCGTCGTAGGACGAGCCGGGCACCTCGGTCTGCAGCAGCGCCTCCATGCGCCGGCCGAGCGCCTCGCTCTCGGGGTAGCCGTAGAGCGCCTCGCTGCCGCGGTTCCAGCGGATGATCCCGCTGTCCAGGTCGGACACCGTGATCGGCGAGCGTGACAGGTCGATCAGCCGCATCTCGTGGCGCAGGCGCTCTTCGCTGTCGCGCCGCGCCTCCTCGGCGCGGCGGCGCTCGGTGATGTCGACGAAGGTGGCGACCACGCCATCGATCCTGTCGTCGATCGTCCGATAGGGCCGCATCCGCACCAGATACCAGCCCCCGCTACGGCTCTTCACCTCATGCTCGATCGGCGTCAGGTCGCGCAGCACCAGCGCCGCGTGCTCGGCCAGCCCATCATAGTCGAGCTGGTGGGTGAAATCGGTGATCGGCCGGCCTTCGTCGTTGACGGTCACGTTGAACAGGTCGGTCAGCCTGGGCGTGAACCGCTTGATCCGCAGCGACAGATCCAGGAACAGGGTGCCGATATCGGTCGCCGCCATAAGGTTCTGCAGGTCGCTATGGGCCCGCGACACTGTCTCGAGCTTCAGCTTCAGCTCGTTGTTGACGGTCTGCAGCTCCTCGTTGATCGACTGCAGCTCCTCCTTGCTGGTCTCGAGCTCCTCGGAGGTCGAGCGGTACTCCTCGTTGATCGACTGCAGCTCTTCGTTGGAGGCGCGCAGCTCCTCGTTGGCGGCCTCCGATTCCTCCCGGGTCGCGCGCAGGCGGGCCTGGGCCAGCTGCAGCTCCTCCCGCATTTGGCGGATCGCCTCGCCGGCCGGGCCGGCGGCCTCAATCTGATCATCGTCCTGCCGGCCCGTGGCCTCGACCGTCTCGCCTTCGATGAACAGGACCAGCACATGGCGGGTCGCGTCGTCCTGCAGCACGGGCTTGACCTGGATGTACACGCGATGCGGCGCGCCGTTGAAGCGCACGGGAATGGCCATGCTGAGGCTGGCCTCGTCCCGCTCGAACGCGCGGTGCAGGGCGGCCCGCAGCTCGAAGCGCAGCTCCGGGCGCACCATGTCGGCCGCATCGATGCTGATCGTGCCGCCCGACGGCTGCAGGTAGCGGCCGGCCGACTCCGAGAGGTGGATGATCCGGTGGCTGTCGTCGACCAGCAGGCTGGGCGGCGCCACCCGTTCCAGCATCTGGCGGTGCAGCGCGGCATCCCCGCCGCCGGGCGCCGGCATGCGCGGCTGCGCGCGCCCATGATCGGCCGGGTGGTGCGTGCCGAGCAGAAGCGGCAGCGCCGGCCGCTTGTCGCCGACGACCGCCAGCGACCGGTAGATCCGGGCATCACGGTCGATCGCCCGGAACATGCCGTTCTGCTGGTCGGCGCTCTCCGACGAGCCCAGGAACAGGAAGCCGCCCGGCTGCAGCGCATAGTGAAAGGTGTTGCAGACCTGCTGCTGCAGCTCGCGGTCCAGATAGATCAGCAGATTGCGGCAAGAGATCATGTCGAGCCGCGAGAACGGCGGGTCGCGCAGCAGGCTGTGGCTGGCGAACAGCACGATGTCGCGCAGCTCGCGCCTGACCCGGTAATGGTCGCCCTCCTTGGTGAAGAAGCGGCGCAGCCGGTCCTGGCTGACATCGGTCTCGATCGCCTCGGGGAAGCGGCCTTCGCGGGCGATCGCCAGCGCGCCGGCGTCGAGGTCCGAGCCGAACACCTGGATCTCGGGCCTGAGAGCCCGGCGCGTCGCCTCCTCGAGCAGCAGCATGCCGATCGTGTAGGCCTCCTCGCCGGTGGCGCAGCCCGGCACCCACACGCGCACCGCGCCGCCGGCCTCCTTGCCGTCGAACAGCTGGCCGATGACCTGGCTCCCCAGCGCCGAGAAGGCATGGGGGTCGCGGAAGAAGGTCGTTACCGAGATCAGGAAGTCGCGAAACAGCGACTGCACTTCTTCCACGTTCTCGCGCAGGTAAGTGTAATATTCCGCCAGAGATTCTTTGCGGGATACCTGGGCTCGTCGGGCGATCCGGCGCAGCACCGTCGCGCGCTTGTATTGCGCGAAGTCATGGCCGGTGCGGACCCGGACATGCGCCAGGATGCGCCGGACCAGCTCGTCCTCGCTGTCCTGCAGGTTGGGCAGCACCTGATCGCGGTTCTGCAGCAGATCGACCAGACGGCGGGCGAGTTCGCGCACCGGCAGCACGAAATCGGCGACCTCGGTGGCGATCGCGCTGCGCGGCATCGAGGGATATTCCGCCTCGCGCGGGTCCTGGACCAGCACGATGCCCCCGGCTTCCTTGATCGCCCGCACGCCGATCGCGCCGTCGGCGCCGGCTCCGGTCAGGATGATCGAGAAGCCGTCGCCATGCTGCTCGGCCAGCGACCGGAAGAACAGGTCGATCGGCGCGCGCTGGCCGCGCGGCTCTTCGAACGGCAGGGCCGAGATCATGTGGTCGCCGATGTGCAGCCGCCGGTTCGGGGCGATCACATAGACATGGTTGGCGAGCAGGCGCACGCGGTCCTCGACCTGGATCACCGGCATCGCCGTACGCGCCGCCAGGATGCTGGGCAGCTGGCTGCGCGCCTCGGGATCGAGATGGACGATCACCACGAAGGCAGCGCCGGTCTCGACCGGCAGCGTCTCGAAGAAGGCCTGGAGCGCCTGCACCCCGCCGGCCGACGCACCGATGCCGACGATCGGCGGATCATTGTCCTGGTCCATCGTCCCCTTCCTCGCCGGCGGCGGTCGTGAACACCGGACCTTGGCCCCAGCGGCGCTCGTCACCGCGCGCCACGCGGCCCCTGCCTCGTCCGTGAATCACGTTCGACCGAGCGTCCGGGCTAGCTGATTCCCGTCCCCGCTACCAGTCCATTCGCCGTCTGGTCTATGGCGCGATGCTGATCGGCAATTCCTGTTCCCCAATTCCTGTTCCCCAATTCCTGTTCCCTTGGGCGCCGCTGCGCGGCAGGAAAGACCCACGTCATGACGACAAGGGTGCGCCCATGAAACTGTATTACACGCCCGGCGCCTGTTCGCTGTCGCCGCACATCGCGCTGCGCGAGGCCGGGCTTGCCTTCACCCTGGTCAAGGCCGACCTCCGCACCCATCGGCTGGAGGACGGCAGCGACTTCTATGCGGTCAACGCCAAGGGCTACGTGCCGATGCTGGAGCTCGACGACGGCGAGCGGCTCACCGAGGGCCCGGCTATCGTCCAGTACATCGCCGACCTGGTGCCGGAGAAGACCCTGGCGCCGCCGGCCGGCAGCTTCGCCCGCTACCGGCTGCAGGAAGCCTTGAACTTCATCTCCTCGGAGATCCACAAGGCCTACGTGCCGCTGTTCGTGCCCGGCTTCAGCGCCGAGACCCGCGATCTCTACCGGCAGCGGGTGCGCCGTGCCTATGAGCTGGCCGACCGTCGCCTGGCCGCGGCGCCCTATCTGATGGGCGAGACGTTCGGCGTCGCCGATCCTTACCTGTTCACCACGGTGACGTGGGCGCCGCACGCCAAGGTCGATCTCGCCGGGCTTGACGCGCTCGCGGCCTTCCAGACGCGGATGGGCCAGCGGCCCGCCGTCCAGGCCGCGCTGGCCGCGGAAGGCTTGGCCTGACGCAGCCGGCGGGCGCCGGCCGGGCTACCCGGCCAGCGCCTGCTCGACCGGCCGATAGGGCAGGCCCAGGTCGCGGGCCACCGCGGCATGGGTGACCGCACCAGAGTGGATATTGAGCCCGTGGCCGAGATGGGCGTCGTCGGCGATGGCACGGCGATAGCCCTTGTCGGCCAGGGCCACGACATAGGGCAGGGTGGCGTTGTTGAGCGCGAAGGTCGAGGTGCGGGCGACCGCACCCGGCATGTTGGTCACGCAATAATGCACGACCTCGCCAACCTTGTAGGTCGGATTGGCATGGGTGGTCGGCTGGCTGGTCTCGCAGCAGCCGCCCTGGTCGATGGCGATATCGACGATCACCGAGCCCGGGCGCATGCGCGCCACCATATCGCGGCTGACCAGCTTGGGCGCCGCCGCGCCCGGGACCAGCACCGAACCGATCACCAGATCGGCGCCCAGCACTTCGTTCTCGATATTGTCGTGGGTCGAGAACAGCGTGTGCAGACTGGTGCCGAACTGCAGGTCCAGCTCCTGCAGCCGGCGCATGGAGCGGTCGACGACCGTGACCTCGGCGCCCATGCCGACCGCCACCCGCGCCGCATTGGTGCCGGCGACGCCGCCGCCGATCACCACGACCTTGGCCGCCGGCACCCCGGGCACGCCGCCCAGCAGCACGCCCAGCCCGCCCTGGGCCTTCTCCAGGCAATGAGCGCCGACCTGCACCGACATCCGGCCGGCGACCTCGCTCATGGGCGCCAGCAGCGGCAGGCCGCCCTGGGCGTCGGTCACGGTCTCGTAGGCGATGCACACGGCGCCGGAGCCGACCAGCCCGTCGGTCAAGGCCCGGTCGGCGGCCAGATGCAGATAGGTGAACAGCACCTGGCCCGCGCGCAGCAGCGCAACCTCCGGCGGCTGCGGCTCCTTGACCTTGACCACCAGCTCGGCGTCGGCGAACAGCTCGGCCGCCGTCTGGGCGATATCGGCGCCCGCGCTGCGATAGGCCTGGTCGGCGAAGCCGATGCCGGCGCCGGCGCCGGTCTCGACCACCACCGAATGGCCATGGCGAACCAGCTCGCGCACGCTGCCGGGCACCAGCCCGACGCGGTACTCGTGAGCCTTGACCTCCCTGGGGACGCCGATGCGCATGCCGCCCTCGCCCGGTTTATTGTGATTGCGCCAAGAGAAGCACCCGGCACCGGGCTCGGCAAGCGGCGTGCGATGCCTAAAAGACCAGCAGCACGCCCGTGTAGCCATAGATCCGGTCGTGGCTGATCTCGCCGTTGGCGTAGAAGCCGACCAGCGGCACGTCGCCGAGCGCGTCCTGGACCAGGCCGATCTCGGCGTCGGCGGAATCGAAGATGTGCGGTCCGCGGCCCAGGCACGAGATGTAGACGGCGCCGCGGATGCGCGAGACCCGGGCGCGCACCCGGGCGGCCATGGCGGTCAGGTCGGCCTCGGCGGCGGCCCGGTCGCGGCGGCAGAACAGGATCGGCCGCCGCGGCTCGACCACTTCGCCGACCGCGATCCAGCCGTTGGCCGGATCGATGCCGGTGAGGTTGCGGACCAGGTAATCGCCGGTATCGGAGTGGGCCACGGGGAAGCCGGCGAAGATGCTGCCGCCCATGCGCCGCACGTCGCTGACCGAGGTCCCGGCCAAGTCGGCACGCAGCACGTCGAGCGCCGGCTGGCCGTCGATGGCCATGATCACGGTGTCCTCGGCCTCGGTGATGGTGTGGACCGGTCCAATCGGCCGGCAGCCCTGGGTCAGGCCGGTGGCGCGGGCGATACCGGGCTGGAACACCACGCCCGAGACGCCGCCATCGGTGACCATGCCCGCCACCTGGTCGAAGCGGTCGCCGCGCGCGGCGCTCAAGCCCCCGATCAGGAAGGCGCCGGCCGTGCGCGCGATCTCGGCGACCAGTTCGGCGGCGCGCGGGTTGCGCGGGTCGACATGGACCAGCGCCACCGGCGGCAGGCCCTCGGGCGTGGACTCGGGGGCGACGCAGTCGAACAGCCCGAACTGCTGCGGCTGCAGCGGCGCGGTCATGGCCACCACCGCCGGCTCGTCGAAGGCGGCGCGCCGCCCGGCCATGACCCCCATGCCGACGGTGCCGACCCAGGTGGCGACGCCGGTGCGGTCGGCCAGGCGCTCGGCCACCGCCCCCAGCTCGCTGGCGAAGGCGTCGCTGACATAGACCAGCCCCAGCGTGTGGCCGGGCGCCGGCCCCAGCCCCTCGACGCAGCGGTCGACCGCGCGCCGCCAGTCGTCGTCCAGCCCGAGGCCGGCGGCGAAGGGTTCGAGCGCGAAGGCGCCTGACCCGGTCACGACTGAGCCCCCGCGAGCAGCTGCAGCACCGACGGCAGGATGCGCTGAACGATCATGTCGACCCCCTTGGCGTTGGGATGCAGCCCGTCGGCCTGGTTGAGGGCGGGGTCGGTCGCGACTCCGTCCAAGAAGAACGGATAAAGCGGCATATGATACTTCGCCGCGAGCGCCGGGAACACCGCGTCGAAGCGCTGCGCGTAGTCGGCGCCATAGTTGCGCGGCGCCAGCATGCCGGCCAGCAGCACCGGAACGTGGTGCTGCTGGAACATAGCGAGCATCGCGTCGAGGTTCTGGGCCACCTGGTCGGGATCGAGGCCGCGCAGCCCGTCATTGGCGCCAAGCTCCAGGATCGCGGCGTCGGGCTTGGCCGACAGCGCCCAGGCCAGGCGCTGGCGCCCGCCGGCCGTGGTGTCGCCCGAGACGCCTGCATTGATCACCTGGACCGGATGGCCGGCGGCGGCCAGCGCCGCCTGCAGCTTGGGCACGAAGCCCTGGTCGGCCGGCAGCCCGAACCCGGCGGTCAGGCTGTCGCCGAACGCCAGCAGCTTGAGGCCATCCGCCTCGGCGGGCGCGAAGCGCGGCGCGATGATCGCGGCAGCCACGATCACCAGCACCCCCAGCGCCTTCCATAGCAGCGCCGCCGGGCCATATCGAGCAGGGCGTGGCCGTCGGTCGCGCTTGGAGCGGGCGACGGGCGGGGTATCAGCCATGAGGTCTTCCTTCCGCGGCCGCGAGCCGGCTCGCCCACCAGTCCTGGGGTCCGCCTGATGATCGATCTTGACGGCGTCGAGCTGAAGCTGGCGAGCACCGCCGGCGAGGTCAACATCCTGCGCGGCGTTTCCCTGTCCGTCGCGGCCGGCGAGACCGTGGGCGTGGTCGGACCGTCCGGCGCCGGCAAGTCCAGCCTGATGATGCTGATCGGCGGGCTGGAGCGCGCCACCGCCGGCCGCGTCACGGTGGCCGGCGCCGATCTCGGCGCCCTCGGCGAGGACGCGCTGGCGCGCTGGCGGCGCGGCGCCGTGGGCATCGTGTTCCAGTCGTTCCGGCTGGTGCCGACCATGACCGCCCTCGAGAACGTGGCGATCCCCCTGGAGCTGGCCGGCCGCCGCGATGCCTTCGACCAGGCGGCCGCCCAGCTCGAGGCGGTCGGGCTGGGTCAGCGCCTGACCCACTATCCCGAGCAGCTGTCGGGCGGCGAGCAGCAGCGCGTCGCGCTCGCCCGCGCCTTCGTGATGCGGCCCAAGCTGCTGCTGGCCGACGAGCCCACCGGCAACCTGGACGGCGCCACCGGCCGCCAGGTGATCGACCTGATGTTCGAGCTGCACGCCCAGGCCGGCACGACCCTGCTGCTGATCACCCACGACATGGGCTTGGCCGGCCGTTGCGACCGCGTGATCCGGATCGCCGACGGACGCATCGCGCGCGACGAACGCCGGTCCCGCGGCGAGCTTGATACGGCAGCGCAATGACCATCGGCTGGGCGGACCGCCTACCCCTGCCGCTGCGCTTCGCGCGCCGCGAGCTGCGCGGCGGCCTCAAGGGGTTCCGGATCTTCCTGGCCTGCCTGGCGCTGGGCGTGGCGGCGATCGCCGCGGTCGGCAGCATCGCGGCCGCGGTCCGCGGCGGGCTGGAGCGCGACGCCCGCACCATCCTGGGCGGCGACGCCACGCTGCATCTGCGCTACCGCCCCGCCACTGCCGCGGAGCTGGCCGCGGCCCGCGCCGGCGCCGCGGCGGTCGAGCAGGAGGCCGACCTGCGCGCCATGGCGCGGTCGCCCGACGGCGCCGAGCGCACGGTGGTCGAGCTGCGCGCCGCCGACCCGGCCTATCCGCTCTACGGCGCCCTGGGCCTGACGCCGGCGATGCCGCTGGACCAGGCGCTGGCGACCGTGGACGGCGTCCCGGGCACCGCGATCGCCGCGACCCTGGCCGCCCGCCTGCACGCCAAGCCCGGCGACTTGATCCAGCTGGGCGACGGCCGGTTCGCCGTGCGCGCGGTGATCGACAGCGAACCCGACCGCGCCGGCGGCGGCTTCGAGTTCGGCCCGCGCGCGCTGATCGCGCTCGACGCCCTGCCGCGGACCGGCCTGGTCCAGCCCGGCAGCCTGATCGACTACACCTACCGCATCAGGCTGGCACCGACCGCCGACCTGGACGCCTGGGAGCAGCAGCTCCGCGCCCGCGCACCCGACGCCGGCTGGCGGATCCGCGACATCCGCCAGGCGACCCCGGGCATCGAGCGCTTCATCGACCGCATCGGCCTGTTCCTGGCGCTGGTCGGGCTGACCGCGCTGCTGGTCGGCGGCGTCGGGGTCGGCAACGCGGTGCGGGCCTACCTGGACGGCCGGACGGCGGTGATCGCCACCCTGAAATGCCTGGGCGCGCCCAGCCGTGTCGTGTTCCAGACCTATCTCTGCCTGGTGCTGGCGCTCGCCCTGCTCGGCATCCTGGCCGGCGTCGCGGTCGGGGCGCTGGCGCCGATCGCCGTGCAATCGAGCCTGGGTGCCGTGCTGCCGGCGCCGCTCGACACCGGCCTCCATGCCGGGCCGCTGCTGCTGGCGGCCGCGTTCGGCGTGCTGACCACGGTCACGTTCTCGCTGTGGCCGCTGGCGCGCGCCCGCGCGGTGCCGGCGGCGGCGCTGTTCCGCGATGCCGTGATGCCCAGCCGCCGCCCCGGGCTGCGCGACCTGGCCATGGCGGCCGTGGCGCTGGCGGCGCTGGTCGCGCTGGCGATCGCGACGGCGGCGGACCGGCGCCTGGCGATCTACTTCGTGATCGGCGCCGGCTTGTGCTTCGTCCTGTTCCGGCTGGCCGCTGCCGGGCTGGTGCGGCTGGCCAAGACGATCGGCCGGCCGGGCAATCCGCGCCTGCGCCTGGCCCTCGCCAATCTCGGCCGGCCGGGCGCCCCCACCGCCAGCATCGTGCTGTCGCTGGGCCTGGGCCTGACCCTGCTGGTGGCCATCGCCCAGATCGAGGGCAACCTCGAGCGCGACATCACCGAGCGGCTGCCGGCCCGCGCGCCCAGCTTCTTCTTCCTGGACCTGCAGGGCGACCAGGCCAGCGGCTTCGACCGCATCGCCGCGTCGGTCCCGGGGGTCGACCGGGTCGAGCGCCAGCCGATGCTGCGCGGCCGGATCACCAAGATCAACGGCGTGCCGGTCGAGCAGGCGGCGATCTCGGACCGGGTGCGCTGGGCTGTCGACAGCGACCGCGGCCTGACCTTCAGCGCCGCCGAGCCGCCGGGCACCCGCCTGGTCGCCGGCCGCTGGTGGCTGCCCGACTATCGCGGCCCGCCGCTGGTCTCGTTCGACTCGCGCCTCGCCGCCGGCATGCATGTCGGGATCGGCGACAGCCTGACCTTCAACGTCCTGGGCGTCGAGGCGACGGCCCGGATCGCCAGCCTGCGCGACATCGACTTCGGCAGCCTGGGCATCAACTTCACGGTGATCTTCGCGCCGGGCTTCCTGGAGGGCGCGCCCCTGACCTATATCGCGGTCGCCTACACCACGCCGGCCGCCGAGGAGCCGCTGCTGCGGGCGCTGACCGACGCCTTTCCCAACCTGACGGCGATCCGCGTGCGCGACGCCCTGGACACGGTCAGCGGCATTCTGGAGGACATCGGCGCCGCCGCCCGGGTCGTGGCCGCCGTCACGCTCGCGGCCGGCACCCTGGTGCTGGCCGGCGCCATGGTGGCGGGCCACCGGCGGCGGGTCTATGACGCGGTGGTGCTGAAGGTCCTGGGCGCCACGCGCGCCGACATCATCGGCGCGTTCCTGTTGGAGTACGGCCTCCTGGGCCTGGCCAGCGCCGCGATCTCGGCGGTGCTGGGCAGCCTGGCCGCCCGCTTCGTCCTGACCCGGCTGATGGAGGCCGAGTTCGTGCTGATGCCCGCCACCATCGCGGCCACGGCCCTGACCGCCGCCCTGCTGACCATCGCCATGGGGCTGGTCGGCACCTGGCATGCGCTGGGCCAGAAGGCGGCGCCGCTGCTTCGGAACCCCTAGTCCCAGCCATGATCGTCCTCTTCACCGACTTCGGCTTGTCCGGCCCCTATCTCGGCCAGGTCCGGCTGCGCCTGGCCGAGACGGCGCCCGGTGTGCCCGTGATCGACCTGTTCGCCGACGCGCCCGCGTCCGATCCCAAGGCCGCCGCCTACCTGCTGGCGGCCTATGACGACCCGTTTCCCGCGGGCACGGTGTTCCTGTGCGTCGTCGACCCCGGCGTCGGCAGCGCCCGGCTACCGGTCATGCTGGAGGCCGACGGCCGCTGGTACGTGGCCCCGGGCAACGGCCTGACCGAGCTGGTGCGCCGGCGCGCCGCGGCGAGCCGGCTCTGGGAGATCACCTGGCGGCCGCCGGCGCTATCGGCCAGCTTCCATGGCCGCGATCTGTTCGCGCCGGTCGCCGGGATGCTGGCGGCCGGCCACCCGCCGCCCGGCGTCGAACGCCCGGGCGGCCTGGACTTGCCCGGCGCCGACTGGCCCGACGACCTGCCCCAGGTCGTCTATGTCGATCATTACGGCAACGTCATGACCGGTCTGCGCGCTGCGGCACTGCCGGCCGATGCCGGCGTGGCCGCGGTCGGCCGGCCGCTGCGGCGCGCCCGCACCTTCTCGGACGTGCCGCGCGGATCGGCATTCTGGTACGAGAATGCCAACGGCCTGGTCGAGATCGCAGTCAATGGCGGCCGCGCCGACCGGGCCCTCGGCCTCAGGATCGGAGCGCCGGTGCGGGTGATCCGTCCGGAATGACCCAGCCGTCGAGGACGGCGACCTTGACCTCGTCGCCCGGGCGGGGGGCTACGCGCTGCAGCAGCCGCAGGACCGCCGACGGATCGGCCGTGGGGCGCACGTCGACCAGCGTCTCGCCGCCGCGATAGACCACGCGGTCGACCCGTCCGGCAATGCCCTCGGCCGCCAGCGCCAGGTTCTCCGGGCGCAGCGCGATGGCCGCCGGCCCGGGTCGCACCCCTTCGGCGCGCAGGCGGACCCGCTGGTCGAACAGCACGGCCTCGGCCACGCCGTCGCGGCCGTCCAGCACCGTCCCCGCCACCACCGAGCCCTGCCCGACGAACGCCGCGACCATCGGAGTGGCCGGGCACTCGTACAGCCGGCGCGGCGTCGCCAGCTGCACGATCCGGCCATGGTCCATGACCGCGATCTGGTCGGCCAGCGCCATCGCCTCGGCCTGGTCGTGGGTGACGACCAGGGTGGTGGCGCCGGTCTTGGCATGGAAGTCGGCGAGCTCGGCCTGCATCTGCTGGCGCAGATGGGCGTCGAGATTGGCCAGCGGCTCGTCCAGCAGCACCAGCCGCGGCGCCATGACCAGGCAGCGCGCCAAGGCGACGCGCTGGCGCTGCCCGCCCGACAGCTCGGCCGGCCGGCGCTCGGCCAGGGCTTCGATGCCGACCGCCGTCAGCGCCGCGGTCAGCCGGCGCTGGCGCTCGGCCCCGCGCACCCCTTCCACCCGCAGCGGATAGGCGACATTGCCCGCAACAGTCATGTGCGGCCACAGGGCGTAGGACTGGAACACCACGCCCACGCGCCGACGCTCCGGCGGCCGGTGCACGCCGGGCCCAGCAAAGACGTCGCCGTCGACCCTGAGCTCGCCGCCATCGACGCGCTCGAACCCGGCGATCAACCGCAGCAACGTGGTCTTGCCGCAGCCGGACGGGCCCAGCACGGCCAGGAAGCCGCCGTCCGGCAGCGACAGGCTGACCCGATCCACGGCCGGCGCGGCGCCGAACCGCTTAGTGACCTCGATCAATTCCAGGCGCGCCAATCCAAATCTCCGGCCAAAAGGCTACAAGATTACACACAATTAGATGGCGTTTTCGCGAATCGCAGTATTGTTGCCGGTGGATGGTGACGGGAGGCATGGCACGAAATGCCGATTCGCACGCCACAGGATCCGGAGCCGGCCCTGCCGGTCGTCGCGGACGCGGAGATCGTGGTCTTCGCGGCGGCTGAACCGCCCGCGCCCGACAGCTTCGCCATCCCTTCGTTCAGCCTGCGGTTCACGCCCGCCGACCTCGAAGCGGCGCTGGCGCCGCCGGTCAGCGCGATCGGCCACCGCGACCGGGACATGACGGTCCTGACCGTCGCCGGCCAGGCCACGGTGCCGGTGCGGATCACGCTGGACACCGCCGGGCGGCCCACGGTCGAGGCCGGCCAGCCCATCCCGGTCAAAGGCATCGCCAGCGGTATCGAGCGGGTCGACGTCAGCGGCCTGATCGACACCGCCGTCATCGTCCTGTGGGCACCCCGACGGTCGACCGGCAGCCGTTAGGAGCGTGTCTCCTAACGGCAGAACGCCCGCGTGACGACACCGCGGCCGTCGATCACCAGGGTCAATCGCTGCGGCGCGACCTCGTAGGTCACGACCGCCGCCGGATCCAGCATCCGCACGGCCCGCAGGTTCATGGTCTTGATCTTGGCGATGGCGGCGTCCTTGGGCTGGCCGACGAGCGGCGCCACCTTGGCGTCGACGCACGGGCTGAAGCGGAAGGCCCAGGCCGGATCGCTTTCGGACGCCGGCCCCGGCGGCGCCGCAGGCGCGGCCGCCGGTGGCGGCGCGGCACCGCCGGCCAGCAGCACCGCAAGCACGCCGGCCGCCCAACGCAAACGACCCGGGCGATGGCCCGGGTCGTCGGTCGTTGCATCCATGGCCGGCATGGCGGCTAGTCGTTGCGCTGCCCCACCAGCCTCAGCAGCATCACGAACAGGTTGATGAAGTCCAGGTACAAGGTCAGGGCACCCATGATCGCGCCCTTCCGCACGACCTCGGGGCCGTAATAGGAGTCGTACTGCTCCTTCAGCCGCTGCGTGTCCCAGGCGGTCAGGCCGGTGAAGACCACGACGCCGACGATCGAGATCAGGAACTGCAGGCCGGTCGAGCCCAGGAAGATGTTGATCACGCTGGCGATGACGATGCCGAACAGGCCCATCATCATGAAGTGGCCCATCTTGGTCAGGTCGGACCGGGTGGTGTAGCCCCACAGGCTGGTCGCCCCGAACACCGATGCCGTGATGAAGAACACCCGCGCGATGCTGGTATGGGTGTAGACGATGAACAGCGACGCCATCGACAGGCCCATGATCGCGCAGAACGCCCAGAAGGCGAATTGCGCGGTCCCGACCGACATCGTGTTGATGCGCGCGCTCAGGAAGAACACGAAGCCGAGCGGCGCCAGGATCACCAGCCAGCGCAGCGGCGTGCCGAACACCAGGGCCAGGCCCTCGGGCGACGAGGCGAGCAGGATGGCGAACAGGCCGGTGACGGCGAGCCCGCCCGCCATATAGTTGTAGATGCTGAGCATGTACTGGCGCAGGCCGGCATCGTATGCCGCTTGGTCGATGGCCCGCGCCTGGTAGGGATAGCCCCAACCGTTCGCCATGGATCTCTCCGTCAGGAACCGATTTCCTCGTGCCCCGCACATTGGCATGTTCGCCAGGAAAATCAAGCAACTGCGGTATTATAGTAGGGGTGACGCAGCGTCATTCCGATGCCCGCGCTCGATCGGGGTGGGACATGGCGGGTGACACCAGTGCCGTCGGCCGCTTCGCGGCGGCGGACTGGTGCCGGTGCACGACCTCGACAGCGACCATCGTCGCAAGCGCCGCGGCCATCACCGCCATCGCCAGAGCCATCTGACGGGCGAAGCGCCGGTTCCGATAGAGCGCGCCGAAGATGAAGGGCGACGCCACGCCGGCGACGCCAGCCGACAGCAGCAGGCAGATCAGCCCTGGGCCGAGCCGCTGCGCCCAGCGGCCGTACCGGCCATTGGCCAGCCGCTCCGCGAGGGCGACGCGCCGCTGCGGAACGGCGTGCGCCACCCAGACCGCATGCTGCCGATATTCGGCCAGCAGTCGGCGAAGCGGCGGCTCGGGCGGCAGGACCCAGGACGCCAGGACCGGCCCGCGGCCCAGCAGCAGCCGGGCCGCCGCCGCCTCGGCGCTACCCAGATAGACGCGGAAGGACCGGGCGCGCTTGCGCAACGCTTGCAGCCAGCGCTCCGCGGCGACCCGCGCATGCAACCGGCGCAGTACCGGCGAGCCGACCGGACCGCCGGGTCCGCCGTCCCAGCCGAGGCGCTCCGCGGCCGCGACCACCGCTTCGCCGGCAAGCCCCGGCTCGAACGCCAGCATTCGCAACAGGAGCTCCGCGAAGCCCATATCGGAGGCCAGCGGCAGCGCGCCGCAGCTGCGGGCGTCCGTCAGCGCCTCGGCCGCGCCGACCACGTCGCGCCGATCAAGCGCTGCCCCGATCCGCATCACGGCAGCCGTTTCGGCCCGGTCCGGCTGGTCCGCCGTCACGTCGCCATCGATCCGCGGTGGCGCCGGTGCGCCGCGGTCCGGCATGGCCGCAGGCGGCTGCGCCGGCTCCGCTTCCGCCTCCGCATAGGCCTGCGCCGCCTCGAAGGCCTGGCGCAGCGCCATGAAGCCAGCCGGGTCGTCGTCGGGCCGCGTCTGCTTCAGGCGCCGCGCATACGCGCGGCGGATGGTGGCCACGTCGCGCGTCGGCTCGATCCCCAGCTCGTCCCACGGCCGCGCCATCGCCGCCTCACCGGAAGAAGCTGACATCGACGCTGTCGAGCCAGGCTTCGAAGGCGGCGCGGAAGGCGGCAAGCTCGCCCGGATCCTGGCCGGCGAGCAACAGCCGGAAGTGGTCCAGCCGCGCCGCCACCTCGGCACGCTCATCGCCGATGCGCTCGGTGAACAGGCGCTCGGCGCGGGCCAGCACGGCCTGGTTCTCGGCCTGCTCCGCCGGCAGCAGCTTGAGGTGCGCCAACGCCGCCAGTCGGGCGGTGATCTCGTCGGCGCTCAGCACCCCCGGCTGGTTCTCGATCACGCGCCGGCGCACCATCCCGGTGCCCAGGATCTGGGCCTCGACCTCCAACAGACCGCTGGTGTCGTAGGTGAAGCGAACGTCGGCCGCCTGCTCGCCGGCCGGCGCCGGCGGCACCGCCAGGTCCAGCTCGCCCAGCAGGATGTTGTCGGCGACCATGCGCGCCTCGCCCTGGAACACGCGCAGCCGGATCTGGCGCTGGCGGTCGGCCACGGTATAGATCCGGGTCGAGCGGCTGGCCGGGATCGTGGTGTTGCGCTCGATCAACGGATGGAACAGGCCCGAAGCGACGACCTGGCCGCCGTGCGCCTGGCACACCTCGAACCCCAGGGTGAAGGGCGCGACGTCGGTCATCACCCGGTCGGCCAAGGCGGCGTCGCGCATTTCGAGCCCGGCCTGCACGGCGGCGCCACGCGCCACCACCTCCTCGGGATGCACGGCTGCGAAGGGCAAGCGCCGGAACAGGCGGGCGGCCAGGCGCCGGAACAGCGGCATCCGCGTGGCGCCGCCGGCCAGCACCAGATGGTCGATCTGGTCGGGCATCAGCCGGGCGTCGCGCAGGGCGCGCTCGACTGGCGCCTGGACGCGGGCGAGCAGGGGCCGGCTCAGCTGCTCGAAGCGGTCACGGGTGAGCGTCCAGCGGAGTTCGCGTCCCTTGTCCACCAGCACCATCTGGTGGCTCTCGGCGTCGCTCAGCGCCCGCTTGGCGACCTCGGCGGCGCGGCGCAGGGCGGCATGGAGCGGCACGCCGCGGCTGCGCGGCGGCAGGCCGGTCTCGGCCAGGAAGCCGTCCATGATGGCGTCGACGAAATCCTCGCCGCCCAGGAAGTTGTCGCCGGCGCAGGCGCGCACCTCCATGATGCCCTCGAACAGTTCCAGGATCGAGACGTCGAAGGTGCCGCCGCCCAGGTCCAGCACCAGGACCCGCTGCTCCGGCGCCTCCTGGTGCAGGCCGTAGGCCAGCGCCGCCGCGGTCGGCTCATTGAGCAGGCGGACCACGCGCAGGCCGGCGATCTCGCCGGCCGCGCGCGTCGCCTTGCGCTGGGCATCGCCGAAATAGGCGGGCACGGTGACGATGGCGTCGCGGACCTCATGGCCCAGCGCCCGCTCGGCATCGGCCTTGAGCGCGCGCAGCACCAGAGCCGACAGCTCCTCGGGCCGGAACGACTGGCGGCCGAGCCGGGTCACCCGCTCGGTCCCCATGGTGCGCTTGAACGCCGCGACGCTGCGCGCGGGCTCGGTCGACAGCCGTTCGCGGGCCGCCATGCCCACCAGAATGCTGCCGTCGGCGTCGACGCTGACCGCCGACGGCGTCAGCACCGAGCCCAGGGCGTTCGGGATGAGCGCGGCGGCGCCGTCACGCCAGACGCCGATCAGGCTGTTGGTGGTGCCGAGGTCGATGCCGACGATCATGGGAGGCGCGCAACCGATGGTGGTCAATCCTAGCCGTCGGCCGACGGCACGCAAAGGGCCCGGTTGACGGCAGCCTCGGGCCGCCCCTATTGTCCGCCGTCATGTCGTCGACCTTGGCCCACCAGCACCTGTCGCATCGTCCCGGCCCCGGCGGCCGGCCGGCAGTCGTGCGGGAGGCTTGGTGGTGGCGCCGCTCGGAGGGCGTGCGCGGCGACTAGCCTTGTCTTCATCAGACAGTCAGTGCCGGCTCAACCGCCCACCAGGGGACCCCTTGGTGGGCTTTTTGGTCTTTGGGAGCACCCATGATCGTTGACTTGCTGGAGAAGGTGGCCCGCCGCGAGGACCTGACCCGCGTCGAGATGGCCCAGGCCGTCGAGGCCTTCATGTCGAGCGATTGCCCGGAGCCGCAGATCGCCGGCCTGCTGATGGCGATCCGGGTCAAGGGCGAAGCCATCGACGAGCTGGTCGGCGCCGCCACGGCGCTGCGCGCCCGCGCCGTGCGCCTGCCCTTGGCCGAGCGGCCGCAGCTCGATACCTGCGGCACCGGCGGCGACGGCTCGCGCAGTCTCAACCTCTCGACCGCCTCGGCCTTGGTCGCGGCCGCCGCCGGGATCACCGTGGCCAAGCACGGCAACCGCTCGGTGTCGAGCGCCTGCGGCAGCGCCGACGTGCTGGAGACCCTGGGCGTGCCGATCGACCTGGAGCCCGAGGCCGCCGCCCTGTCGATCGAGACCAATCGCTTCGCCTTTCTGCTGGCGCCGCGCTACCACCCGGCGACGCGCTCGATCGCCGGGCTGCGCCGGGCGCTTGGTGTGCGCACCCTGTTCAACCTGCTGGGGCCGATGACCAATCCGGCCGACGTCCGCTGCCAGATCATCGGCGTGTTCCATCCCTCGAAGGCGCCGCTGCTGGCCGCGGCCTTGCAGGGCCTGGGCATCGAGCGGGCGCTGGTGGTGTCGGCCGACACCGGCATGGACGAGATCAGCCCCGCGGGCGCCACCCTGGTCATCGATGTCGGGCCGCGGGGCCTGGCCGAGCGCCGCATCACCGCCGCCGATTTCGGGCTGGAGCCGCAGCCGATCGAGAGCATCCGCGGCGGCGACCCGGCCACCAACGCCGCGGCGCTGACCTCGGTCCTGCGCGGCGACGACCATCCCGCGCGCACCGCGGTGCTGATGAACGCCTCGGCGGCGCTGGTGGCGGCGGGGGCCGCCGGCGACTTCCGCGACGGCACCGAACTCGCCCGGCGCACCATCGCCAGCGGCGCGGTCGCGGACCTGCTGGCGCGCCTGGCCACCGGCAACCGGCTGCCGGCGTGATGAGCAAGCTCGACGAGATCGTCGCCCGCCGCCGCGCCGACCTGGCGCTGCCGGGCGCGCGCCTGCCCGCCGCCGAG
>CAZEFK010000065.1:0-33150 GCA_964511405.1 uncultured Comamonadaceae bacterium | reverse complement strand
CTCCTCTTTCGAGCGCATCGGCCGGGTATGACCGCGCTCGGTATCGTAGAGCCGTGTCTCCTGCTTGATCGTGCCGCCCTCTTCGAGAATGTCGATCTGCCGCCGCGCCTCGTGCTCTATCGCCTGCATGACAAAACGCACCGAGTTCAGATTTTTGATCTCGCAGCGCGTGCCCAGAGGCTCGCCGGGGCGCCGCACCGACACGTTGCAATCGCAGCGCAGCGACCCCTCCTCCATGTTGCCGTCGCAAGTGCCGAGATACCGCAGGATCGAGCGCAGCTTGCGGACATAGAGGCCCGCCTCTTCGGCGCTGCGCAGATCGGGCTCTGACACGATCTCCATCAGCCCGACACCGGCGCGGTTCAGATCGACATAGGTTTGTGTCGGGTGCTGGTCGTGCAGGCTCTTGCCGGCGTCCTGCTCCAGGTGCAGCCGCGTGATGCCGATCTCGCGTGTCGAACCGTCCGGCAGATCGAGCGCGAGCTTGCCGTGGCCGACGATCGGCAATTCGTATTGCGAGATCTGATAGCCGGCCGGCAGATCGGGATAGAAGTAATTCTTGCGCGCGAAGACGCTCTCCCGATTGATCTGCGCATCGAGACCGAGCCCGGTCTTGACGGCCTGCTCGACGCAATGGCGGTTCAAGACCGGCAGCATGCCGGGAAACGCGGCATCGACGGGCGACACCTGCGTGTTCGGCTCGGCCCCGAACGCGGTCGCGGCGCCCGAAAACAATTTCGATTTGACGATGATCTGGGCGTGCGTTTCGATGCCGATGACGACCTCCCACTTCCCCGTCCGCCCTTCGATCAATTCCGCCATTCGCTCATTCATTCCGTAGGGCGGAAAAGCGAAGCGCATTCCGCCTGAAATTTTTGCGCCGCAGATCAAGTTGGCGGATTACGCTTCGCTCATCCGCCCTACAGCTGTCATTGCGAGGAGCGCAGCGACGAAGCAATCCCCCTGAGAGGAGCGCGACCGGCGGGAGATTGCTTCGCTTTGCTCGCAATAACAGTTCTTCTGGCTTGGACGGGTTCATCGCCGCTGCCCAGCAATAAACGGTGGACGATGCGTGAAGTGGGCCGCGGTTTCGAGGACGCCGCCGACCCGCAGCACCATCTCCTCGTCGAACGCGCGGCCGATGATCTGCAATCCGAGCGGCAGCCCATCGGCGCTGAGCCCGGCCGGCACCGAGATTGCCGGCAAACCGGCGAGGTTGACCGGCACGGTGAACACGTCGTTCAAATACATCGCGATCGGGTTATCCTGCTTCTCGCCGATCGCGAACGCGGCGCTCGGCGCGGTCGGGGTCAGCAGGCAATCGACCTTCTCGAACGCGGCCGCGAAATCCTGCGCGATCAGCGCCCGCACCTTCTGCGCCTTCAGGTAATAGGCGTCGTAATAGCCGGCCGACAGCGTATAGGTGCCGATCAGCACCCGCCGCGTGACCTCGCGCCCGAAGCCGGCGCCGCGGGTGTTCTCATACTGCGCGTCCAGGGTCTTGCCCGGCTCGCGCAGGCCGAAGCGCACGCCGTCGTAGCGGGCGAGGTTGGACGAGGCCTCGGCCGGCGCCACGATGTAGTAGGTCGGCAGCGCATAGCGGGTGTGCGGCAGGCCGACCTCGACGATCTCGGCCCCGGCCGTCCTCAGCCAGTCGACGCCGCGGTCCCACAGCGCCAGGATCTCGGGGTTGGCGCTGTCCAGCCGATAGTCCGTGGGCACGCCGACGCGCAGGCCGCGGATGTCGCCGGTGAGGGCCGCGGCAAAGTTCGGCACCGGCCGGTCGACGCTGGTCGAATCCTTGGGATCGTACCCGGCCATGGCCTGCAGCATCAGTGCCGCGTCGCGCACGGTGCGGGTCATGGGCCCGGGCTGGTCCAGCGACGAGGCGAAGGCGACCACGCCCCAGCGCGAGCAGCGGCCATAGGTGGGCTTGAAGCCGACGATGCCGGCGAAAGCGGCAGGCTGGCGGATCGACCCGCCGGTGTCGGTGCCGGTGGCGCCCATGACCGCACGCGCCGCCACCGCCGCCGCCGAGCCGCCGGACGAGCCGCCCGGCACCAGGGCGCGGTTGTCGCCGCGCCGCCGCCACGGGCTTTCGACCGGGCCGTAATAGCTGGTGGTGTTGGACGAGCCCATCGCGAACTCGTCCAGGTTCAGCTTGCCCAGCATGATCGTGCCGGCCGCCTTGAGCTTGGCGGTCACGGTCGACTCATAGGTCGGGGTGAAGCCGTCCAGGATGTGGCTGGCGGCCGTGGTCAGCACCCCCTCGGTGCAGAACAGGTCCTTGATGCCGACCGGGATGCCGGCCAGCGGCCCGGCCGTGCCGGCGGCGCGCGCCTGGTCGGCGGCCTTGGCGGCATCCGCCGCCTGCTCCAGGGTCTCGGTAATGAAGGCGTTGAGCGGCCGCGCCTTGACCACGGCATCGGCATGGGCCGCGACCAGCTCGACGGCGCTGAAGTCGCGGCGCTCCAGCCCCTGGACCGCGGCCGCGATGGTCAGATCGGTGAGCGCGGTCATTCCACCACCTTCGGCACCGTGAAGAACGCCTCGGTCGCGTCGGGCGCATTCTTGAGGATGTCGGCGACCTTGCCGCCGTCGGTGACCGTGTCCTCACGCATCGGCAGGGCGACGTCGATCACCCGTGCCATCGGCTCGACCGCGCTGGTGTCGACCTGGCCCAGCTCCTCGAACCAGGTCAGGATCTGGCTGAGCTCCTTGGCCATCGGCTCGAGCTCGGCCGCGTCGACCTTGATGCGGGCCAGCCGCGCCACGCGCGCGACGGTAGCGGTATCCAGCGCCATCGGCGTCCCTTATTTCCTTGGCTTCCAAGGGGCGTTGACTAGCACTTGGGGGCGGCGGGCGGCAATTGTCACGCCGCGCGCGCCAGCGCCTGCTCCCGCAGGAACACGAACAGGCCGGCGCCCATGACCAGCCCGGACCCCGCCAGCGTGGCGGAGCTCGGCCATTGGTCGTAGAGCAGGATGCCCCCGATGATCGCCCACAGCAGCTGGACATAGGTGAAGGGCGACAGCACCGAGGCCGGGGCATGGCGGAACGCGATGGTGATCGCGATATGGCCCAGGCCGCCGAACACGCCCATGGCGACCAGCAGCACCGACTCCCGCAGGGGCGGCGTCTGCCAGAACAGCGGCAGGGCCAGGGTCGCCGCCGCCGCGCCCACCGACGCCGTGTAGAAGTTGGTGGTCGCGCTGGAATCGATGCCGGCCAGGCGGCGCGACGCGATCTGGTAGAAGGTGATGGCGACGGTGCTGCCCAGCGGGAACACGGCCGGCCAGCCGACACCGCCGCCGCCGGGCCGCACGATCACCAGCGCGCCCAGGAACCCGATGCCGATGGCCGCCCAGCGCCGCCATCCGACCTGCTCGCCCAGGAGCGGCACCGACAGCGCCACCACCAGGAGCGGCGCGCCGAGCATGATCGCCGACGACTCCGCCACCTGCATGTAGTGCAGGCCGGCGAACGCGCACATTGTGGAAGCCAGCAGCATCGCCGACCGGAACAGCTGTAGCGACAGGCGGCGCGACTGGACCAGCAGGCGCATCGGCCGGCCGCGCCCGAACATCGCCGCGACCAGCAGAAAATGGACCAGGTAGCGCGCCCACACCAGCTCGGCCAGCGGCAGCCGCTCGATCATGTACTTGGTCGTCAGGTCCAGACAGCTGGTCGCGAGATAGCCCAGCAGGATCAGCGCGACGCCGCGCGGCAGATCGGTTGTGAGCGCTGTTGCGTGCAGCTTGGACGACATCGATTCGGCTGGCAGGATCGTGGCCGGCGGATCATGGCCCGGACGGTGGCGGCTGGGCAGCGCGTAATCCGCAGGCTAGGCTTGTTCGCCCTACGGGGCTTGCCGCAGGGTGCAGCCACCATGGACCGGACACGATGATCGGCGCCGAGGCGTCTGAAATTCTGCCCGATCCCCTCGACGTCCTGCGCAGCGTCTGGGGCTTTTCGGGTTTTCGCGGGCACCAGGCCGAAGCCATCACGCAGGTCATCGCGGGCGGCGACGCCCTGGTGCTGATGCCGACCGGCGGCGGCAAGTCGCTGTGCTACCAGATCCCGGCGCTGTGCCGGCCCGGCGTCGGCGTCGTGGTCTCGCCGCTGATCGCGCTGATGCAGGACCAGGTCGAAGCGCTCAAGCAGCTGGGCGTGCGCGCGGCGGCGCTCAACTCCAGCGTGGCCTTCGGCGAGGCGACCCGCATCGAGCGGCAGATGCGGTCCGGGGCCCTGGACCTGGTCTATGTCGCGCCGGAGCGCTTGCTCGGCGAGCCGTTCCTGAACCTCCTGGACGAGTGCCGGCTCGCACTGTTCGCCATCGACGAGGCGCACTGCGTGTCGCAGTGGGGCCACGACTTCCGGCCGGAATATCTGCAGCTGGAGCTGCTGGCCGAGCGCTATCCGGGCGTGCCCCGGATCGCGCTCACCGCCACCGCCGACCAGCCGACCCGCGCCGACATCGTCGCCCGTCTGCGCCTGACCGCGGGGCGGCAGTTCGTCGCCGGCTTCGACCGGCCCAACATCCGCTATCGGGTCCAGCCCAAGGTCGATCCACGGCGCCAGCTCAAGGCGTTCCTGGGCGACCATGCCGGCGAGGCCGGTATCGTCTATTGCCTCAGCCGCGCCAAGGTCGACGAAACCGCCCAATGGCTGAACGGCGAAGG
This sequence comes from uncultured Comamonadaceae bacterium, assembly GCA_964511405.1. Lineage (GTDB taxonomy): Bacteria > Pseudomonadota > Alphaproteobacteria > Elsterales > Elsteraceae > CAZEFK01. Next base: position 28,468 of record CAZEFK010000065.1, on the reverse strand, counting down.
CATCACCGCCCTGCCCTACCATGCCGGGCTGGACCGCGCCGTGCGCGCCGCCAACCAGGACCGTTTCCTCAAGGAGGACGGGCTGGTGATGGTCGCGACCATCGCCTTCGGCATGGGCATCGACAAGCCCGACGTCCGCTTCGTCGCCCATCTGGACCTGCCGCGCAGCCTGGAGGCCTATTACCAGGAGACCGGGCGCGCCGGCCGCGACGGCCTGCCGGCCGAGGCCTGGATGATCTTCGGCATGGGCGACATCGTCACCCAGCGGCAGTTCATCGAGGCCAGCGGCGCCCCCGACCGCCAGAAGCAGATCGAGCGCCAGAAGCTCAACGCCCTCATGGGCTATGTCGAGAGCGCCCGGTGCCGGCGGCAGACCCTGCTCGCCTATTTCGGCGACCGCTGCGAGCCCTGCGGCAACTGCGACAGCTGCCTGGAGCCGGCCGACTGCTACGACGGCACCGAGCTGGCGCAGAAGGCCCTGTCCTGCGTCTACCGCACCGAGCAGCGCTACGGCGCGGGCCACGTCATCGACGTCCTGGTCGGCGAGGCCACCGACAAGGTGGTGCGCGCCGGCCACGACCAGGTCTCGACCTTCGGCATCGGCAAGGACGTGTCCAAGGCCGAATGGCGCTCGATCTTCCGCCAGCTGGTGGCGCTGGAGCTGCTGACGGCCGATGCCGACGGCTATGGCAGCCTGAAGCTGGGCCCCGACTGCCGCGCCGTGCTGCGGGGCGAGCGCCGGGTCGAGCTGCGCCGCGACCCCGCCGCCCCGCGCGGCCGCGCCAAGGGCGAGAAGCGCAAGGCGCCCGGATCGGGCCTGGTCGAAGGTCCGGCCGATGCCGCCCTGTTCGACCGGTTGCGCGCCCGCCGCATGGAGCTGGCGCGCGCCCAGGGCGTGCCGCCCTATGTCATCTTCCACGATTCGACCCTGGCCGAGATGGCGCGGCGCCGGCCGCGCGATTCCCTGGCGCTGTCGACCGTCCCGGGCGTCGGCGCGGCCAAGCTGGCGCGCTACGGGGACGCGTTCCTGGCGGTCATCAACGACGCCGGGCCGGAGGCGGCGTGAGAAGCCCCAAACGGCGGGATTCCCCCTCCTCCCAGCCTCCTCCCACAAGGGGAGGAGGAGTTCTGTCGCGGCAGCTTCGCCCCTCCTCCCCTTGTGGGAGGAGGTCGGGTGGAGGGGGGAACCCCAACGCCGGGGCTGGTTAGCCATGCCCCTGGTCGCCCTCGATGGCCTGGCGCCGCTGATCGGCACCCGCCGGCGCCTGGCCGGGCTGGATGTCGGCACCAAGACCATCGGCCTGGCGATCGCCGATGGCCTGGGCATCAGCGCGGCGCCCGTCGCCACGCTGCGGAGGACCAAGTTCTCCGTGGATCTCCAGGCCCTGCAGCGCTTCATCGCCGAGCGCGCGGTCGGCGGCCTGGTGATCGGACTGCCGGTCAACATGGACGGCAGCGAGGGACCGCGCTGCCAGTCGGTCCGCCAGTTCGCCGCCAACCTCGACGAGCGCGGCCTGGACCTGCCCATGGCGCTGTGGGACGAGCGGCTGTCGACCGCGGCCGTCGAGCGGCTGATGATCGAGGCCGACTACAGCCGCGCCAAGCGCGCCCGGTTGGTCGACGGCATGGCGGCCGCTTGGATCCTGCAGGGCGCCCTGGACCGGCTGCGCGCCGCTCGCACGGCCGACGCCCGCACGCCCGACAGTTGACACCGGCCGCCGGTTGGCCGATCCCTACGCCGCCTCCCGACAGACGGAACCGAAGCCGGTGCTGCGCCACCTACTCGCCATCGAAGGCCTGGGGCCGGACGAGATCGGCGCCCTGCTCGACCGCGCCGACGAGCATCTGGCCGGCCAGCGCGCCGGCGGCTCGGTCCGCGACCGCCTGCGCGGCCGGACCATCATCAATCTGTTCTTCGAGAACTCGACGCGGACCCGGACCTCGTTCGAGCTCGCCGGCAAGCGTCTCGGCGCCGATGTCATCAACATGGCGGTCGGCTCGAGCTCGGTCGCCAAGGGCGAGACCCTGATCGACACCGCCCAGACGCTCAACGCCATGCAGGTCGACGTGCTGGTGGTGCGCCATGCCGAATCCGGCGCGGTGCAGCTGCTGGCCGATACCGTCGGCTGCGCGGTGATCAACGCCGGCGACGGCGCTCACGAGCATCCGACCCAGGCGCTGCTGGACGCGCTGACCATCCGTCGGCGCAAGGGCCGGCTCCACGGCCTGACGGTGGCGATCTGCGGCGACATTGCCCACAGCCGGGTCGCCCGCTCCAACATCCACCTGCTCAACGTCATGGGCGCCCGGGTCCGCGTAGTGGCGCCGCCGACGCTGCTGCCGGCCGACGTCGAGCGCCTGGGCGTCGAGGCCTTCACCGACATGGCGCAGGGCCTGGCCGGCGCCGACATCGTCATGATGCTGCGCCTGCAGACCGAGCGCATGGCCGGCGCGCTGGTGCCCTCGGCCCGCGAATATTTCCACTTCTACGGCCTCGACCGCGCCAAGCTGCAGGCCGCCCGCCCCGACGCCCTGGTCATGCATCCGGGCCCCATGAACCGCGGCGTCGAGATCGCCAGCTACCTGGCAGACGACCTGGACCGCAGCGTGATCCGCGAGCAGGTCGAGATCGGCGTCGCGGTGCGCATGGCCTGCCTGGAGGCGGTGGTCGCCACCGAACGCAACCAGTGACCCGGCTGATCATCCGCAACGCCCGGCTGCTCGACCCTGCCTCCGGCCTCGATCGGCCCGGCGACTTGGTGATCGAGGACGGTCGGATCGCCGACTGGGGCCAGATCGGCGCGGCCGAGGGCGAAACGCTTGAAGCGGGCGGCGCCTGCCTGGCGCCCGGCCTGGTCGATCTGCGAGTGCGGACCGGCGAACCCGGTGCCGAGCACACGGAGACGATCGCCTCGGCGTCGGCCGCCGCGGCGGCGGGGGGCGTCACGGCGATTGCCTGCCTGCCGGACACCGAGCCGCCGATCGAGGATCCCTCGCTGGTCCAGTTCCTGGCCCGGGCGGCGGCGGCCACCGGCCTGGTCCGCGTGTTCCCGTACGGCGCCGTGACGCGCGGCCGCAACGGCCGCGAGTTGACGGAGATGGGCTTGATGACGGCCGCCGGCGTGGTCGGCTTCAGCGACGGCAGCCGTCCGATCGCCGATGCCGGCGTGATGCGCCGGGCCTTGAGCTATGCCCGCGGCTTCGGCCAGGTGGTGCTGAACCATCCGGTCGAGCCGACGCTCGCGGGCGTGGCGACGGAGGGTGAGCTTGCGACCCGGCTGGGCCTGCCGGCCACGCCGGCGATCGCCGAAGCGATGATGGTCGAACGGGATCTCATGCTGGTGGCGCTGACCGGCGGCCGCTATCACGCCGGCCCGGTGTCGACCGCCGCCGCAGTCGCCGCGATCCGCCGGGCCAAGGCCGACGGCCTGACCGTCACCGCCGATACCGCACCGGCCTATTTTGCCCTCAACGAGACGGCGATCAGCGACTATTCGACGGCCGCCAAGGTGTCGCCGCCGCTGCGCACGGAGGCCGACCGGCGCGCCGTGCTGGCCGGCCTGGCGGACGGGACGCTCGACGCCATCGCGTCGGACCACGCGCCGCTCGACGCCGACGCCAAGCGCCTGCCCTTCGCCCAGGCCGCCGCCGGCATCTCGGGGCTGGAGACCCTGCTGCCGCTGGCCCTGGAGCAGGTCCATAACGGCAGTCTGCCGCTCCTGACCTGCCTCCAGCGCCTGACCGCCGGCCCGGCCGCGGTGCTCGGCCGCGGCGGCGGCCGGCTGCAGCGCGGCGCGCCGGCGGACCTGGTGCTGTTCACGCTGGACACGGCGTGGCGGATCGATGCCGGGCAGTTCCGGTCGATGTCGCGCAACACGCCCTTCCACCGGCGCCCGGTGCAGGGCCGGGTCGTCGCGACCCTGCTCGACGGCCGGGTGGTGCATCGCGCGTGATGCTGGCCGCCGCCGTGGCGCTCGCCGCCTATCTGCTGGGTTCGATCCCGTTCGGCCTGCTGCTCACCCGCGCCGCCGGCCTCGGCGACATCCGCAAGGTGGGCTCCGGCAACATCGGCGCCACCAACGTGCTGCGCACCGGACATCGGGGCCTCGCCGCCGCGACCCTGCTGCTCGACGGCGGCAAGGGCGCGGCCGCGGTGCTGCTGGCCCGGGCCCTGGCGCTCGATCCGGCGCTGCCTCTCGACGCGGTGGCGGGGCTCGCCGCGGTGCTCGGCCATCTCTTTCCCGTGTGGCTGCGCTTCCGTGGCGGCAAGGGCGTGGCGACCGCGCTCGGCGTGTGGCTGGCACTGGCCTGGCCGGTCGGGGTGACGGCCTGCGCCCTGTGGCTGGCGGTCGCGGGCGTCACCCGCTGGTCGTCGTTGGCCGCGCTGGTCGCCATCACGGCCGCGGCCCCCGTGGCCTGGGCGGTTGCCGGCCCGGCGGCGGCGGCCGTGGGCGTGGTGGTGGCAGCATTGGTGACGGTCCGCCACGAGGCCAACATCCGGCGCCTGATCGCCGGAACCGAGCCGCGCATCGGCAAGCGCGCATGATCGCGGAATTCGCGCTATCCTTGTGATTGACCTGCACAAGCTCGACGAGACCGCACACCGCATGCGCAAGCCGCGACTGTTCAAGCGTCTGACCGAGGCGCTGTTCGATGATGTCACGGCGCAGGAAGCGGCAGTGTCGGTCGCGTCCCCGCCACCGGCGACGACCACCCCGCTGGCCGTCGCCGAGAACGACCGGACCGAGGATGACCGGGCCGAGGCCATGGCGTCCTGGGTCGAAGCCGAATTCGCGCCGGCGCGACGCCCGGCCCCGGTCGGTCCCGAGGCCGCCCCGGCTCGGCCGGAGCCGGTCGGGCCGCCGGCGCGGCAGGATCCGTCCGCGCCGCCGGTAAGGGCCGTCCAGGCGCAGGCGCGGTTCGAGGCGCGGCTGCAGGCGGTGGCCGAACAGCCGGCCGCGGGCTGCGCCGGCAAGCTCCGGTTGCTGGATCTGGAAGAGGTCAAGCTGCAGTTCGGCGATGGCTGGTCCGCCATTGCCGAGCGGGCGATGGCCATCGCCGAGCAGGTGATCCGGCGCCGGCTGGCCGAGAGCGACGTCATGGCACCGCTCAACGAGCACAGCTACATCGTGCTGTTCGCCGAGCTGACCGAGCCGCAGGCGACCCTCAAGGCCGCGGCCATCGCCCGCGAAATCCGCGAGAAGCTGCTGGGCGAATTCGCCAGCGCCGATCCCTACTGGGTCCGCGCCTTCGTGACCGACATGCGGCTGGTCCGTCCGCCGCCGACCCTGGCACGGATGAACGAGGCGCTGGCCCAGACGCCGGACATCGCGCCGCCGCCCGGCGAGGCCCGCGGCGACCCCGAGACCGCCAGCCGCGTCGGCGAGATCGCGGTCGTGTACCGACCGATCTGGTTCGCCCCCAAGCAGGCGGTGTCCACCTATGGCTGCCGGCTCATCCGCCTCGACGGCCTGAGCCGGATGACCGCCGGCCCGATCGCCTATCCCAGCGCCGACCGGGCCGTGCTGTTCGAGGTCGACCGCCTGGTGCTCAGCCGCTCGTTGAGCGAGCTCAAGGCCCTGGCGGCGCGGTCCGGGCGCGTGCTGATCAACGTGCCGCTCCACATCACCTCGCTGATCGATCTGGGCAGTGGCCAGATCACCGATCTGCTGCGGCAAGTGCCGGAGCCGCTCCGGCGGTTCGTGACGGTGCTGCTGATCGCCCCCAGGGGCGCGGCGCCGATGGCGCGCCTGAGCGACGCCATGGCCGCCCTGCAGCCGTTCTGCCGCACGGTATCGGTGCGGGTTCCACCCGGCTTCGCCGATTTCGACCGCCTGGCGCGTCCCGGCGTGTTCACCGCGGCCGTCGACCTGGAGGAAGCCGGCGCCGGCCTGGTCGGGGCCGGCACCCTGGCGGCGATGGTCCGCGGCGCCCATGCCGCCAAGCTGACGCTGTCGGTCAGCGGCATCGTGCCGCGCGACCAGCTCCAGGCAGCGCTCGCGGCGCAGGTCGATTTCCTGAGCGGACCGGCGGTCGCCGCCGACAGCCGGCAGTTGGCGGCGGCGCACGCCTATCGTCCGACCTGACAGGAGCCCCATGCCGAGCGGACAGGCCCGGCTCGACTGGCTGCGACTCTATCGCACCGAAGGCATCGGGCCGGTCGGTTTCCGCCAATTGGTCGCCCGGTTCGGCAGTGCCGCGGCCGCGCTCGACGCCCTGCCCGGCCTGGCCGTCCGCGGCGGCCGCCGCGCCCCCTTGCGCCTGTGCTCCGTGGCCGAGGCGGACCGCGAGCTGGCCTGGCACGAAGCGCAGGGCGCGCGCCTGGTCATGGCCGGCGACCCCGACTATCCGCCCTTGCTGGCCGCTGTCGACGATGCGCCGCCGGTCTTCACCGCCCTGGGCCGGCTGGCGCTGCTGGCTCGGCCGACCGTGGCGCTGGTCGGCGCGCGCAATGCGTCGCTCAACGGCCGGCGGTTCGCCGAAGCGATGGCGGCGGGCCTCGCCCGCGCCGGCCTGACGGTCGTCTCCGGACTCGCCCGCGGCATCGACGGCGCCGCCCATCTGGGCGCCCTCGACCTCGCGGCCGGCGACGGCGGCACGGTCGCCGTCCTGGGCGGCGGCGCCGACGTGGTCTACCCCCGCGAGCATGCCCAGCTCCAGGCCGAGATCGCCGAGCGCGGACTGCTGATCGCCGAGAGTCCCCCGGGCACGGTGCCGCAGGCGCATCATTTCCCGCGCCGCAACCGCATCATCGCCGGATTGTCGCTGGGCGTCGTGGTGGTGGAGGCCGCGGTCGCGTCGGGTTCGCTGATCACGGCCCGGCTCGCCGCCGAGCAGGGGCGCGAGGTCATGGCGGTGCCCGGCTCGCCGCTCGATCCGCGCAGCCGCGGCGCCAACCGGCTGCTGAAGGACGGCGCGCACCTGGTCGAGTCGGCCGAGGACGTGCTGGCAATCCTGTTGGCGCTGCCGCTGGCCCGGTCCGGACCGGCGCCTATCGACCCGGCGCCCGTCGACCAAGCACCCGTCGACCCGGCCCCGCCGGTCGCCGCGGCCGGCACCGACGACCTGGACGCCGCCCGTGTCAAAATAGCGGACGAATTAAATAGCCACCCCGTGGCGGTTGACGAACTGGTACGCCGGTGTCACTTCTCGGCTGCCGTCGTGGCAACGGTTCTGCTCGAGCTGGAGCTGGCCGGACGGCTGGAGCGCCATCCCGGGAACCGCGTGTCCCGGCTGGCGTGAGGGTGCGGCGGGCACCCCGCCTGCGGGGCGGCGGGTTCTCGCGACCTGTTTCATTTGGAGATCTGCCGGTCGATGAAGGTGGTGGTGGTCGAGTCGCCGGCCAAGGCGAAGACGATCAACAAATATCTTGGGCCCGATTTCCGCGTCCTCGCCAGCGTCGGGCATGTCCGCGACCTCGAGAAGAGGGATGGCGCGGTCGATCCCGATCACGACTTCGAGATGCGCTGGGATGTGCACGAGAAGTCGAAGCGCGTGCTCGCGGACATCGCGGCCGAGGTGAAGCAGGCCGACGCCCTGTATCTCGCGACCGACCCGGACCGCGAGGGCGAGGCGATCTCGTGGCACCTGCTGCAGTGCCTGGTCGAGCGCCGGGCGCTCAAGGACATCCCGGTCAGCCGCGTGGTGTTCAACGAGATCACCAAGGGCGCCGTGATCGAGGCGTTCAAGGCGCCGCGCGCAATCAACCAGGAGCTGGTCGACGCCTACCGGGCCCGGCGGGCGCTGGACTACCTGGTCGGCTACACCCTGTCGCCGGTCCTGTGGCGCAAGCTGCCGGGCGCGCGCTCGGCCGGCCGCGTCCAGTCGGTGGCCCTGCGCCTGATCACCGAGCGCGAGGCCGAGATCGAGGCCTTCAAGAGCGAGGAATACTGGACGGTCGCGGCGCGCGCGGCGGGCCCATCCGGCGATCCGTTCACCGCCCGCCTGACCCACCTGGCCGGCACCAAGCTCGACCGCCTGTCGCTCAAGAGCGAGGCGGAGGCGAAAGGCGCCCAGGCCGCGATCGAAGCGCGCCGGTTCACCGTCGGCACCGTCGACCGGCGCCAGGTGCGGCGCCATCCCCAGCCGCCCTTCACCACCTCGACCCTGCAGCAGGAAGCGTCGCGCAAGCTGGGCTTCAGCGCCACCCGCACCATGCAGATCGCCCAGCGGCTGTATGAGGGCATCGACCTGGGCGGCGAGACGGTCGGCGTGATCTCGTACATGCGCACCGATGGCGTCCAGCTGTCGGCCGAAGCGGTGGCCGGCGCCCGCGCGGTCATCGAGCACGACCATGGCCGCCGCTACCTGCCCGACGCACCGCGCGTATACAAGACCAAGGCGAAGAACGCCCAGGAAGCGCATGAGGCGGTGCGGCCGACCGACTTCCAGCGCCGGCCGGCGGACCTCGCCCCTCATCTGGAGCCCGAGCAGCTTCGGCTCTATGAGCTGATCTGGAAGCGGGCGATGGCCTGCCAGATGGAGAGTGCCGTGCTCGACCAGGTCTCGGTCGACCTGGTTGCGGCCGACGGCCAGGTGACCCTCAGGGCCTCAGGCTCGGTCGTGGTCTTCGACGGCTATCTGGCGCTGTACCAGGAGGGCCGCGACGACGCCGAGGACGAAGCCGCGGCCCGCCTGCCCAACCTCACCACCGGCGAGGCCGTCTCCGTCGGGCCGGTCGAAACAGCGCAGCACTTCACCCAGCCGCCGCCGCGCTACACCGAGGCCAGCCTGGTCAAGAAGCTGGAGGAGCTGGGCATCGGCCGGCCCTCGACCTACGCCTCGATCCTGCAGGTGCTGCAGGACCGCGACTATGTCCGGCTGGACCAGCGCCGCTTCGTGCCCGAGGACCGCGGCCGAGTCGTGACCGCCTTCCTGGCCGCCTTCTTCGAGCGCTATGTCGAGTACGACTTCACCGCCGACCTCGAGAACGAGCTCGACGAGATCTCGGGCGGCCGCGCCGACTGGCGCGAGGTGCTGCGCCGGTTCTGGGGTCCCTTCATCGCCGCCGTGGACGGCACCAAGGACCTCAAGATCGGCCAGGTCATCGACACCCTGGACCAGGCGCTGGGGCCGCATTTCTTCCCGGACGACGGCAGCGGCCGCAACCCGCGCGCCTGCCCGGCCTGCGGCGATGGCCGGCTGGGCCTGCGGCTGGGCCGGACCGGCGGCTTCATCGGCTGCTCGAACTATCCCAATTGCCGCTACACCCGGCCGCTGGCGATCGAGGACGGCGGCAGCGCCGACGGCGCCGACCTGGCCACGCCGCGGCTCTTGGGCAGCGATCCCGAAACCGGGCAGCCGGTCACCCTGCGCAAGGGGCCGTTCGGCATCTATATCCAGCTCGGCGAGGCCGAGGGCGGCGAGAAGCCGAAGCGGGTCTCGGTACCCCGCCGCGAGCCGCTGGCCGACCTGACGCTCGAGCGGGCGCTGGCGCTGCTGGCCCTGCCGCGCGAGCTGGGGGCCCATCCTGACACGCGCAAGCCGGTGACCGCCGGCATCGGCCGGTTCGGCCCCTACATCAAGCACGAGTCGACATACGTCTCGGTGCCGGCCGACGAGGACGTGCTGACCATCGGTCTCAACCGCGCCGTGACCCTGCTGGCCGAGTCCCGGAAGCGCGGCGCCACCCCGATCCGCGTCGTCGGCGAGCATCCGGCGGACGGTCGCGAGGTCGGGTTGTTCAAGGGCCGCTACGGCCCCTATGTCGCCCACGGCAAGACCAACGTGACCCTGCCCAAGACCGTCGATCCCGACGCGCTGACGCTGGAGCAGGCGGTCATGCTGCTCAACGCCAAGGAACCGGCCAAGCGCAAGGCCGGAGCCAAGGCGCCGGCCAAGGCCAAGGCGGCCCCCAAAGCCGATGGGGAACCCAAGGCACCCGCCAAGGCCAAGGCACCCGCCAAGGCCAAGGCGCCCGCCAAGGCCAAGCCCCCCGCGAAGGCCAAGACGGCGAAGACCAAGACGGCAGCGAAGCCAGCACCGCAGGCCGTCCCGCCGCCCCCGGCCTATGATCCGACGCCCACGCTGCTGAAGCGGAGCGACGCGCGGCGCCAGCCGCCGGAACCGCCGGCCGCCGCCCCCGTGCCGCCGCCGAGGCAAGTCCGCTCGCGTGGCTGACCCGGCGGAGCCGGCCGGGCCGCTGACCCGCCAGCAGGTCCTGGACTATCTGGAGGCTCACGGCGGGCGGGCGGGCAAGCGCGAGCTGGCCCGGCATTTCGGCGTCACCGGCAGCGGCCGCGTCGCGCTCAAGCAGCTGATGCGCGAGCTCGAACGCGACGGCTTGCTTGACCGCAAGGCCGCGGCCGGCCCGGCGCGGCGTCCGCGGATCAGCTTGCCGCCGGTGCTGGTGCTTGAGGTGGTTGGCCCCGACGAGGGCGGCGAGCTGCTGGCCCGCCCGGCCCTGTGGGAACGCCCGGGGCCGCCGCCGACCCTGTATCTGACCGACGCCGGCGGCCAAGCGGCGGCGCTCGGCGCCGGCGATCGGGTGCTGGCGCGCGTCGAGCGCGGCGGCGATGGCCGGACCGCGACGATCATCCGCGCCCTGCCCCGGCTGTCGGAACGGGTGGTCGGGCTCTATGAGCGCCTGGCGCCCGGCCGCGCCTCGCGCGCCGCCGTGCCGGTCGGGCGCATCCGGCCGGCCGACCGGCGCGACCGCGACGAGCTGACCGTCGAGCCCGGCGATGCCGGCGACGCCGAGTCAGGCGATCTGGTGCTGGCTGAAGTGCTGCCCGGCACCCGGTTCGGCCGCCGCGGCCGGATCCTGGAGCGCCTGGGCCGGATGGGCGAGCCGCAGACGATCAGCCTGCTGGCGATCGCCCAATACCAGATCCCGGACGCCTTCGCGCCCGAGGCGCTGGCCGAGGCCGCCGCCGCGGCCCCGGTTGCGGTCGGCGACGACGGCCGCGCCGACTTGACGCAGATCCCGCTGGTGACCATCGACGGCGCCGATGCCCGCGACTTCGACGATGCGGTATTCGCCGAGCCCGACGACGACCCCGCCAACCCGGGCGGCTGGCACTTGATCGTGGCCATCGCCGACGTCGCCCACTATGTCCGGCCCGGCTCGGCGCTCGACCGCGCCGCCTACGAGCGCGGCAACTCGGTCTATTTCCCCGACCGCGTGGTGCCGATGCTGCCCGAGGCGCTGTCGAACGAGCTGTGCTCGCTCAAGCCCGGCGTGCCGCGGGCGTGCCTGGCCGCCCATCTGTGGATCGACTCGCGGGGCCGCAAGCTCAGCCACCGGTTCGTGCGCGGGGTGATGCGGTCGGCCGCGCGGCTGACCTATGAGCAGGTCCAGGATGCGCTGGAGGGAGCCGACGTGTCGGCCGCCGGCGGCCTGCTGCACCGGGTGCTGCGGCCCCTGGACACGGCGTACCGGGCCCTGGCCGAGGCCCGTGCGGCTCGGGGCACCCTGGACCTCGACGTGCCCGAGATGCGCATCCGGGTCGACGCTGGCGGCCGGGTCGTCGGTGCCGAGCCCCGGGAACGCCTCGACAGCCACCGGCTGATCGAGGAGATGATGATCCTGGCCAATGTCGCCGCGGCCGAGGCCCTGGAAGCGGCGCGGCAGCCCTGCATGTACCGGGTGCACGACCAGCCGGCACCCGAAAAGATGGAGGCCTTGGCCGAGCTGGTCGCCGGCTTCGGGCTCAAGCTGGCCAAGGGCCAGGTCGTGCGGCCCCAGCTGTTCACGGGCCTGCTGGCGCGCGCCGCGGGCCTGCCGCAAGCGCGCATGATCCACGAGATGGTGCTCCGCAGCCAGGCGCAGGCCAACTACAGCCCGGACAATATCGGCCATTTCGGGCTGGCCCTGCCGCGCTATGCGCATTTCACCTCGCCGATCCGGCGCTACGCCGACCTCTTGGTCCATCGCGGCCTGATCGCCGGCCTCGGCCTGGGCGATCCCGAGGCCCACGACCACGCCTGGCTGGTCACGGCCGGCGCTCAGATATCCGCCACCGAGCGCCGGGCCGCCCAGGCCGAGCGCGAGGTCGTCGAACGCTATCTCGCCGCCTATCTGGCCGGCGCGGTCGGCCAGCATTTTGCCGCGACCGTGACCGGGGTCGCGCGGTTCGGCCTGTTCGTCACGCTCGGCGAGACCGGTGCCACGGGGCTCATTCCGGTGCGCGGCCTGCCCGATGACTTCTATGTCCACGACGAGCGCCAGCAACGTCTGGTCGGCGAGCGCACCGGCCTGGTCTTCGCCCTGGGCGACCCGATCGAGGCGGTGCTGGTCGAGGCCGATGCGCTGACCGGCGGCCTGCTGTTCGACGCGGTCGTGGCCGAATCGCCGACCATCGCCGCCCGTCCGCGGCCGCGCCCGTCCCGGCGCGCCAAACCGCCGCGGGGTCCAGTGCGCAGACGATCCAAATAGATCAGCCGCCGCACTTTCCGCGCGTGCCGACTTCGCCTATGTTTCCTTTGTATTCCTTGGGGGGCGGGCGGTCCCGCGCATGGTCGTGAATCTCGGGTTTATTCGGTCGCTGGGCCCGCGCTGGGCCCCGGCGGCGGCGATGGCTGTGCTCGTGCTGTTGGCCGGCTGCACCAGCTGGATGGCGCCTGATATGCCGGCGCCGGCGGCCGCCGACGACCCGCCCGGCGGTTATTCCCTGACCGCGGCGCGCCAGGTGTTCAGGACCGGGTACGAGGACATCTCGGATATCTATATCGAGCGCAAGAAGATCTCGGACCTGGCAATCCATGGCCTGCAGGCGCTCGGCCGCATCGACAAGGCCGTGGCGATCGAGCGCAACGGAGACGCGGTGACGGTCGCGGTGGGCGGCGTTGCGACCAAATATTCGGCGCCGAGCGATTTTGACGCGCATGGCTGGGGCATCGTCTCGGCGTCTGCGATCGACTTCGCGCGCAGCCATTCGGCCGAGCTCGGCAAGGTCGACGGCGAGCGGCTGTACAAGGTGGTGTTCGATGCCATCATCAAGGATCTGGACCGCTTCTCGCGCTACGCTGAACCGACGTTGGCCCGCGAGAATCGGGATAGCCGCGAAGGCTTCGGCGGCATCGGGGTCGAGCTGGACATCAAGAACGGCGTGGTCCGCATCGACAAGGTGAACCCGTTCACGCCGGCCGAAGATGCGGGCCTGCGCGCCGACGACCGCATTCTGGCCGTCGACGGCACGCCGCTGCAGGGCGCCGACGAGCATCTGGTGCTCGAGCTTCTGCGCGGCGAGGTCGGCTCGCCGGTCGACCTGACCATCGAGCGCGCCGGCCAGTCGAGCTTCGCCAAGCGCCTGGTGCGCGCGCCGATCATCCCGCGCACGGTCAGCTACCATCTGGATCCGGGCAACATCGCCTATTTCCGCCTGACCGGCTTCAACCGGCAGTCGACGGCAACGATGCAGCGCCTGCTGCAACAGGCGCGGACCGACGCCAACGGCAAGCTGGCCGGCATCGTCCTGGACCTGCGCAACAACCCGGGCGGGCTTTTGGACCAAGGCGTCGGGGTCAGCGACCTGTTCCTGCGCCACGGCCGCATCCTGACCACCCGCGGTCGCGTGCCGGAGAACAACAAGTCGTTCGAATCCAGCGGCCAGGACGTGGCCGACGGGATTCCGATGGTGGTGCTGATCAACCAAGGATCGGCCTCGGCCGCCGAAATCGTCGCGGCTGCTTTGCAGGACTTGGGCCGGGCGCTGCTGATCGGAACCCGGTCGTTCGGCAAGGGGACGGTGCAGACCGTGATGCGGCTGCCCAACGAAGCCGAGCTGTACCTGACCTCGGCGCGCTTCTACGCGCCGTCCGGCTACCCCCTGCAGGGGGTCGGCGTCGTTCCCAACATCTGCACCAGCGCATCCGGCGCGAGCGTGCCCCAGGTGCTGGCCGATCTCCGCGCCGGGCATGTCACCATGATCTCAGCGATCGTCCAGCGGCACGGGACCGACCACTTCGAGCAGGCCGACCAAGTGGCGCTGGCTGCCCAATGCCCCGCCTCCAAGCAGGATACCGGCGACGACAGCGACCTGGAGATTGCCCGGGCGGTGCTGACCGAGCGAGGCCTCTACAGCCGGCTGATGCGCACGTTCACCATCGCCGCCGAAGGGGCTGGCACCCAGGCGGCCGCGGTGCATTAGGCGCGCCGCAGCCGCTTGACAGCAGGCGCCGCGACGCTATGGTTCGCGGCTCCCGCCCGACCGCTCGGCGCGGCAACGCTCGGTATTGAGGTCTGTTAACCATGGCAAAGCCCACCACCCTGCTCATCAAGCTGGTCAGCTCGGCCGACACGGGCTTTTATTACGTCACCAAGAAGAACCCGCGGACCACGACCAACAAGCTCGAGCTGAAGAAGTACGATCCGGTCGCCCGCAAGCACGTCGTCTTCCGCGAAGCCAAGATCAAATAGGCTGGCGGCGGCTAATCCAGGTTCGCCGCCGCGGTATAGCTGACCCGGGTTCCGGACATCTCCTGCTGCTCCGGCAGCAGATCATAGAATACCCGGTTGCGGCCGCTGGCCTTGGCCTTGAGCATGGCCAGATCGGCGCGATCACGTAGGCTCTGCCCGGCCCGGTCGGTCGGCCGGTCGGTGGTGACGCCGACGCTGACCGTGACCGGCACCGACTGTCCCGACCGCAGCTGGAACGTCGCCTCGGCCACGCGCATGCGCAGCCGCTCGGCCACCTGCAGAGCCCGGTCCGCCGGCGTGTCCGGCATCAGGACGACGAACTCCTCACCGCCGATTCGGGCCACCAGGTCCATGCTGCGCAAGTTGCGCCCCAGCCGGCGAGTGAACTCGATCAGCACCTGATCGCCGACATCGTGGCCGAACTGGTCGTTGAGCGACTTGAAATGGTCGATGTCGCAATAGGCCAGCGACAGCGGCTTGGCCGTCGCCTGGGCATGCTGAAGCAACTGGTCGAGATGGGCATCGACATAGCGGCGGTTGTAGACCCCGGTGAGCGGGTCGATGCTGGCCATCGCCACGGACGATTCGAAGTGATGGCGAAGCCGGTTGTGGTAGCGGCGCCGTCGGATCTGGGTGCGCACCCGCGCCAGCAGCTCGCCGCGATCGACCGGCTTGCCGATGAAGTCGTTGGCCCCCAGATCGAGCCCGCGGACCACCAGCGGCAGGTCGCCCTCCGCCTCGGCGACCAGCAGGATCGGCAGCGCGCGCACGGTCTCGGCCGGCACGCTGCGCACCTGGCTGACAAAGCGCAGCACGTCGCCCTCCAGCCGGCTCGACACAATGACCAAGTCGGGATCGCCCGTGGCGGCCTGGGCCACGCCATCCCGCGGATTCGCCTGCACGGTCACCTGGTGGCCGTCGTCGCGCAGCCAGCCGCTCTCGTCGCAGCTATCGATACCCGGCCCGCCGACCATCAGCACCCGGCCCGCCGACGCGTCGACCGACGGCAGTAGCGGCGATTCCGGCACCAGTCCCAGGCCGCTGGCCGTGGCCTCGCGCAGGTTCCAGACGTCGAGCATCAGCTTCAGCCGAATCAGCGACCGGACCCGGGCGAACAACGGCAAGTCGTCGACCGGCTTGGTCAGAAAGTCGTCGGCGCCGGCCTCCAGCCCCTCGACCCTCAGGCTCTTGTCGCCCAGGGCCGTCACCATGATCACCGGGATGTGCGTGGTCGCCGGATCGCTCTTCAGGCGCCGACAGGTCTCGAACCCGTCCATCTCGGGCATCATGACGTCCAGCAGGATCAGATCCGGGGCGTGGCTCCGGGCGGTGGCAATCGCATCAGCCCCCGACAACGCCGTCAGGACATCGTAGTACTCGCTGACCAGCTTGGCTTCGAGCAGCCGGACATTGGGCTCCAGGTCGTCGACGATCAGGACGCGTCCCGGCATCGAATCAGCTCAGGAAGCGCTGCACGGTCTCGATGAACCCAGACACCGAGATCGGCTTGGCGATGTACGCTTCGCATCCACCCTCGCGAATCTTCTCCTCGTCGCCCTTCATGGCGAAGGCGGTGACCGCGATGATCGGAATCGACCGCAGGTCGTCGTCCTCCTTGATCCATTTGGTGACCTCGAGCCCGGACACCTCGGGCAGCTGGATGTCCATGAGGATCAGGTCCGGGCGGTGTTCGCGGGCCAGCTTCAGCGCCTCCATTCCATCGCGGGTCTGCAGGATATTGTATCCATGCGCCTCGAGCAGATCGTGAAAGAGCTTCATGTTCAGTTCGTTGTCTTCCACGATCAGAACCGTTTTCATCGACCGCGATCCTCGCTCGCCAACCGGGACCGGAACCGCTTTGCGCCCCTGGACCCTGGCATGAAACCAACTCGCCGGAACTCATGATATAAGGATCCGTCGATTCTCGCCTCTATCCAATTGCGGGCTTACCCATGGCCGTGCGCGCGCTGTGTCGGGAGTGCGGGGACGAGGCCGCCGCCGCGACCGGTCGCTGCGGCCGCTGCGGCTCCCCCCGCATGCTGTATCACCCGGAACTCGGCACGCTGTCGATTGCCCATTTGGACTGTGATGCGTTCTATGCATCGGTGGAGAAGCGCGACCGGCCTGATCTCGTCGACCGGCCGGTGATCGTCGGCGGCCGCCAGCGCGGCGTCGTGCTGGCCTGCTGCTATATCGCCCGCAGCTTCGGCGTGCGGTCGGCGATGGCGATGTTCAAGGCGCTGGACGCCTGCCCCGACGCCGTGGTGATCCGGCCCGACATGGCCAAGTATGCGGCGGTCGGCCGCCAGGTCCGGGCCGCCATGCTGGCCACCACGCCGCTGGTCGAGCCGCTGTCCATCGACGAGGCCTTCCTCGACCTCGCCGGCACCGAGGCGGTCCATGGCGGCTGCCCGGCCCGGACCCTGGCGCGGCTCGCCCGGCGGATCGAGCGCGAGATCGGCATCACCGTGTCGATCGGCCTCAGCTACAACAAGTTCCTGGCCAAGATCGCGAGCGACCTGGACAAGCCGCGCGGCTTCAAGGTGATCGGCCGCGCCGAGGCGCGGGCGTTCCTGGCCCCGCAGCCGGTGTCGCTGCTGTTCGGGGTCGGGGCCGCCCTGCAGCGGCGCCTGGCCGGCGACGGCATCACGCGCATTGGCGACCTGCAGGCCGCCGACGAAGGCACCCTGGTAAGACGCTACGGCACCCTGGGCCGGCGGCTCTACCGGTTCGCGCGCGGCGACGACGCCCGCCCGGTGACGCCGGACCGGCCGACCAAGAGCGTGTCGGCCGAGACCACCTTCGAGCGCGACCTGGCGCTCGCCGACGACCTCGAGCCCATCCTGTGGACCATGGCCGAGGCGGTCGCACGCCGCCTGAAGGCGAGCAGCCATGGCGCCGGGGCGGTGGTGCTGAAGCTCAAGACCGCGGAGTTCCGGATCATCACGCGCCGCGCGACCCTGCCCCACCCGACCCAGCTTGCCGACCGGCTGTGGCGAGCCGCCCTGCCCTTGCTGCGCGCCGAGGCGACCGGACCGAAATTTCGCCTGCTCGGGCTGGGCGCCGAAGCCCTGGTCGACGGCCGCGACGCCGACCCGCCGGATCTGCTGGACCAGGCCGGCGCCCATTGGGGCCGGATCGAGCAGACCGTCGACCAACTGCGCGACAAGCTCGGCCGCGACGCGATCGCCCTTGGCCGCGGCCTGACGCGGCCGCGGTGACGCGCTCAGCAGGTGGAGCGCGGCAGGGCTTCCAGCGTTTCCAGGCGGGCGCGGATCACGAAATTGCCGTAGTCGAGGACCATGGCGCGCGCGATGCCGTTCTCGCCGAGCTCCATGCCCAGCTCGTAGTCGGGCAGCGGGCTGTCGCCATCAGGGGGAAAGAACGCCAGGCGCACCGGCCACCAGCGCTTCTTCAGGAGCGGGTTCTTCTCGTCGGCGGCCGCGGCTTGCGGCCGGCCGATGCCGCCGGTCACGGTGTAGGCGCCCTCGACGGTGCCGCCGTCGAACACTTTTTCCGATAGGAACGACTTGCCGGCGATCGCCGCTTCGATCAGGCGCACCGTGTGGCCGCTGGGGAACAACGTATCGACCGGCAGCGGCAGGGTCGTGGCGTTCGGCTTGGTGAAGCGCGCCTCACCGCTCTGACGCCGCATGCGCGCCTCGCCGCGCAGGATCTCGGTCGAATCCCCCTCATGCTGCTTGCGGACGTTGAACCGGTAGCGGCTGCCGTCCTTGCTCTCCAACGTCGCGAAGCTGATGGTGACGTCAGTGTCGTCCTGCTCGGCATATTCCATGTGCAGCGTGTAGCGCTGCTCGACCGCCCAGCCGTCGCAGGTGTCCGTCCAGCTGAAGCTCATGCTGCCGCCGGCGCCGACCACGCCGCTGGCACTGCCGGCGCGCATCAGCGACATCCGGTAGGTCGCGCGGTGCGGCTGGATGTCGATCGCGTATCCCGGCGCGGCCGCCAGCAGCGCCGCGGCCAACGCCAGGACTCCCGAGCGGGATCGGAGCCGTCGGATCAAGCGGCCGTGCTCGGCTTCTTGGCCGGGGGCAGATCGAGACGGATATGCAGCTCGCGCAGCCGCGCCGGCTCGACCGCCGACGGCGCCTGCATCAGCAGATCCTCCGCGCGCTGGTTCAGCGGGAAGGCGACGACCTCGCGGATGTTCGGCTCGTCGGCCAGCAGCATGACGATGCGGTCGATGCCCGGCGCCGAGCCGCCATGGGGCGGTGCTCCGAACTTGAAGGCGTTGAGCATGCCGCCGAAGCGGGCCTCGACGTCGGCCCGGCTGTAGCCGGCGATCTCGAACGCCTTGTACATGATCTCGGGCCGGTGGTTGCGGATGGCGCCCGACGACAGCTCCACGCCGTTGCACACGATATCGTACTGGTAGGCGAGGATGCTTTCCGGATCCGCGGTCTCCAGGGCCTCCAGCCCCCCTTGGGGCATCGAGAACGGATTGTGGCTGAACTCGATCAGCCCGGTGTCCTCGTTCCGCTCGTACATCGGGAAGTCGGTGATGAAGCAGAACTTGAAGACGCCGCTCTCGACCAGGTTCAGGTCGCGACCGACCTTCTGACGGGCGGCGCTGGCGAACGCCGCAAACTGCTTCGGGACACCGCAGATGAAGAACACCGCGTCGCCGTCGCCCAGGCCCAGCTCCGCCCGCACGGCTTCGGTGCGCTCCGCCCCCAGGTTCTTGGCGATCGGGCCGGCGCCTTCGCCGTCGCGAAAGAAGATATAGCCGAGGCCCGGCTGCCCCTCGGCCTGCGCCCAACTGTTCATGCGATCGCAGAACGCCCGGTTGCCGCCGCCCGGCGCCGGGATCGCCCGGATTCGCACCTTGGCATCCGCGTCGATCTGGGCGGCGAACACCTTGAACCCGGAGCCGCGGAAATGTGCGGTCACATCCCGCATCTTGATGGGATTGCGCAGGTCGGGCTTGTCGGAGCTGTATTCCAGCATCGCCTGGTGGAAGGGAATGCGCGGGAACGGCGGCGGCGTGACGCCGCGGCCTTCGGCAAATTCCTCGAACACGCCGTGCAGCACTGGCTCGATGGCGGCGAAGACGTCGTCCTGGGTCACGAACGACATCTCGAAGTCGAGCTGGTAGAACTCGCCCGGGCTGCGGTCGGCCCGCGCATCCTCGTCGCGGAAGCAGGGCGCGATCTGGAAGTAGCGGTCGAAGCCGGCGACCATCAGCAGCTGCTTGAACTGCTGCGGCGCCTGCGGCAGCGCGTAGAACTTGCCGGGATGGACCCGGCTCGGCACCAGGTAGTCGCGCGCGCCCTCGGGGCTCGACGAGGTCAGGATGGGGGTCTGGAACTCCTGGAAACCCTGGGCGATCATCCGCCGCCGGATCGACGCGATGACCTGGCTGCGCAGCACGATGTTGCGGTGCAGCCGCTCGCGGCGCAGGTCCAGGAATCGGTAGCGCAGCCGCGTCTCCTCGGGGAACACCGCGTCCGAGTTGACTTGCAGCGGCAGGGTGTCGGCCTCGGACAGCAGCTCGAACGACTGGACCCGGACCTCGACCTCGCCGGTGGCGAGCTTGGCGTTGACCGTCTCGGGCGAGCGCCGGACGACGGTACCGGTCACCGAGATCACCGATTCGGGCTTCAGGGCCTCGATCGCCTTGAACACCGGGCTCTCGGCGTCGACCACGATCTGGCTGACCCCATAGTGATCGCGCAGGTCGATAAACAACAGGCCGCCATGATCGCGCAGGCTGTGCACCCACCCGGCCAGGCGCACGGTCTGCCCGGCGTCGGACGCGGCGATCTGGCCGCAGGTGTGGGTTCGATAGGGATGCATCGGCACAACCTTGTCCGCCTGGGGGAAAACCGGGGCACAGCACCGTCTGGCACGATGCTTGTCAAGCGGTCCCTGTACATGGCAGGCCCGCCAATTGCCACGCCGGCTTGGCAGCCGGCGCGGAAACCGTATAGTCCGCCCGATGACTTCGATCGCGGATACCGCGAGCCTCGCCGCCTTCCTGGCAGCCGCCGCTCAAGATAGCTACGTCACCGTCGACACCGAATTCCTGCGCGACAAGACCTATTGGCCGCAGCTGTGCCTGGTGCAGGTCGGCACCAGCGTCGGCGCCGCCGCCATCGATCCCCTGGCGCCGGGCATGGATCTGGCGCCGCTCTACGCGCTGCTTGCCGACCCCGGCGTGCTCAAGGTGTTCCACGCCGCCCGCCAGGACCTGGAGATCTTCGTCCAGGCGACCGGCGCCGTGCCGGCACCGCTGTTCGACACCCAGGTCGCGGCCATGGTCTGTGGCTTCGGCGACTCGGTCAGCTACGAGACGCTGGCGACCAAGCTGGCCGGCGCGCGGATCGACAAGTCGTCGCGTTTCACCGACTGGTCGGTGCGCCCGCTGTCCGAGCGCCAGCTGAACTACGCGCTCGACGACGTCCGCCATCTACGCCTGGTCTATGAGAAGCTGTCGCGGCGCATCGAGCGCACCGGCCGGGCGCGCTGGGTCGACGAGGAGATGGCGATCCTGGCCGACCCCGCGACCTATCGGCTGGATCCCGAGATCGCCTGGATGCGCCTCAAGCCGCGCAGCGGCAGCCCGAAATTCCTGAACGTGCTGCGCGAGGTGGCGGCTTGGCGCGAGACCGAGGCGCAGCGGCGCAACCTGCCGCGCACCCGGATGCTGAAGGACGAGGCGATCCTGGAGCTGGCCACCCAGATGCCGACCACCCAGGCCGAGCTGGCGCGCAGCCGCAGCCTGAGCCGGGGCATCGTCGAGGGTGCCACCGGCGAAGCGATCCTGGCCGCGATCCGGCGCGGCCTGGAGCTGCCGGCTGCGACCGCCCCCACCCTGCCCGAGCGCCCATCGCCGCCGCCCGGCCGCGGCCCGCTGATCGAGCTGTTGAAGGTGCTGCTGAAGCTGAAATGCGAGCAGCACGAGGTCGCCCAGAAGCTGGTCGCCAACAGCGCCGACCTGGACGCCATCGCCTGTTCCGACGACGCCGACGTGCCGGCGCTGACCGGCTGGCGGCGCGAGCTGTTCGGCGCCGACGCGCTGGCCTTGAAGCATGGCCGCATCGCGCTCACCGCCGCGCGCGACACGATCCGGCTGGTGCGGCTGGAGTCTTAGCGCCTCAGCGCAGGTGGCGGCCCTCGAAATAGCCGAGCGCCAGATAGTGGGCCAGCGGGTCGACGCCGGCGGCGGCGATGTCGGGGTTGGCCCGCAGATAGGCGGCGGTGTCGAAGCTCGGCGACGCCGCCCGCCCTTCGCGCCAGCCAGAGAGATGATAGTGCGTCAGCGGCTCCATCCCGGCGGCGGCGACGTCGGGGTTCGCCGCCAGATACGCCTTGGGATCGAACATGCGGTCGGGCGCCCGGCCCTCGCGCCATCCGAAGTTCTGATAGTGGGTCAGGGCATCGACCCCGGCCGCCGCGACGTCGGGATTGGTCGCAAGATAGTAGGCCGCGTCGAAGCCGTTGACGGGCAAGGTCAGCGACGCGCGCGAGACCGCACCCGACGGGCTCAGCAGCGGCGGTGGCGTGGTCGACGGCGCGTCCAGCTTCTGTGTGGCGACATAGGGGACGAAGCCGTGGGCGGCGGAATAGCCGTACGCGATCGCGGCGTTCTGCGGCGTCGTCGCGTAATCGACGGTCAGCACTGTGCGGCCCTGGGCGCGCCATGACGCCAGGTTCGCCGTGGTGGCGCTCGCGTCCTCGGGCGGCATCGCGACATCGCCTTTGACGATCCCCGAATCGGGGTCGGTCGGGCTGCCGTTGAACAGCACATGCTCCTGCGCGATCGCGTCGAACAGGCGCACATAGTCGGGGTTCGACGCCAGGTCCGCGGTGTTCTGGACGACCAGCACGGCGTTGGGGTTGATGGCCCGGGCGGTCGCGGCCAGGCTGCGCACGAACCCCAGCAGGTCGCCGACGATGTCCCGTCCCTCGGCCCGCGCGGCGGCGACGGCCGGGGGATGCTTGTAGATCTCCAGCCAGTCGAGATAAAGGCCGTCGAAGCCGGCCGCCATCGCCTGGGCAACCTGGGCCCGCGCGATCGACTGCCACTCCGGCCGCCAGAACTTGACCGGGTAGTTGCCGGCCCAGCCGTCCGGATCGCTGCCGAGGATCCAGTCCGGGCTGCCGGCCGTCCAGCCGGCGGTCCAATAGGTGCGATAGCTCTCGGCTTCGCCGACATCGACATAGGCCAGCACGGTCTTGCCCGCGCCGCTCGACCCGCGCGACGCCTTCAGCGCGGCGACGCTGCCGGCGATGTCGAAACCCTGCTGGCCGGCGATCGTCGTCACCGGATCGATGACCACCAGGTCATAGGCCGATCGGGCCAGCGTGGTGATCGACGACGGCGTAATGCCTTGAAGCTGGTAGGCCCAGCTGCCGACGGTGCTGAGGGGCACGCCGATGTCCTCGTGAAGGAAGCTGGGCCGAGGAGTTGGGCTAATGGCTGACGGCAACCGGGAAGGCCGACCGGCCTTCCGCCATGCCGGCCAGCAGGTAATGGCGCAGCGGATCGAGGCCGCTGGCCGCAACGTCGGGGTAGGCCGCCAGATAGGCCCGGCCGTCGAAATCGGCGCTCGGCGCACGGCCCTCGCGCCAGCCGGCCAGCGCATAGTGGGCCGCGGGCGCAATCCCCGCGGCGGCGACATCGGGGTTGTGCGCGAGATACCAGGCCGGATCGAAGGCCACGAACTCGTCGTTGATCCGGCGGCCCTCGGTCCAGCCGGTGCTGAGATAGTGGCTCAGCGGGTCGATTCCGGCGGCCGCGACATCGGCATAGCGGGCCCGATAGCGCGCGGCGTCGAAAGCGCCGACCGGCACCGCCGCCTGGGCGAACCAGCCGCGGATGACCGTCCCGGCCGGCTGGCCGACCATGTCGTAGCCGGTGAACGGTGGCCCGGCGTCGGCCGGATTGGCGCTGACGTCCCAGCCGATCAAGCCCCTGAGCCACCGCCCGGCACCGGACCAGACCCGAAAGGTCGCGTCCCACAGCGACGCCTGCTGGGCAGGGTCCGGAGTGCCCGGCGCCTCGAAATCGCCGCCCACCTCGGCCGACCGGTTCAGGTTGCGCCAACCGATCTCGGTGAAGATCACCGGCCTGGCAACCTGGTTGGCGAAGGCCGTGATCGTGCCGGCGATGTCGGTGCCGGTCGCGGCGCTGTGGTGCCAATCGGCCACGAACTGGTCGGCGGTGCCGCCATGCTCGTCGAGCTGGGCGTAGGCGTTCACGCCGACATAGTCGAGCAGATCCCAGAACGAGACCTTGGCGGCCTCGAAGTCGTAGCCATCCGCGCCCGCACTGGCGTCGCCGCCGGCGGAATAGGTCAGGGCGCCATGGTAGACCTGGCGGATTGCGGCGATGATATCGACCCAGGCCGACCGATTGGCCGCCCCGGTGATCGCCGGCCCGAGCTCGGTGCCGATGGTCAGCATCTCAGCGCCGGCACGCTCCGCGATGCCCGCATAGTAGAGCGCCATCGCCTTGTATTGGCGGAAGAAAGCCGCCGGATCGGCCGGTGTCCAGGCCGGATACATCAGGTTGTGGCCGTGGTCGTCCTCCATGTGCGGAGTCAGCGCGACCCGCAGACCACGAGCATGGAGCCGCGCGATCTCGGTGCCGATGGCATCAGCGGTATTGCTGAGCGCGCTGGTCCAGTCGAGCGCGCCCGACGTGCGGTCGAAATGGGTCGCGCTGACCACGCTCGCCCAATTCGCGCCGAGCCCGGCCACCTGGTCGATGACCGTCTGGGCATAAGGCTGGTCGTAATCGGGCGCGCTCGACTGAATGGCGATCCCGCGGAAGGCGAAGGGCAGCGTCATCGCGACAGTGTCTGCAATTGGCGACGGACGGATCCTACCTGCACACCGTCCGCCGCGCTGTGCCAGCCGTCACGCTGCGGCAACCGGGTGCTCCTGCACGATCTCGGCGCGCAGGGACAGCACGCGCGCGATCGCCTCCAGCCGCCGCGGCACCGCCTCACCCACGGCCAGCGCGAAGCCCTTGGACAAGGTCAGCGACAGGGTCGGATCGAGGCGCGACAGCCGGCATTGGCTGAGGATGCCGGGCGCGCCGCCCGTCAGCGTGTAAGCCAGGCGCAGGCTGAGGCCGAGCACGGTGGCGCGCCGCCGGTCCTCCTCGCTCAACAGCGAGCGGGCAACCTCGGTCAGGGGCGCCGTCGCCTCGCCGCCATAACGCGCGGCCATGGCCAGCGCCAGGAAGGCGCGGCCGGGATGGTCGATGCCGACGACCGGCAGGCGCAGCATGCGGTAATAGGCCTGCTCGGCCCGGTAGTCCGGGTGCTCGGTCCAGGCCAGGTCGCTGGCGATGCAGGCGGCCAGGCACAGTCGGCGCAGCGGCGTCGGCCAGGCGCCGGTCAACGGTTCGAGAAAGCGGACGATCTCATCGGGCGAGAAATGGAACCGGCCGCCGGCCGCGATCTGGGACAGCGCCGTGAGCAGCGGGTCACCCCGGCGCGAGACCGCCGACAGGCGCTCGAACAGCACCCCCTCGCGCAGGCCGAAGGCCGAGAACACCAGGCTGTGCGGCATGGCGCGGGCGAACAGCCGCTCCAGCACCAGGGCTGCCCAGGGCAGCGTCTCCAGGCGCTTGCGCGGCAGGGTGGCGAGCCGCCGATCCTGCTTGGCGATCAGCTTGCCGTAGCGCTGCAGGAATCCGACCGCCTCGACGGCGTCGACCGCGAAAGCGTGGATGATGTGCAGCGGATAGCGGCGGCTCTCCATCAGGTGGCGCGCGAGCATCCGCCACGCGCCGCCGACCGCATAGAAATTGCGCCCTTGGAGGCGGTCGAGCCAGTCGATCTCGGCCAGGGTGCCGTCGACGATGGCCTGGCCGCGCCGGAGATTGCCGCCGGCCGTATCCATCAGCCGGAGCGGCCCCAGCGGCAGGGTCACGTGGGCACCGGGCACCATGCCGTCGGGGTGGCCACGGTCGAGGTCGACGAGTTCCAGGCTGCCGCCGCCGAGATCGCCCATCAGGCCGTCGGCCTCGGGGATTCCCGACAGCACGCCGAGCGCCGACAGCCGGGCTTCGTCGACGCCACTCAGCACGCGGATGTCGATCCCGAGATGCCGGAGCTGCTCGACGAACTCGGCGCCGTTGTCGGCGTCGCGGACGGCCGCGGTGGCGACCACGTCCAACCGAGCCACCCCCATGGCCTGCACCAGGGCCCTGAACCGGGCCAGATTCTCCAACGCCAGCGCGACGCCGTCGGGATTGAGCCGGCCGGTCACCGCCATGCCGCGGCCGAGGCCGCACAGCACCTTCTCGTTGAACAGCTGCAGCGGCGCCCGTGCGCCGTCGCGGTAGACCACCAAGCGGATCGAGTTCGAACCGATGTCGATGACCGCCGTGCGCGCGCCCGTCCCGTGGGCGTCCAGAATGCCCGACGGATCGGTCACGACGCCGACTTCACGCGGCCGGCCAGGCTGCGCCGCGCGGCGCTGCCGCGCCCGGACAGGCTGGGATTGGTCATGAAGAACAGGTGGGCGCTGACGGCGTCGCGGTCGGCCGGCATCCGCGCATAGCTGCCGTCGGGTTGGAGAAGCCAGGACGAGGCCTGGTCGCGCAGGTTGGTGGCCATGATCTGATCCAGCACTTGGCTATGCACGGTGGGGTTCTCGACCGGTACCAGCGTCTCGACCCGGCGGTCCAGGTTGCGGCCCATCCAGTCGGCTGAGGAGATGAATACCATGGCGTGCTTGGACGGCAACGGGTGGCCGTTGCCGAAGCACACGATCCGGGAATGCTCCAGGAACCGGCCGATGATCGACTTGACCCGGATCCGCTCGGACAGGCCCTCGACGCCCGGACGCAGGCAGCAGATGCCGCGCACCACCAGGTCGATCTCGACCCCCGCTTGGCTCGCCGCGCACAGCGCGTCGATGATCTCGGGATCGACCAGCTGGTTCATCTTGGCCCAGATGCCGCCCGGCCGGCCGGCCCGGGCATGGGCCGCCTCGGCGGCGATATGGCGCAGCAGGGTCTGACGCAGCGTCAAGGGGGCGATCGCCAGCTTCTCCAGATGCTCGGGCTGGGCATAGCCGGTCATGAAGTTGAACAGCCGGGCCGCGTCGCGGCACAGCACCGGATCGCAGGTGAAGTAGCTGAGGTCCGTATAGATCTTGGCCGTGATCGGATGGTAGTTGCCGGTCCCGTAGTGAACGTAACTGCGCAGCTGGTTGCTCTCGCGGCGCACCACCAGCGACACCTTGGCGTGGGTCTTGAGGTCGATGAAGCCATAGACGACCTGGGCCCCGGCGCGCTCCAGGTCGCGCGCCCACTTGATGTTGGCCTCCTCGTCGAAGCGCGCCTTCAGCTCGACCAGGGCGGTCACCGACTTGCCGGCCTCGGCCGCCTCGACCAGGGCGCGCACGATCGGGCTGTCGTCGGAGGTGCGGTACAGCGTCTGCTTGATCGCGATGACCGCCGGATCGCGCGCCGCCTGGAGCACGAACTGGACCACCACGTCGAAGCTTTCATAGGGATGGTGGACGATGATGTCCTTGGCCCGGATCGCCGCGAAGCAGTCGCCGCCGAAGTCGCGGATGCGCTCGGGAAAGCGCACATTGTAAGGCGGGTAGCGCAGCTCCGGCAGCTCGTCGACCGCCATCTGCGCGACCGCCTCCAGGCCGATCACGCAGCCCACCGCATAGACGTCCTCCTCGCTCACATGCAGCTGGTCGCGCACGAAGACGTGCAGCGGCTCGGGCATGTCGCGGTTGACCACCAGCCGGATGACGTTGCCGCGGCGCCGGCGCTTGAGCGCGCTCTCGAACAGCCGGACCAGGTCCTCCGCCTCTTCCTCGATCTCCATCTCGCTGTCGCGATTGATCCGGAAGGCGCCCTTGCCGATCACCTCGAAGCCGGGGAAGAGCTGGTCGAGATACATGCCCACCACCTCCTCCAGCAGGATGAAGCGGATCCCTTCGCTGGGCAGGCGGATGAACCGGCGCAGCTGCGCCGGCAGCGGGATCAGGGCCTTGAGCTGCTTGCCATCGGATGTCCGCTGCAGCTGCAGCACCAGCGAGAAGCCGCGATTGGCGATGAACGGGAACGGGTGGGCGGGATCGATCGCCAGCGGGGTCAGCACCGGAAAGATCTCGTCCTGGAAGATCGCATGCACGGCCTCGCGCTCGCCGGCGGTCAGATCAGGCACGTCGGCCAGCACGATCCCGGCATCCGCGAGAGCCCCGCGCAGCTCGTCCCAGCGCGTCTCCTGGTCCTGGGTCAGCGTGCGCGCGAAGGCCCGCACGGCATCAAGCTGCTGGGCCGGGGTCAGGCCGTCGGGGCTGACTTCCTCGACGCCGGCCGTGATCTGGCCCTTGAGGCCCGCCACGCGCACCATGAAGAACTCGTCGAGGTTGGAGTCCGAGATCGAGAGGAACCGCAGACGCTCGAGCAGCGGATGGCGCAAATTGCCGGCCTCGGCGAGCACCCGGCCGTTGAAGGCGAGCCAGGACAGCTCGCGATTGATGAACCGGGCCGGTGACGTCGCAAGGTCGCTGGGCGGCGGCGTCAGGGCGATCGCGGACATGGACGGCTCGCTCCTCAGGAATGCGCCCTGCGCATTTCCTTCCATCAATGGTGGGGGAGCCCGCTACCGGGCTCCCTGGTTGGCGCGGGTCCGCTCATATCATGAGCCGGCGGCCGGCGGCTATTGCCGCGGCCGGTGACACAAAATCGCCATTTGCCCTGTTGTCCCCGGTATCGACAAATTGGCCGGCACGGCACCCGACGGAGAGCGATCGTGAGCGCAGAGGCAAGCGCCCTGGAGCGGGCACGCAGGCGGGTCATCGAGGCGTTGGCGGACGCCTTCGACGACGAGTTCGAGCTTGAGCTCGAAGACGAGGAGCTGGCCGGGATCGTCGAAGGCCTGGCCGAGCATCCGGCCGAGGACGAGATCGATCGCCGGATCTATTTCCGCGAGCTGCTGCGGCTGCAGGGCGAGCTGGTCAAGCTGCAGGACTGGGTGGTCCACAAGAAGCTCAAGCTCGTCGTGCTGTTCGAGGGCCGCGACGCCGCCGGCAAGGGCGGCGCGATCAAGCGCATCACCCAGCGGCTGAACCCGCGCGTTTGCCGCGTGGCCGCCCTGC
>CAZEFK010000064.1:0-33393 GCA_964511405.1 uncultured Comamonadaceae bacterium | reverse complement strand
GATGGCGCCGGCTCCTGGGCCGCAGCCGGCGCCGCTGCCCGGCGGCGGTCCGGCCGGCGGCCCGGGGTCGTCTGGCCCGCTCAGTGGCGTGTCGGTTGCGGCGCTGGCCAACGGCGCCGGTTTCGCGCGGCCGGTGGGTCCGCCGCCGATGGCTCCGGCCCCTGGGCCGCAGCCGATACCGCTGCCCGGCCATGGTCCGGGAGCGGGGGCGGGGCCGTCGGGCCCGCTGAGCGGCGTGTCGGTTGCGGCGCTGGCCAACGGCGCCGGCTTCGCGCGGCCGGTCGGGCCGCCGCCGATGGTGCCGGTGCCGCAGCCGGCGCCGGTGCGGTTGCCACCGCAGCTCCCGGTACCCCGGAGCGGGGCCGAGTACGACGCCCTGCCGCGCGGGATGCGCTACGGCCATCCGCGCGACGGCACCGTCCGCGTCAAGTCCTGACTCAGGAGGAGCGTTGCCATGGCCGATCTTTCGGGCCCCGGCGCCGCCAGCTTCCGCGTCCACTGGCAGTTGGCCGCCGCTCTGCTCGCGCTGGTGGTGCCCACCGCGCTGGCCCTGGTCAAGTACGGGGCGCTCGAGGCGCGGGTCGACGGGCTGGTCGAGCAAGTGCGCGTCGCCCAGGCGGTGCGCACCGTCGACCAGGGCACCATGGTCGAGATCCGCGAGCGCCTGAGCGCCATCGAGGCCCAGCTGCGCGGCCTGCGCGCCGACGTCACCACCCGCGGCCGGCCCTGACCGCACTTTCTCGAACAAGGAGACCCGTCATGCGCGCCAGCGTCGCGGCTGCCTTCCACGCCTTCAACCGGCGCTTCGAAGGCGAAATCGCCTGGATGTACCCGGACATCGAGGGGCTGATCACCACCGGAGTCGGCAACCTGATCGACCCGATCGACCAGGCCCTGGGCCTGCCCTGGCAGCGGATCGCCGACGGCCAGCCGGCCGACCGCGACGCGGTCGCCGCCGAATGGCGGCGGATGAAGGCCGATGCCACGCTGCCGCAGCGGGGCGCCCCGGCGGCGCGCCGCATCGCCACGCTGGAACTGTCGGCCGCGGCGATCGGCGAGCTGGTCGAGCGCCGGCTGCAGGCCGACCTGGCGGCCCTGCGCGGCCAGCCTGATTTCGCCGGCTTCGATGGGTGGCCGGCGCCCGCCCAGCTGGCGCTCTTGTCCATGGCCTGGGCGCAAGGGGCGGGGTTCCAGCGCTGGCCGCGCTTCCGCGCCGCCTGCCGCGCCGGCGACTTCGACGCCGCGGCCGCCGAGTGCCGGCTCGACGAGCGCGGCAATCCCGGCCTGGCCCCGCGCAATGCCGCCAACATCGCCCTGTTCCACAGCGCCGCCCAGGTCGTCGCCGATGGCGACGACCGCGACGCCCTGTCCCTCCCGCCGACGTGAAAGGGTTCCCCCGCGATGGGAAACACCGCATCTCCCGATCTGGGCGACCAGATCCTCAGCACCCTGGGCTCGGCCCTGGGCGCCGTCGCGCCGACCATCGCCACCGTGCTGACGGCGCCCGTGCTGGGCCCGGCAGCACCGCTCGCCGGCGTCGCCGTGCGCCGGCTGGCCGACAGCCTGCTGGGCGCGCCTGCTGCGGACGCCCCGGCGCCGACCCTGTCCGAGATGGCCCAGGCCGTGGCCGGCGTGGTCGCGGCGCCGACCCCGGACCAGCTGCTGGCCATTCGCCGGGTCGAGGCCGAGTTCAAGGACCACCTGGCCGACCTGGAGGTCAGCCTGGCCCAGCTGGACGGCAGCGACCGCGCCAACGCCCGCAGCCGCGAGGCCGCGGTCCACGATCACACGCCCACGGTGCTGGCCTATGGCGTGACGCTCGGCTACTTCGCCTTGCTGATCCTGCTGCTGCATGTGGAGGTGCCGGCCAGCAGCCGCGACCTGTTCAACATCCTGCTGGGCGCCCTGACCACGGCGTGGATCGCGGTCATCACCTACTATTTCGGCAGCAGCACGGGCGCCAACCAGGCGCGGGACGCGCTGGCGAAGGTCGCCGGGGGTGGGCGATGACCGCGCGCAGCCCGCTGGCCGCCGTCACGGTGGCGGCCCTGCACCGGATGATGGCCGAACAGTTCGGCGGTTCGCACGGTGGCGGCGGCCGAGGGGCGACCATGGTGATCCCCGAGCGGCGCGGCGTTGCAGCCGCGGCGCGTCCCGTTCGCCTACCGGCGAGCGGCCCGTCGTCGACCCGCTACCCTCGGCTGAGGCCGGACGGGACCCCCATGATCGATGCCGCCGGCCACGTCGTTTCGACCGGCGGCGGGCCGATCCGGTTCCCGACGCGCGCGGAGGCCGAGGACTGGATCCGCGGCCGGCGGAGCCGGGGACGCTAGCACTGCCCAGCGGCGCCGCTCCCCGCGGCGCCGCTGGCGATCCGATGGAGCGCCCTTTCGGCGCTGTCTCGCTTGGAGATCCCGATGCTTGACGATTTTGGAGCCGGGGACCCGATCGTGGCGTCATCGACGATGCCGACGTTCCCGCTGTCGTCGTCCGACTCGTTCAGTGCCGATGCGACGCTCGTCCAGCCATTCCAGTCCGAGCCTCATCCGGACGGCAGCGGCTTCACCGTGCGGTTCGTCGGCTCCGCGGGAGGTCCGCTATCCGGCCAGATGGCGCCGGCTGGCGGGCTCCCCGGACCAAAGCGGTGACGCATGGGCGGCCGCCACATCGCCTCTCGGGGTTGCGCCCCATCCCGACGGCGCCGGCTTCACGGTCAAGCAGATGTCGGCACTGCCGATGGCCGCCACCGGCCCCGCCATCGTCCAAAGGCCGTCGCCGCTGATGCTCGCCTCTGCGGCCAGTCCGGCTCAAACTTCGTCTCTCCCGCGCTCTCTAGGGGAGAGCGGGTCGGCGGATGAGTTCCCAAAGGCCCCATCCGCTGCCTCCGATGCAACCGGGAGGGCCTCAGATCCCGCCGTTGGCGGCGCTGCTCCGACTACCGTCGCGCAGAGCATGACTTGCCAACAGTACATCGCAGAAAATTGCGTCGGACGCATCCATCGCGAGTTCCCGGGACAGTTCTATAATATGTCTGTCGATGATGTTCGAGCTCTGGCAGAGACCGGGGACAGTGCAGCGCGACGCGCTCTTAAGCTACTCTTCGGATTAAAATATCAAAAATAGGATGGGCGCGGCTCACACGGCCGATTTTCCCTTCCACGGTTGGGGCGCTACCGGCAGCGATGTGGTGTCGCGCCGCGTAGTGGAATTCAAGCAAGGCTACTTTTGCATCGGGGTGCACTTCGCGTACAATTTGTGGTCTGCACGCGCCCGCGACGATCTCCGGCTGAGGCCCAATGGGGGCGGCAGGCCCGGAACGGTGGGCGCGCATCAACCAACACCCAGCCGTTAACTGCAGTTGTCACGAAGCGCTGGAGGATGACATGCCATCCGAGCTGTTCAACGTCGTCAAAAGCCTGGAGCGCTCGCATATTCCGTTCATTTTGGAGCGTGGACGACCCGATACCGTTACCGTATCGGCATGGTTTCCTGGAGAACTGTGGGAGATTGACGTATTCGAAGACAATCATTGCGAGATCTCTCGGTTTTTCAGAAATAACGCCACCGAAGGTGGGGTTAACGCTCTTGTTGAGCATTTGCGGTGGGAGGAAGAAGACGAAGCCAAGTGGCAAGAGATCATGAAACGCGATATGCAGGGGAAGCCGCGGCAGGAGGTCCCGCCAGATTATCGGGAGCGCGTCGCCCGATCCCTGCAGATGGACGGAGCGCCTCCTTTGTTCGAGGTCATGAAGATTCTCGAACGCTCCCGTGGGCACTTTGTCTTGACGCGCCATCGGCCCGACGCGATCTCCGTGCTGGCGACCTTTGTCGGCGAGCGGTGGGAGATCCAAGTCTATGAGGACGATCGCGTCGCGTGCGTGCGCTATCGCGGAGACGAATCGATCGAAGGCGAGATCGAGATGTTGATGGAACGCCTGGGGGCATAAGGGACGGCGCACCCCGGAAGAATGGTATCGTGCTGTCGGCAATGGCGGCCGGCCTAAACGAGGGGCGTGCAATGCCGGAAGGATTTGTGAAGATCGCGTTCGATCTCGACCCCGATGAATGGCATGGAATGCCCGTCGAGACGGTTTGGGCGGAGCCGGCGCAGGAATGCGGAGAAAATGCCTCTGTTCTGCACAACTCACCCTTCTTCGCGGAAGGAGTGAGCTATATGGATGTTGTCAGGGGAGCGCCGATCGAAGGATATCGCCTGTTCAGGTATGTCGAATGCATCCGGCGGGGAGAGCATTCGACATTCATGGTGTTGGTTCCTCTTGACAGACCCGAGTTCGAGGAACGTTGGCGAACCCTGGCGATGCTTGGATGCCGCTACGAAACGAGAAAGTTTCGAATTAGCCTGGGAGAAAGAATGCTATACTCGATCGACGTCAGACCCGACGTTGATCTAGAGCCGGTTTTGGCAATTCTAAAGGAAGGAGAGCGAGCCGGAGCCTGGATCTATCAGCCGGGCAATATCGGGCACAGAGCGGAACTTGTGGTCAGCACGCGCCCACGACGGTCTCCCGCTGATGTCCCCAGCGCCGGCCCGGTGACGAGGCATCGTGCGACATGCCACCGGCAGAGGCAATCCGCGGCCTGATCGGCCAGCATATCGAGAGGTACGGCCAGCACCTCGTCTGCGTTCGCCGGTCGCAAGGCGACGTGGAAGGGTTTGTGCCGTTCGTCTACTCGATCGGCAACCATGAACGCGGCCTTCCGGAGTTGCTGCTGATCGGCGAGGATGAGGACATGATCGCACGGGCCCTCAATGCCCTTGGCGAGGTCCAGCGCGAGCGCGGTACGCCATTCCGGCACGGAGAGCTTGTCGACTTCACGGCCAAATTTCCGGCGCTGATCATCGACGCCGGAGCGCGCGGACGCGAGGAATTCGCCGTGCAGGTCAGCGTCTATTACCGCACCGAGGACTTCGAGGTACGCCAAGTCATTGTCTGCGACCCGGCCGGGCGGTTTCCCGACCACCCCGACTGCGCGGAGCCCTGGCGGTCCCAGCAGCTCCTGCGGCCGCGCCACCCAAGCTGACGTCGGGCGGGCATGATCGCCGCGGTTCGTCGTTTCTCCTGGCGAATCATCGCGGTTTGACCCATGTGGTAGGGCCATGGCTCGCATCTTCGGCATCCGTCTGCAGTCGGGCGCGCTCCCCTATCGGGTGGCGGCGGACGGCTCCGTGCGCGTGCTGTTGGTCGAGAGCCGGCGGCGCAAACGCTGGACGATCCCCAAGGGTACGGCGGTGCCGCATCTGACCCTGGCGGAGAATGCGGCCAAGGAGGCCTTCGAAGAGGCCGGCGTCATCGGCGAGGTGGCGCCCAAGGCCGCAGGCATGTACCGGGCGATCAAGCAGCGGCCATTGGGCGACCGGGTGGTCGAGGTCTGGGTATTCCTGATGCGCGTGACCGACCGCGCCGATGACTGGCCCGAGCGTAAGCGCCGGCGGGCCAAGTGGTTCACGCCCGATTCGGCAGTGGCGGTGCTGCGCCAGCCGCTGCTGCGCGATTTGTGCCGGCAACTGGCCCAACGCCGGCCGGCCGTCGGCGTCGCATAGGGTCCCCGCGCGCCCGGCATTCGACGCTGCCCCGGCCGGCGGTTAGGGTCGCCGCCATGACCCGGCTCAGCGTCAACCTCAACAAGATCGCGCTCCTGCGCAATTCGCGCCGGACCGGCGTGCCCGACCTGCTGCAGTTCGCGGCGATCGCCCAGGCGGCCGGTGCCGACGGCCTGACCGTCCATCCCCGGCCCGACGAGCGGCACATCCGCGCCGCGGACCTGCCGGCCCTGGCCGCGCGCCTGTCCGAATGGCCCCCGGCGTTCGAGCTCAACGTCGAGGGCTATCCCGACGCGCGGCTGCTGGACCTAGTGGAGCGCGCTCGGCCGCGCCAGTGCACTCTGGTGCCCGACGCGCCCGATGCGTTCACCTCCGACGCCGGCTGGCCGCTGGGCGAGGCCGAGATTGCGCAGCTGCGCCCGAGCGTGACGCGGCTGCAGACGCAGGGCTGCCGCGTGATCCTGTTCCTGGATCCCGACCCGTCCGCGGTCGACCGGGTGCCGGCGACCGGCGCCGACGGCATCGAGATCTATACCGGCGACTACGCCGCCGCCGCGCGGGCGGGGCGGCCGGCGGCGGCGCTGGCGGCCTGCGTGGCCACCGCGCGCCGGGCAGTCGAGCGGGGCCTGATCGTCAACATCGGCCACGACCTCAACCTCGACAATATCGGGCCGCTGATCGCCGCGGCGCCACCGATCGCCGAGGCCTCGATCGGGCATGAGCTGACGGCCGACGCCCTGGTCATGGGCTTCGGGCCGGCGGTGCGGGCCTACAAAGCCGCCTTGGCCGGCGCCGGCGCCGGCGCCAGCGAGGAGGCCGCGCTGCGCCGCCGCTACCGGGAGGCCCTTTGATGCGGTTGCTGGAACCCGACGAGCCGGCGCCGGTCACGGTGCTCCGCGCCGAGGGCGCCTCGCCCTTCTTCCTGACCGCCGACCATGCCGGCCGGGTGATCCCGCGCCGGCTGGGCACGCTCGGCTTGCCCGAAGCCGAGCGGCAGCGCCACATCGCCTGGGACATCGGCATCGCCGGCACCACGGCGCTGCTGTCGGAGCGGCTGGACGCCACGGCGGTGCTGCAGACCTATTCGCGCCTGGTGATCGACTGCAGCCGCTCGCCCGAGATGGCGGCGGCCATGCCGGCCATCAGCGAGCTGACCGAGATCCCGGGCAACCGGGACATCGCGCCGGACGAGGCGGCCGCACGCCGCGCCGAGATCTTCGAACCCTACCATCGCCGCATCGCCGCATCGCCGCCTTGCTCGACGACCGCGCCGGCCTCGGCCGGCCGACCATCCTGATCGCGATGCACAGCTTCACGCCGGTGTTCAAGGGCGTCGCCCGGCCGATGGCGGCCGGCATGCTGTACAACCGCGACCCGCGCCTGGGCCGCGCCCTGATGGCGCTGCTGCAGGCCGACGGCGTGACCGTGGGCGACAACGAGCCCTACCGCGTCAGCGACGAGACCGACTATGGCATCCCGGTGCATGGCGAGCGGCGGGGGCTGCCGCACGTGGAGATCGAGATCCGCCAGGACCTGATTGCGGATGTCGAGGGCCAGCGCGCCTGGGCGGAGCGCCTGGCGCGGCTGCTGCCGATGGCGGCAGCCCGGCTGGCGCTGCCATGACGTCTGGCCGTGAGGCCGAGCCCTCGGCCACCGTGGACGGCCTGGTCGAACGAAGCCTGCAGCTCCTCGAGGCCGGCCACGTGGCGCTGGCGGACGCGCCGTTCCGCGCGATGCTCGCCCTGGACCCGGGTCCGAGCGTGCTGTTCCGCGTCGGCCAGGCGTTCGAAGCGGCGGCCGGCTTGGGCCAAGCGGCCGAAGCCTACAGGGAAGCGATCCGGCGCTACGGCCCGTCCCGCGACGTGGTCCTGAACTACGCGTTCCTGCTGAACCGGTTGGGGCGCGACGCCCATCCCGCCCTTGCGGCGCATCTGCGCGGCCTGCACGCCTGGCTGGCCGGCGATCCCGCCAACGCCTCGCTCCGCTATATGCGCGGTGTCGCCTTGACCGGTGCCGGGCATCTGGCGGCGGCGCTGGGCGACCTGGAGCGGGTCGCCGCGGCGGCGCCAGGCGACGCGGCCGTGCGGCTGGCGCTCGCGGAGGCCCTGCTGCAGGCCTGCGACTACGAGCGTGGCTTCGCGGAAATCGATTTCCGGTGGCAGAACAGCGGCCATCGGCGCTCCGAGCTGCCCTTCCCGGAATGGCGCGGCGAGCCCTGCGCGGGCCAGACCATCCTGGTCCTGCCGGAGCAGGGCTATGGCGACATCATCCAGTACGTCCGCTATGCGCCGCAGCTGAAGGCCTGGGGCGCGCGGGTGCTGGTCACAGCGCCCGATCCCCTGATTCCGCTGCTCGAGACCTTGCCCGGCATCGACCGGGCGGTGCCCGTGGCCGAGCTGCACCGGGCCGGCATCGACCGCTATGTGCCGATGTTCAGCCTGCTGAAGCATCTGGGCGTCCGCTATGATGCCATTCCTTCGGGCCCCTATCTGCAGGTCCCGGGCAGCCGCGCCGAGCGCTGGCGGGGTCTGCTGGGCGCACTGCCGAGACCCCGGGTCGCGATCGCTTGGGCGGGAAGCCCGGGCTATCCGAACAACGCGGCGCGGTCCCTGGCGACGGCGGCCTTCGCGCGCATCCTCCATGAGGCGAACATCCAGTTCGTCAACCTGCAGCTGGGGCCGCAACGGGACGAGCTTCAGGCGCTGCCCGAGGGCGCGCGGATCTTCGACGCGACGGCCCTTCCGCACGACTTTGCCGACATGGCCGCAGTGGTCGCCCAGTGCGACCTGACGGTGACCGTGGATACCGCCTTCGCGCATCTGGCCGGCGCCCTCGGCTGCCCGGTCTGGGTCCTGCTTGGCAATCACGGCGAGTGGCGCTGGTCGCAGCAGCCGGTGCGGACCCCGTGGTACCGGACGATGCGCCTGATCCGCCAGCGGCGGCCCGGCGACTGGTCGTCGGTCGTCGAGGCTGCGCGGGCCGGCCTGCGGGGGCTGGGCGAGACCGGCCGGATTCCCGAGCTATCCGAGTTGCTCGCCCAATAGGCGCGGGCCCGCGACCGAGCCGGCATATTGCCCAGGCGTAAGCCCGGTCAGTTCGCGGAAGCGCAGGGTGAGGTGGCTTTGGCTGCTGAAGCCGGCGGCCGCCGCGATCTCGGCCAGGCCCAGGCCGCCGCGCTCGATCAGGGCGCGGGCGCGCTCGATCCGGCGGCGCAGGACGAAGCGATGCGGCGCTTCGCCGACCGAGCGCTTGAATGCGCGGGCGAAGTGATAGGGGCTGAGGCCGGCGACCGCGGCCAAGTCCTGGATCGCCAGGGCGGCATCCAGGTGCGCATCGACGAAGGCCGCGATCCGGCGCAGCGCCGCCGGCGCCAGGCCGCCGCGCGCCCGGGTGGCCTTGGGCGCCTTGTCGGTGAAGCGCGACGCCAGATAGGCAACCAGCATCTGGCTGGCATGGCTGGTGGCGATCCGCTCGGCGGGCTCGTCCCAGTGCAGGGTCAGCATGGCCTGCCGGATCACCGCGTCGATGGTCGGATCCCGGACATAGGTCTCGTCGCGCAGGGTGACCGCGGCGGGATCGGCGTCCAGCGCCTCGGCCACCGTGCGGTCGAAGGCAGCGCGCGGGATGTAGAGATGGAACATTCGCACCGGGCCGCTGACCTCCCAGTCGGTGGTGACCCCGGCCGGCATGATGCACAGGCTGCCGCGTCCGCCGCTGGGCAGCAGCGACCCGCCGCGGCGCCGGCGGATGCCGTCGCCGCCGTCGACATAGAGGCTGAGGGTGTGGTGGTTGGGCGCCAGGTAGCGCGTCCGGGTGGTCTCGTTGCGCTCCCAGAAGGCGGCCGCGATCGCGTCGCCGAACTCGGCCGAGGCGCGCAGCGGCACCCCGGCCTGCCGCAGGTGGCTGTAGATGCGATAGCTGTCGAGGAGCGCCGCCATGGCGCATTCAGACACCGCGGTCGCCCGCCGATCAATGCCGGGCGACGCCGCGGCCCCCAGATTTGCGCAAGCCGATGACAACGGCGATCCGGTGCCGCAAGCCCGTGGAAGAAGGGACCGGCCGGCCCGTGCGACCCGTCGCGCAAGCAGCGGCGAGGATGAGGACATGACGGCGGGACTGTTCGCGGCGGTGGTCGTCGCCTGGGGATTCAGCTGGTTCGCGATCAAGCAGCAGCTCGGCAGCGTGGCGCCCGAGATCTCGATCCTGTGGCGCTTCGTGGCCGCCGCTGCGGTGCTGTGGGGCGGCCTGGCCGCGACGGGGCGCCTGAAGCGGGTGGCGGCCGCCCAGCACCGCTGGTTCGCGGCCATGGGCCTGTGCCTGTTCTCGGCGAACTTCCTGCTGATCTACGAAGCGTCCCAGTATGTCGCCAGCGGCGTCGTCTCGGTGGTGTTCACGGCGGCGACGGTGTTCAACGCCGCCAATCGCTGGGTCCTCCTCGGCCAAGCCCCGAGCCCGCGCATCCTGGCCGGTGCCGCCTTGGGCATGACCGGGGTCGGGCTGTTGTTCGGCGAAGCGCTGTCCGGTACCAGCCTGGCCGGCGGCGCCATGCTGGGCATCGCCCTGGCGCTGGCCGGCACCTATGTCTTCTCGCTCGGCAACCTGGTATCGGCCCGCCTCGCCGGGATCGACCTGCCCAACGCGGTCGCCCGCGGCATGCTGTGGGGCGTTGCGTTCCTGGCGCTGGCCGCGCTGGCGGCCGGCTCGCCGGTCACCATCGAGCCGACGGCGCGCTACCTTGTGAGCCTGGCCTATCTGGCCGTTCCCGGATCCGTGGTCGGCTTCCTCGCCTACCTGTCGCTGATCGCACGGGTCGGCGCCGAGCGCGCAGCCTATGCGACAGTGCTGTTCCCGGTGGTCGCGCTGGCGATGTCGACCGCGCTCGAAGGCTATCGCTGGACGCCCTGGGCAGCCGCGGGCCTGCCGCTGATCCTGCTGGGCAATGTGATGATCTTCGCGCGGCTGCCGATCGCTGCCATTGCCCGCCGGACCTAGCCGAGGGTCTCCACCACATGCGGGAAGACCGCCTCGTAGCCCTCGGCATAGGTGATCTTCTTGTCCGAATTGCGCGCGGCCTGGACTCCGCGCTGCAGGGCGACCCGGGTGTAGTACTCCCAGAGATGCTCCTGGCCGGCCATGCATTCGATGGCGGCCCGCTTCTTGTCCCACACCGGCGTGATGTCCAGCAGGACCGTGGGCGTCCAGCCGCACTGCTCGGGCTGGTGCGGCTCGAACAGGAACACCGGCGGCGCGCCGAGCACCGGCTGGCCGGGATTGTGGCCGTGGGCCTGGGCGATGATGCGCGCCTTCTGGGCGAAGGCCGTGGTCGCCGGATGGTCGTCGTTGTAGGGGTCGCGCGCCGAATGGCTCAGCACGAACGCCGGGCGGATGGCGCGGTAGAGGTCGACCAGGCGGTAGAGCGCAGCGTCGGTCAGGTTCAGGGGATAGTCGCCGAGGTCGTAGAACTGGATGTCGGCCGCCCCCAGGACCGCCGCCGCCGCCTCGGCTTCCTTGCGCCGCTCGGTCTTCACACGCTCCAGCGTCATGCCGGCCTGGCGCCACAGCTTGGCCGACTCGCCGCGCTCGCCATAGGACAGGCAGACCACGGTCACGGCCGTGCCGGCCTGGGCGTGGAGGGCGATCGCGCCGCCGGCCCGCCAGACGAAATCGGCGGAATGGGCGCTGACTACCAGGGCTGCCTTGGTCACGACTGATCTCCCTTGCCGTCATGCGCCAGCCAGGCCCGCAGCAAGCCCGTGACGGGGCCGGGCTGCTCCACGGGGGCCATGTGGCCGCTGTCCTCGATCACCGCCAACGTGGCCCCCGGCAGTGCTGCGACGATCGTTTCGTGCTGGGCCAGCGGGCTCCATTGGTCCTGGCGGCCGCAGGCGACGAGCACCGGGCAGCGGACCGCCGCCAGCGCAGGCGCGGTATCGGGCCGTTCGAGCAGGGCGCGCTGCTGGCCGGCGAAGATCCGTGGCGTGGCCCGGCACACCATCTCGGTCAGCGGCGCCATCAGCGCGGCGTCCCGCGCGCGGTCGGGATGGACCATGGGCGGCAGCCAGCGCGCCGCCAGCGCGGCCATGCCCTCGCGATGGGCCAGGTCGATCAGCGCCTGGCGCTGCTCGGCCTCGCCGGGCCGCGCCGGATGGATGCCGGTGTCCAGCAGGGCCAACCGCACCACCGCGTCGGGCGCCTGACGGACGACCTCCAGCGCGACCCGCGCGCCCATGGAGTGGCCGGCCACGGCGAAGCGGGGCGGGGCGTCGGCCAGGACCCGCGCGGCCATGGCGCCGATCGAGTCGCAGCCCCAGAAGTCGGCGATCCGGATGTCAGCGACAGCGGCCAGGTCGGCGGCTTGCGCGGTCCACACCGAGTGGTCGCACAGCAGCCCGGGCAGCAGGAACAAGGTTTGACGCTCGACCATGGGGTTCGACCCTAGTGCCGCTGCGCAGTGCCGTCGCATCGGATCTTGGGGCGGCGTTATGCAGGGCGCTTATAGCTCGGCCACATGCTCGCGCAGGCAGCGGACCAGGGCCTCGGCACCGGGCGGCCATGGCATGTCGGGGCGGCGGATGACCCCGGCCGGGCGCGGCGGCATCGCGATCGGCAAGGGTACGACCCCGATGGTCCCGCGCGCCACGTCCCCGGCCATCATGATCCGCGGCATCAGGGTGATGCAGTCGGTGGCATGCAGCATTTCCCGGATGAAGCCGACGGAGCTGGCGCGCAGGGCCACCGCGCGCTCCAGGCCCAGGTCCGCGAGCAGGCGCTCGATTTCCTGGCCGATGCGCTGGCCGATGGTCGGCAGCACCAGATCGAACCCGGCCAGGTTCCGCACGCCATCCACCTGCAGCAGCGGATGGCCGGACCGGGCCAGGAAGGCGATCGGTTCCTCGTAGAGCGGCTCGCGCGAGAAGCCGTCCGGTGTTGCCGGCTCGTACAGCCGGCCGACCACCAAGTCGAGTTCGCCGCTCGCCAGCATCGGCAGCAGCTCTTCCGTGCGTCCCTGGACCAGGCGCACGCGCAGGCCCGGATACGCCGCCTTGAGCCGGGCCAGGGTGGCTGGCATCACGCCAACCGCCGCGACCGGCAGCGCGCCCACCGCCACCGTGCCCTCGGCGGCGCTGTCCAAACGGTCCAACTCCTCCTCCAGCCGCCCGACCTCGGCCAAGATCCGCTTGGCCGAAGCGGCGACGGCGTGGCCGACCGCGGTCGGCGTCATGCCGCGCGCATGCCGCTCGAACAGCGGCTGGCCGATCGCCGATTCCACGTCCTGCAGGACCCGGGTCAGCGCCGGCTGGCTGAGCCCGATCGCCTTGGAGGCCTTGAGCAGGCTGCGATGCGCGGCGATCGCGTCGACCGCGCGCAGCTGGCGCAGCTTGAGGCGTTGGGCGAGATGGCGAGCCATGGCGACATTCTATGCCGGACCGGAATAGCAGGCCGTCAACAACCGATTGGACGGGAGCGCCCGGCCCGGGCTTGATTGTCGCCATGACCGAACCCCTTTCGCTGCGGGCCGCGATCGGCCGCTATCCGCATACGAGCGCCCTGCACGCCGGTAGCGTGCGGTCGGACCGGCTGACCCTGGTGTTCGAGGCGCTTGAGACCATGAACCGGGCGTTCGCGCCCATGGTCCGCGAGCTTCGCTACGACGTCAGCGAACTGGCGATCGCGACCTTCCTGCAGGCCAAGGCCTATGGCAAGCCGCTGGTCCTGCTGCCGGCAGTCCTCGCCGCCCGGTTCCAGGAAGCGGCCCTCCTGACCCGCACCGAGGGTGGCGTGGCCGGCCCGTCGGCGCTGGCCGGCCGCCGCGTCGGGGTCCGCGCCTACAGCCAGACCACCGGCATGTGGCTGCGCGGCATCCTGGCCGATGACTGGGGCGTGGCGCCGGACCAGGTGCACTGGGTCACCTTCGAGGATGCCCATGTCGCGGAGTACCGCGACCCGCCTTGGGCCGAGCGCGCGCCGGCCGGCGCCGACATGCTGGCGATGCTGCGCCGCGGCGAGCTTGATGCGGCCATCGTCGGCAACGACAAGCCCGACGATCCGGCCTTCCGCCCGGTCTTCCGCGATCCCGAGGCCGCTGCCGAGCAGTTCTGGCAACGCCACCGGTTCGTGCCGGTCAACCACCTCGTGGCGGTTCGGCGCGATCTGGCCGAGCGCCGTCCTGATCTGATCGGCGAGCTCATGCGGATGCTGCGGGACGCCCGGGCCGCTGCGCCGTTGCCGCCGGGCGATCGCGATCCCCTGCCGTTCGGCCGCGATGCGCTGGCGGCGCCGATCGCCCTGGCCCTGCGCCATGCCACCGAGCAAGGGCTGCTGCCTCGGCCGCTGACCTTGGACGAGGTGTGGGAAGGCCTTCCGGCCGGCCTCTGACGTGGCTCCGCAGCGCATCCTGATCGTCGGCGCGACGTCGGCGATTGCCGAGGCGGCGGGACGGATCTGGTCCGCCCAGGGCGCGCGCCTGGCCGTGGCCGGGCGGAGTGCTGCGCGGCTTGATGCGGTCAAGGGCCGGTTGGGCGCCGTGGCCGTCCTGACCGCCGCTGTCGACGATCCACAGGCAATGGCCGGTCTGGTCGGCCGGGCGGCGATGGCGCTGGACGGTCTCGACGTGGTGCTGGTGGCCCATGGCTCGCTTACCGATCAGGCGCGGGCGCAACGCGATCCGGCCTA
Organism: uncultured Comamonadaceae bacterium; assembly: GCA_964511405.1. Lineage (GTDB taxonomy): Bacteria > Pseudomonadota > Alphaproteobacteria > Elsterales > Elsteraceae > CAZEFK01. Next base: position 19,157 of record CAZEFK010000064.1, on the reverse strand, counting down.
TCTGGCGGCCGAGATCGCGGTCAACCTGACCGCGGCGGCCGTGACGATCGAGGCGGCGGCCGACTATTTCGAGCGCCAGGGGCACGGCGCCGTCGCGGTGATCGGCTCGGTCGCCGGCGACCGCGGCAAGGCCCGGAACTACGCCTATGGCCTGGCGAAGGCGGCCCTGGACACGCAGATGCAGGGCTTGCGCAACCGGCTGGCCAAGTCGGCGGTGCGCGCCATCATCATCAAGCCGGGGCCGGTCGACACGCCGATGACCGCGACCCACCGCAAGTCCCGGCTGTTCACCTCGCCCGACCGGGTGGCCGCCGACATCGTGCGTGCGATCGCCGGCGGGCGCGGCGTCGTCTATAGCCCGTGGTGGTGGCGCTGGATCATGCAGGCGATCCGGCTGCTGCCGGAGCCGCTGTTCATCCGCACGCGGCTGTGACGCATCAACCTTTGGCGTGCACGAAGGACTGGCGCGTGATGTCCGCGGCGTCGAAGCGGCCGGCGCCGTCGATGACCGTGCCCGTGGGCAGCACCAGGAAATGGGCGCGTCCGGCGCCCTTGAGCACCGCGCCGCGAGCGTCGGGGTCGGGTGCCAGATAGGTGCCGCCGCCCTCGAGGCGGCTGCCGCGCACCGCGACCGCGCCCAGCACCTGGCTCCCGTCGCCGAGCTCGGTGCCGCCTTCGATCCAGACGCCGCCCCAATAGCGGCCGCCGCTGCCGACCCGGATGTCGGCATGGCGGGCCGTCGCGATCAGGGTGCAGCCGGGGCCGAACTGGTTGTGGTCGCCGACCTCGATGCGAGCGCCGCCCAAGGCGATCATCTGCGTTCCCGGCCGCAACAGATTGCCCGCTCCGATCACGATCTCGGAATCGGCGTCGCACTCGATCAGCACGCCCGGGTAGAGGCGGTTGTCGGTGCCGAGCACGGCGCGCCGCGAGACCAGCGTCGAGACCGGATCAAAAACCAGCGATGTCGCGCCGATGCCGGCGGCGAGGTCAGCGGCAGTCAGGAAGCCGGCCCTGTCGCGGGTGATGTCGGAGGGCAAGGTGGTCATGGGCGCTCGGCTCGTGGGGGCTGCGGCAGCATCGAAACAGCGTGGCAGGAATGCAACCCCCGTTCTCGGGTCAGTGCCCGAGCGCCCGATGCGCGGCCTCGGCGGCGGTGACGCCACTGTCATGGGCGCCGTGGGCGGTCGAGAACGACCACGGCGCGGTGGCCTCGCCGGCGAAGAAGATGCGGTCGTCCACCGGTGCCGCCAGACGGGCGCGATCCTCGGCGCGACCCGGCAGGGCGGCCGAGTAGGATCCGCGCGCCCACCGATCGGTGGCCCAGGCCGAGGCCGCCAGCGGCCGCAGTCGGGCGCGGATGCCGCTGCCGAACACGCCGGCGAGTTCGTCGACGGCGAATCCGGCTGCCGCTTGCAGTCCTCCCTGCTCCAGGTCCCGTGCCAGATCGCCCCCGAAATAGGCCGACACCATCGGCCACCCATGCGGCCGGATCTCATAGTTGCCGGTGCGGACCCGGTCGGTCGCGCCCAGAACATGGCTGGCGTCGGGCATGTCGAGCTGACCCTCCAGCGCCAGGAACAGCTTGTTGGCGAGTCCCAGCGGCACGCCTGACGCTGCTTGCTGCTTCTCCGGGAGGGGCGGGACGAACGCCACCGTGTCGGCGGCCAGCAGCGAGCTCGGCAGGGTCAGGATCACGGCATCGGCGACGACGGGGCCGCGGTCGGTCTCGATCCGGAGCCGCCGGCCGCGATGGTCGATCCGCCGGACCGGGGTCGATAGGGCGATCGGCAGACCCTGGGCGTAGTGGGCGACCAGCCGGCCATAGCCCGCCAGCACCCGCCAATTGATGCCGCTGTCGTCGTAGCGGTCCTGGTCATGGATCGAGAGCCGGGCCAGGGGGACGCCGTTCGCCCAGGTGCTGATCGCATCCATCATCGGGACCCACCGGTCGTCGGGGGCCAGCAGCGACAGCGCGGGACGATCCGGGCCGTGGGCGGCCTCCGCCAGGGCGGCTTGGTAGGCGGCGCGGGCCCGGACCCAGCCGTCGCGCTCGACGGCGGCGAGGCCAGTCCGGTCGAGCCGCGTGCCCCAGTCCGGCAGTCGCTCGTCCAGGGCGAAGCCGGCGCTGCGGGCCAGCTCCGTCCAGCTGTTGCGGTCGGCTGAATGCAGCCATTCGCAGCCGAGGTCGACCGGTTTGCCAAGGGCGGTCGGCACCGTCGATGCCCGGCCGCCGACCCGGTCGCGCGCTTCCAGGACCACCACGCCGCGGCCGAGGCCGGTCAGGCGCCGGGCCGCGGCGATGCCGGCGGCGCCGGCGCCGATCACCGCAACCTCGACGTCGTCCGGCATTGTCATTCCTTTGCTCCCACACTTCGATGTGATCTAGCCTCAAGGCCCGCTTGTGGCCCTCGTGAGGCATCGATGACGTGGCACCCGACGGAATTCTATCCGGATCCGGCGGTCCGGATCCTGGCACCGGCATTCCAGAAATACCGGCTGGCCTTGGCCGCCGTCGAGCGCCTGGCAATCGGCTGCCGCTGGGCCGAGGGACCGGTCTGGTTCGGCGACGCCCGCTGCCTTCTGTGGAGCGACATCCCGAACAATCGGATCCTGCGCTGGGACGAGGAGACCGGTGCGGTCAGCACCTACCGGAAGCCGTCGCAGTTTGCCAACGGGAACACCCGGGACCGCCAGGGCCGGCTGGTCACTTGTGAGCATGGCGGACGTCGGGTCACCCGCACCGAATACGACGGCGGCGTCACCGTCCTGATCGACGGATTCGAGGGCAAGCGGCTGAATTCGCCCAACGACGTGGTCGTGAAGTCGGACGACACGATCTGGTTCACCGATCCGCCCTTCGGCATCCTGTCGGACTATGAGGGCGGCCGTGCCGAGCAGGAGCTGCCGGCCAACCTCTACCGCCTGGATCCCGCAACGGGCCGGGCGTCGGTCATGGCGGACGACATCGCCGGCCCCAACGGACTGGCGTTCTCGCCCGACGAATCCGTGCTCTATGTCGTCGAGAGCCGCGCCACCCCGCGCAACATCCTGGCCTATGACGTGGTCGACGAGGGGCGCCGGCTGGCCAACCGGCGGGTCCTGATCAATGCCGGCCCGGGCACCCCGGACGGCTTCCGCTGCGACGAGGACGGCAATCTCTGGTGCGGATGGGGCATGGGTAGCCCCGAGCTGGACGGCGTCATGGTGTTCGATCCGCAGGGCATGCCGATCGGCCGGATCGTCCTGCCCGAGCGCTGCGCCAACCTGTGCTTCGGCGGCCTGAAGCGCAACCGGCTGTTTATGGCATCCAGCCAGTCGCTGTACGCGCTCTATGTCAACACGCGGGGCGCTACTTGATGCCGGCGCGCATGAAGCTCTGCACGAACTGGCGCTGAAACAGCAGGAAGGCCAGCAGCAGCGGCGCGGTGGTCATCAGGGTGGCGGCGGTGATGATCGACCAGTCGACCCCCTGGTCGACCGAGGCGAAGACCTGCAGGCCGACGGTCAGCGGACGGGTTTCGACCGAGTTGGTGACGATCAGCGGCCACAGGAAGTTGTTCCAGTGGAAGCTGATCGAGACCAGGGCATAGGCGACATAGATCGGCCGCGCCAGCGGCACATAGACCCGCCAGAGGACCTGCAGCGGCCCCGCGCCCTCGATGCGCGCCGCGTCGTCGAGCTCCTGCGGCACGCTCTTGAAGGTCTGGCGCAGCAGGAAGATGCCGAATGCCGAGGCCATGTAGGGCAGGCCGATGCCGAGGAGGCTGTCGATCATCCCGAGCCGGTCGAGGGTGCGGTAATTCTCGACGATCAGGACGTCGGGCATGACCATCAGCTGGACCAGCACCAGGGCGAACAGCAGTCCCCCGCCCGGCAGGCGGAAACGCACCAGGGCGTAGGCGGCCATGGTGCACAGGACAAGTTGGCCGGCCAGGATCATGGCGACCAGCAGGACGGTATTCAGGAAATAGCGGCCGAAGGGCGCTGCGGCCCAGGCCCGCCGGAAATTGTCGAGCGTGAGCGGCGCCAGCGGCGAGAAATGGGCCGCATACGCCGCGGGATGGAAAGCGGTCCACGCCGCATAGGCGAGCGGCAGGATCCACAGGGCGGCCAGCAACCAGGCGCCGATCGCGGCGGGCCGCGTCATCGGTAGTGCACCCGTCGCTCGATCACCCCGAACTGCACCAGCGCCGTCAGCGCCAGCGCCGCCAGCAGCACCACCGTGAGGGCGGCCGCATAGCCCGAGTCCCAGTAGCTGAAGCCGACCCGGTAGATGTAGAACAGGATCAGCGCCGTGGCGTTGTCGGGGCCGCCGCGGGTCATGGCCACGACTTGGTCGATGACCCGGAACGCGTTGATCACCGCGTTGACGGCCACGAACAGGGTTGTCGGCATCAGCAAGGGAAAGGTGACGCGCCAGAACGCCTGGCGGGCGGACGCGCCCTCCAGCGCTGCCGCATCCTTGAGCGTGGGCGAGATGCCCTGGAGGGCGGCCAGGTAGAAGATCATGAAGAACCCGGCTTCCTTCCACACGGTCACGACCATGAGGCAGGGCAGGGCGGTGGCCGGCGAGCCCAGCCAGTTGTGATCGCCGAGGCCGAACAAGCCGAGCACCTGGTCGAACAGGCCGTAGCCGGGGGTGTAGAAGAACAGCCAGATGTTGGCGACCGCGATCAGCGGCAGCACCGTCGGCGTGAAAAAGGCCAGCCGCACCAACCCGCGGCCGGCGAAGCGGCGGTCGACGATCAGCGCCATGCCCAGCGCCAGCGCGATCGAGGTTGGGATGGTGCCGAGCGCGAACCACAGGTTGTTGCGCACGGCCTGCCAGAACACGGGATCGTCGACCATGTCGCGGTACTGGTCGAGACCGATGAAGACGGCGGGCCGGGCGCCTTTCGGCGTGGAATAGAAGCTGTCGACAATCGTCGCGATGGCCGGGTAGTGCGTGAAGGCCAGCAGCAGAACCAGGGCCGGCAGCATGAGCAGCCAGCCCTGGAGCCAGGCGCGGGTGCTGGTCACGGGCGCTCCCGCCGTGCGGCCACGCGGTTAGTGCTTGTACGGCCGCAGGATGCGGTCGGCTTCCTTCTGGGCGTCGGCCAGGGCCGCAGCCGGCGTCTTGGCGCCGGTCAGCGCGGCCTGCAGGGCGGTGTTGAGGGCCTCGGCGACCCGCTGGTTGTCGTGGGTCGACAGTTCGGCCACGGCGTCCGGCAACTGGTCGCGGGCGACGGCGGCGGCCGGAAACGCCGCGACATAGGCCTTCATCGCCGGGGTATCCCAAGCGTCGGGCCGGACCGCGACATAACCCGTCTTGATGCCCCAGTCGGCCGCGAGCTCCGGCGTCGTGAGATACTCGGCGAACTTGAGCGCGGCCGTCCGCTGCTCCGGCGTCGCCTTCTTGAAGACGTAGAGATTGCCGCCGCCGGTCGGCGAGCCGCCGCGCTGGTGGCGGGGCAGGGGCGCGACACCGAAGGCGAACTTCGCATTGTTGCGGACGTTCGTCAGGTTGCCGGTGGTCGTCCACATCATGGCGATCTTGCGCTCGAAGAAGTCGTTGGGGGTGGTCCCCCACTCGGTGATCCCCGGCGGCATCACCTTGTCCTTGGTGCCGAGGTCGACCAGGAACTGCGCGGCGTCGACGACGGCCGGCTTGTTGTAATAGACCTCGGTTCCGGCCTCGTTCATGAGGAGCGCGCCGTTCTCGGTGGCGAGTGCCTGGAACAGCCAGTAGGGAAAGCCCGAGGTCGGGATCTGCAGCCCCCATTGCGTGGTCTTGCCGGAGGCGTCCCGCTTGGTCAGCTTCTGCGCGACCGCCACCAGCTCCTCCCAGGTCGCGGGCGGCTTGTCGGGGTCAAGGCCAGCGTCCTTGAACGCCTCCTTGTTCCAGTACTGGACGATCGTCGAACGCTGGAACGGGATGCCCCAGGTCTTGCCGCCGGTTTGGCTGTTGGCCATGAAGCCGGGATAGAACGCCTTGATCCAGGTGGCGCCTTGGGGCCCCGCGACCTCGTCCCACGGCACCACGACGTCCTGGTCAATCAGCGTGTACATGTCGGTCGAGAGCAGCACCGCCATCTGCGGCGGCTCCCCGCTCTTGGCCGCGGTCAGGGCCTTGGCGATCGTGTCCTGGTAGGAGCCGGTATAGATCGGCTTGATGTGGATGTCGGGATTGGCCTTCTCGAAGTCGGTGGCATAGCCCTCGATGATCTTGGCGATCGGGCCACCGACCGCGACGGGGTAGTAGAAGCTGACCTCCACGGGCGCTGCCTCGGCGGCGCCGGTCAGGAGCAGGGCCGCTGCGGCGGCCAGGGCGATCGGACGGACCATGGATTCGCTCTCTCGTCAGGGAAGGGCTGCGGGGATGGTATCGCCGGGGGCGCTGCAGCGCTCGGCCAGGTCGTCACGGCGGCCGCCGCCGGGGGTTTCGAACAGCGTGACGTCCGCCGGATCCCATGCCAGGCGGACCGGACGGCCGGTGCCGAGATCGACACGGCCGGGCCGCCGCGCGGCCAGCGGCTGGCTGCCGGCCCGGCAGAACAGCAGCGTATCAGCCCCGAGGAACTCGACCGATTCGACGACCGCCGGAACGCCGCCGGCTTCGACCAGGTGCAGCGCTTCCGGCCGTATGCCCAGCGCCAGGCCGGCACCGCCACCGCGCAGCACGGCGGGACCGGCGCTGCCATGGATGACGCCGCCGCCCGGTCCGTCGTCGAGCGCGACAACGTTCATGGGCGGCGTGCCGATAAACCGCGCGGCGAAAATCGAGGCCGGGCGCGCATAGAGGTCGGCGGGCGCGGCGTCCTGCTCGATCCGCCCGCGGTTCATCAGGATCACCTGATCGGCCATGGTCATGGCTTCGGTCTGGTCGTGCGTGACATAGACCAAGGTCATGCCCAGCCGCTGCTGGAGCGCCCGGATCTCCCGGCGCATGTCCTGGCGCAACTGAGCGTCGAGGTTCGACAGGGGCTCGTCCATCAGGCAGACGGGCGCTTCGGCGACCAGTGCCCGGCCCAGCGCGACCCGCTGCTGCTGCCCGCCGGACAGCTGCGCGGGACGGCGGTCGAGGAGCTGTCCCAGCCCCAGCAGCGCCACCGCGCGCGCCAGCCGCTCGCGCTGGATCGCGGCCGGCACGCGGCGCACCGACAGCCCGAACAGGATATTGTCGCGCACCGACAGGTGCGGAAACAGCGCATAGTTCTGGAACACCATCGCAATCCGGCGCTCGGCCGGCGGCAGGGCGGTCACGTCCCGGCCGCCGATCGCGATGTGCCCGGCTGTCGGCCGGTCGAGCCCGGCGATCAGCCGCAAGGTCGTCGACTTGCCGCAGCCCGATGGGCCCAGCAGCACCACCAGGCTGCCCGGCGCTGCCCGGAACGTGACTCCGTCGACCGCGCGGGAGGCCTGCCAGTCCTTGGTCAGTCCGGTGACGACGATGTCCGACAAGGAGGCTCCGTCGAGAGGGGGCCCGTCCGGGCCCGGCCATGCTCTGCGAGACCTAACAGAGGAGCATGACGGTTTTGTAGCAAAATCGCGGGAACGGGATCGGGGCTTGCGCGGCGGCGGCGATCATCCAAAACTGTAACAAAACGCCGTTAGTAACCTGCCGGCATAAATCCATCGGCTTTGCATCGGGAGACCCCAATGACCGCATCCTCCGCACGCATCTTGGCCGTTTCGGCACTGGCGATCGCGGCGTCGACCGGCGTCGCCGCCGCCCAGGGCATGGACAAGCTGGTCGCCGACGCCAAGGCCGAGGGCGAGCTGACCGTGATCGCGCTGCCGCGCGACTGGTGCGGCTACGGTGAGGTGATCGACGCCTTCAAGGCGAAGTACGGCCTCAAGGTCAACGAGCTCAATCCCGATGCCGGCTCGGGCGACGAGGTCGAGGCGATCAAGGCCAACAAGGGGAACAAGGGACCGCAGGCGCCCGACGTGATCGACGTCGGCCTGTCCTTCGGTCCGTCGGCCAAGAAGGATGGCCTGCTGCAGCCGTACAAGGTCGCGACCTGGAGCTCCATCCCCGATAGCGCCAAGGATGGCGAGGGCTACTGGTACGGTGACTATTACGGCGTGCTGTCGTTCGAGGTGAACGCCGACATCGTCAAGCAGTCGCCCGCCGATTGGGCCGACCTGATGAAGCCGGACCTGAAGAACGCCGTCGCGCTGGCCGGCGACCCGCGCGCGTCGAACCAGGCGATCCAGGCCGTCTATGCGGCTGGCCTGTCGGTGGCTGGCGGCGACGCCGCCAAGGCCGGCGACGTGGGGCTGAAGTTCTTCGCCGATCTCAACAAGGCCGTCAACTTCGTGCCGGTGATCGGCAAGGTCGCCTCGCTGGCACAGGGCGCCACGCCCGTCATCGTGCGCTGGGACTACAACGCGCTCGCCGATCGCGACACGCTGAAGGGCAACCCGAAGGTCGAGGTCGTGGTGCCCAAGACCGGCGTCGTCGCCGGCGTCTATGTCCAGGCGATCAGCGCGTTCGCGCCGCATCCCAGCGCCGCCAAGCTGTGGATGGAGCACCTCTACTCCGACGCTGGGCAACTCGGCTGGCTGAAGGGCTATTGCCACCCGATCCGGTTCCAGGACCTGGCGAAGTCCGGCAAGGTCCCGGCCGACATGATGGCCAAGCTGCCCCCGGCGGCGGCGTATGACACGGCCGTGTTCCCGACCCTCGACCAGCAGGACGCGGCCAAGGCCGTCATCACCAAGCAGTGGGACGCGGTCGTCGGCGCCAACGTGAAGTAGGGCGAACGGCGGCGCGAACCCCGATGCCTCGGACCCAGGCCTCCTCCCGGACCGGGAGGGGGCCCGCGAGCGGCCTATGACGATCCCGGCAGCATCGCCCCAGGCGGTCGTCTCCGCGCGGCCGCCACGCGCCCGGATCGAGTGGGCCTGGCTGGGAGTCGCGCCGTTCTTCCTGTTCGCGCTGCTCTTCCTGATCCTGCCGTCCGTGTTCCTGGTGGTCGGCGGCTTCCAGGACGCCGACGGTGCGTTCACCCTGGACAACATCGCCCATCTGTTCCAGCCGAACATCCTCAACGCCTACTGGATCAGCATCCGGGTCAGCGCCGCCTCGGCAATCGGCGGCGGGCTGCTTGGCTTCGTGATCTGCTTCGCCGCCATCCGCGGCGGCCTGCCCGGCTGGATCCGGCCCACCCTCATGACGTTCTGCGGGGTCGCCTCGAACTTCGCCGGCGTACCGTTGGCCTTTGCCTTTCTGGCGACCCTGGGACGGACCGGTCTGGTTACCGCGCTGATGGCGCGCTACCTGGACTTCAACCTCTACAGCACCGGGTTCAATCTGCTCAGCTTCTGGGGCCTGGTGCTGACCTACCTCTATTTCCAGATCCCGCTGATGGTGCTGATCCTGGCACCGGCCATCGAGGGCATGAAGCGCGAATGGCGTGAGGCGTCGACCATTCTTGGCGCCAGCACGGTGCAATATTGGCGCTATGTTGCGTTTCCGGTCCTGTGGCCGAGCCTGTTCGGCTCGACTTTGCTGCTGTTCGCCAACGCGTTCGGGGCGATAGCGACGGCGTATGCGCTGACCGGCAGCTCCCTCAACATCGTGACCATTCTGCTCTATGCGCAGGTCCGCGGCGACGTGCTGCACGACCAGAATCTGGGCTACGCCCTGGCGCTGGGCATGATCCTGATCACCGGGCTGTCCAATGGCGCTTATATCTGGCTGCGAGCCCGCAGCGAGCGCTGGCAGCGATAGGAGCCGGCGATGAAGACGAACCGCCTCGGGGCCTGGCTGGCGATCGCCCTCGCCACCCTTTATTTCTTGGTGCCTTTGATCGGGACTTTCGAGTTCTCGCTGCGCTATCGCCGCGGCGAATACAGCTTCGACGCCTACAAGATCGTGCTGGCGGACCCACGGTTCCAGGCGAGCTTCGCCTACTCGGCGGCGTTGGCGCTGGCGAGCATCGTGATCGGGGTGTTGCTGGTCGTGCCGACGGCCTACTGGATCCAGTTGCGGCTCCGTCATCTGCGCCCGATTGTCGAGTTTATCACGCTGCTGCCGCTGGTGATCCCCGCGATCGTGATCGTGTTCGGCTATTTGCGCATGTACAACAGCGCTGCCCTGCTGCCGCTGACCGCGTCGGACCGGACGACCGACCTGCTGCTCGCCTTCGGCTATGTCACCTTGGCGCTGCCCTACATGTATCGAGCCGTCGACACCGGCATGCGCGCGATCGACGTGCGCACCCTGACCGAAGCCGCGGAAATGCTGGGCGCGCGCTGGCCGACCATCCTGTTCCGGGTGATCCTGCCCAATGTCCGCGTTGCGGTGCTGAGCGGGGCCTTCCTGACCTTCGCCATCGTGATCGGCGAGTTCACCATGGCGAGCCTGCTCGACCGCCCCGCTTTCGGCCCCTACCTGCAACTGATCGGCGCCAACCGCGCCTACGAGCCAGCAGCGCTGGCGATCATCGCCTTCGCGGTGACCTGGGCCTGCATGGGGCTTATCAACCTGTTCGGACGCGACCGCCGGGCTTCGCCGGCGAGCTAGAGGGAGCGGCCCCGTGGCGTTTCTCGAGATCGATGGCGTGCGCAAGGCGTTCGGCCGGCAGACGGTCGTGGAAACGGTCGACCTGGCGATCGAGCGCGGCGAGTTCGTGTCGTTCCTGGGGCCGAGCGGCTGCGGCAAGACGACGACGCTACGCATGGTGGCCGGCTTCGAGACCCCGAGTGCCGGCGCGATCCGGATCGGCGGCCGCGATGTGACGGCCGTGCGCCCTAACCAGCGCAACGTCGGCATGGTGTTCCAGTCCTATGCGCTGTTTCCGAACATGACGATCGCCGACAATGTCGGCTTCGGCCTCAAGGTGGCCAAGCGCCCACCGGCCGAGATCAAGGCGCGCGTCGAGGAGATGCTGAACCTGATCAAGCTGCCGCAGGTCGGCGGCCGCTATCCCTATCAGCTCTCGGGTGGTCAGCAGCAGCGCGTGGCCCTGGCCCGGGCGCTCGCCAATGCGCCCCAGGTCCTGTTGCTTGACGAGCCGCTGTCGGCCTTGGACGCGAAGATCCGCGTGTCGTTGCGCGAAGAGATCCGTGCCATCCAGCGCACGCTCGGAATCACCGCCGTTTACGTCACGCACGACCAGGAAGAGGCGCTGTCGGTCTCGGACCGGATCGTGGTGATGAACCAGGGGCGGGTCGAACAGGTCGGCACGCCGTTCGAGATCTACAACGCGCCCCGCACCCGGTTCGTGGCACAGTTTGTCGGGACCCTCAGCCTCATGAGCGCCGAGGTCCTGGATCCCGATACCGGCCGGCTGTCGATCGATGGACAGCCGGTAACGACAGCGCACCGCCTCGATGGGGTGCGTGCCGGCGAACAGCGGGCGGTGGCGCTGCGCCCGGAAGCGGTGTCGTTGGATGGGACCGCCGACCGCAATTGCCTCCAAGGATCCGTCGAGGAGGTGAGTTTTCTGGGGTCGGTGGTGCGCATCCGGGTGCGGCTCGGTGCCAACGCGCTGTCGCTCGATACCTTCAACCGTCCGGATCAGCCGCCGCCGGCGCGGGGGCAATCGGTGACGGTCAGCTTCGCCCGCGACGGCCTTCTCGTGCTCGATGGCGCGTCCTCGGCTTAGTTCGACCGCCCACAGGAAACGCAGTGGAAACGGCACCGGAACGTTCGTTCGCATACATATGTTGGCAATGTCACGCCGGATGGCGCCGGTCAGGGTGACGAAAACGTAACGGAAACGGATGCCTCCTGGCCGTGCTCAGGCCGCTGCCGGCGTGCCCTCGGCTTCCATACGGATGCGCTGGTCGAGCAGGCGTCGGACGTGGACGGAGCCGGCGTCGATGGCCAGGTTGGCCAGGCGCGCGCCCGGATTGTCCAAGAGGGCTTGCTGCTGGGCGTTCAGGACGGCGACATCTTCCCGGAAGATGCCGGTCACGCCGTCGATCAGACGCTGCGTGCGGTCGGCCTCGTCGAGCTTGTAGTCGCGGCAGAAGCCGAAGAAGTACCACGATGTGGTCTCGGTCTCGGGCGTGGCGGTGTTCAGCACCATCCCGGTGATGCCGCGGCTGCGGTTGCCGTCGGGCGCGCCCGTGCCCGCCAGCGCTACCCCGACGTCAATGACGATCGTTGATGGCGCCTGCCAGCGTACGATCTGCCAGCGATCACAAGGGAGGTCGGTGCCGATCTCGCCAGCCCAGAACGGGGGCGGAGTCTGCCCCAGCATCCAGCGCGAGACGATCACGTCGCCGTTCTCGACCCGCGTGTCGATCGGCGCCTCGGTGATCGACTCGTGGCCGATCGTGCTGGGATGCACATAGGTCTCGTGGGTCAGGTCGAGCAAGTTGTCCAGGATCAGGCGGTAGTCGCAGCGGACGTGGTGGGTGTTGCCGGCGCCTGACCAACCCGAGTTGTCAAGCCAGTGCAAATCCGGGATGAGGGCCGGGTCGGCGGCGTCTTCGGCCCCCATCCAGACCCACAGCAGCCGATGCTTGTCGGCGACCGGATAGCGCCGCACCCGCGCGTGCGGACTGATCGTGGCCTGCGCCGGAATGTGGACACAGCGGCCGCTGCAGTCGAAGCGAAGACCGTGATAGCCGCATTGGACCTGGTCCCCCACCAGCGTGCCTTTGGACAGCGGCAGCTGCCGGTGCCAGCACAGGTCGCGCAGCGCCACCGGGGTCCCGTTTTCTTGCCGATAGAGCACCAGAGGCTCGTTGCAGACCCGACGCGCGAACAGCGCTCGGCCGGCCTCGTGGCTCCAAGCGACGGCGTACCAGGCGTTTTTCGGGAACATGGCCGGCTCCTCCCTGATTGGATCCAAAGATAGATTTCCTGGATCCCATAGGCAAGAGATTTATCTGAAAACGGCCCGATCGAATGGCAGATAAGGCCACATTGGATCCATTACGCTTGCCATTGCCACGCACCGGCGGTGTACCGCAGGCTGTCGGGGCTCGTGGGAGGCAGCCATGCCAGGCTTTCCGATGCCGCCGATCGATCCTGCCGAGGCCGGCTTGCGCGTCGGCCAGCTTGAGCGCTTGGTCGCGCTGATCGAACGTCACGTCGCAGACGGCCGCTATCCAGGTTGCCAGATCGCTGTCGCCCGCCATGGTCGGTTGGCCCTGGACCGAACCTTCGGGCAGGCGAGTGTCGGTTCGGCGCGCCGTCCAGCCGGGCCCGACACGCTATGGCTCCTCTACTCCAACACCAAGGTGGTGACCGCAGCCGCCCTGTGGCTGCTGGCCGAGCGCGGGCTGTTCCGGTTCACGGACCGGATCTCTGAGCATCTCCCGGAATTCGCGCGATACGGCAAGCAGGACGTGACCGTTCTGCAGCTGCTCACCCACCAGGCCGGCTTTCCCAATGCGGTCATGCCGCCCGAAGCCTGGGAGGACCGCACGGCACGGCGAGAGACCGTGTCGGGCTTCACTCTCGAGTGGACGCCGGGCAGCCGGGTCGTCTACCACCCGCTGGCCGCTCACTGGGTCGCCGCAGCGCTGATCGATGCGCTGAGCGGCCAGGATTTTCGCGAATTCATCCGGGCCGAGTTGATCGAACCGCTGGGCTTGTCGTCCGAGCTCCACATCGGCTTGCCCGAGTCCCAGCATGGGCGGGCCGCCGACATGCATGAACCCGGGCCGGACGGCGGCGTGGCGCCACTCGCCGAGGCCAACGCACCGGCGTGGCGGCGCGCCGGCGTACCCGGCGGTGGCGGTTACGCGACCGCGCGGGCCATGGCCGCCTTCTACCAGATGATGTTGCAAGGCGGGCAGCTAGGGGGCGCCCGCGTGCTCTCGCCCCGCACGCTGGCCTACGCCATCCGCAATTATACCGGCGACCGGCTCGACGAATATATGGGCATGCCGATGCATCGCGGCCTTGGCCCTCACCTGCGTGGAACGACGGCGACCATCCGCGGCCTGGGGGCCTTCGCGTCACCCACAACCTTCGGCCATGGCGGGGTGGGCAGCTCCTACTGCTGGGGCGATCCCGAGTCGGGCGTCAGCTTCGCCTATTTGACCAACAACCGGATTCCCGACCCGTGGCACAGCCAGCGCCTGGACGTGGTCAGCAACCTGGTGCACGCGGCGATCCTCTAGCGAACTGGATCTGTTCACCTGCGTTCCCGCGACAACAGTCGGGAGGTGCGGATGGTGGCCCAGTCCAAGAGACAAAAGGAGACCGTCGGCCGCGTCATGCATGAGTTCAAGCAGGGCGAGCTCAGATCCGGTCGCGGTGGCAAGGTCAGGAACCCGAAGCAGGCGGTTGCGATCGCCCTCCGCGAGGCGGGCGCATCGAACCAGGCGAGCCCGCGGGAAAACGCCAAGGCGCTACGGAAGACCAAGGCGCGGGAGCGCCGGGGCGCGACAGCGGCCGATGGCGGCAGCCGGAGCCGCGCCGAGCTCTACGCCGAGGCGAAGCGGCGCAATATTCCCGGCCGGTCCAAGATGCGCAAATCGGACCTGGAGCGCGCCCTCGGACATTGACGTCCGTCGCGCCCGCCGCTAGAGCATCGATCCGGACGGCGTTCAAGGTAATGATCGATGCGGGCCATGCCGGCGCTTCTGGTTCTGGCCGCGGCGCTCGCCGCTGCGAAACCGGCACTGGCCGACGATCGCAACGGGGCCTATCAGTCTTTCGCCCCGCCGAGCTGCGAGACCTACCTGGCCCAGCGGGTCGGGCGGCCGAGTACCGCCGCGGCTTGGCTGCAGGGCTGGCTCACCGGCTACGACGTCGCGGCCCCTGATACCAACAGCCTGATCGCGCAGGGCGGTTTCTCGCAGTTGCTGAGCTGGCTGGATGCCTGGTGCCGGGACAACCGGTTCCGGCACCTCGCCGACGGCATGGCAGCGTTCGCGTACGACGCCTATCCCCGTCGGTTCAAAGGTCCGCCGCCGCGCTGACGGTTAATCGAAGTCCTCGGACAGCGCCTGCCGGACCGTCGATGGCACGGTAGCCAGATGCCCATAGTTTGGATGGTCGAAGCCCAACATGACCTGGGCATCGGGGTTGGCGAAGCGCGCGCGCAGCGCCGGGGGGACGGCCCAGCGCACGAACTGGACCGACGACGCCTTGCCGTCCGGGGAGGTGTTCTCGCGGGTGGGGTCGGGCTCCGCGCGCAGCACCGTTCCGTCGATCGACAGAATCATATGATTCTCGATGCTGCCCAGGCGGAACAGCCAGTCGCGTCGGCGGTGCGCGTCCTCGATCTCGATCATCACGGTGGCGACGAGCTCGCCGCCCTGCGGGATCAGCGGGTTGTAGGCCGCCAACTCGTCCTCGATCTGGGCTTCGCCGCCGCGCTCGATGTGCAGCATTTCGTGGATCTGCTGCCACATCGTGTCGAAATTCTCGAAATGGAACGTGGTGTAGGGGCCGACCTCGACGCGCCGGCGCCGCTTCAGCTCGACGACGGCCTTCCGCCGTGCCGCCCGAGTGCGGGCGTACTCGTCGGGAGGCAGAATGTCGGCGCGGGTGATCGTGCGCTTGCTGCTCATATGGACCTTCACGCCAGCCCGTAGGCCTGGGCCAGCAGCTGGATCGGGTGGATGGTGGTCTTCTGCTCGGGCGACGGCGGGGCCTCGCCGTCGCCGGCGCGCAGGATGTCCATGCCCTGGTGGATGTGCGAGGCCGCCAACGGGCATTCCGACACGACGTAGGCCTTGTCGTTCTTCAGGGCCTGCCGCGCCACCGGCTTGCCGACCTTGAGCGCGGTTTCGAAGTTGCCCTTCATCACGCCCCAGGAGCCGCCGTGACCCGAGCAGCGCTCGATCACGGCAACGTCGGCGCCGGGCGCCAGTTTCAGCAGGTCGACGGCCTTCTGGCCGATGTTCTGCGCGCGGGCGTGGCAGGCGATGTGCACGGTGACGCTGCCGGGCAAGGCGCCCAACCCGGGCGCGAGGCCCTCCTTGCGCGCGATGTCGACGACATATTCGCTGACATCGAAGGTGGCGGCGGCGAGGTCGCGCACGTCCGTATCGTCGGGCAGGACCAGCGGCCATTCCGACTTCAGCATCAACGCGCAGGACGGCACCAGGGCGATCACGGCGTAGCCCTTGCGCACCCAGGGCAGGAGCTCGGCGGCAACCGTGCGAGCCCGTTCGGCGACGCCGGCGAGATCGCCTTGTTCGAGCTGGGGCATGCCGCAGCAGGCGGGGTAGGCGACCTCGGTCTCGACGCCGTTGCGCGCCAGCACGGCGCGGGTGGCGAGCCCGATATCGGGGTTGTTGTAGTTCACGAAGCAGGTGGCGTAGAGCACGGCCTTGCGGCCATAGGCCGGGGCGTCGGTCGCGATCTCCGGGGTCGCCTCGGTGCGCCGGGTGAACGGTCGGCTGGTGTATTTCGGCAGCTCGGCCCGGCAGTCAACGTCGCACAGCTTTTCCATGACCGGGCGGGTCAGTCCGTTGGCGGTGTCGGTCGCCCAGTTGGCCAGCGGCGCCACCAAGGCAGCCAGGCGGCCGTTGCGGTCGGTCTTGGTCAGCTCACGCGCGGCCAGCGGCACCTTGCCCGCGCGCGCCTCGGCGGCGCGGTAGCGCAGCATCAGGTGTGGGAAATCCAAGTTGAACGGGTGCGGCGGCACATACGGGCACTTGGTCATGTAGCACATGTCGCAGAGCGTGCAGGCGTCGACGACCGGCTTGAACTGTTCGTTGCTGACGCTGTCCAACTCCTCGGTCGGCGAGGCGTCGACCATGTCGAACAAGCGCGGGAAGCTGTCGCACAGGTTGAAGCAGCGCCGACAGCCGTGGCAGATATCGAAGATCCGCCGCATCTCGGCATGGATCGCGTCCATGTCGTAGAATTCGGGGTCGCGCCAATCCAGCGGGTGGCGGATCGGCGCCGCTAGGCTGCCTTCGCTCATGTCTCGATCCTGGTCGAAGGGGAAGGAGGCCGCCGGCGCGGGCGCACCCGGCGCCGGCGGCAGCTCGGCTTAGAGCTGGTCCAGGGCCTTCTGGAAGCGGCCGGCGTGCGACTTCTCGGCCTTCGCCAGCGTCTCGAACCACTCCGCGATCTCGTCGAAGCCTTCTTGGCGCGCGGTCTTGGCCATGCCCGGATACATGTCGGTGTATTCGTGCGTCTCGCCGGCGATCGCGGCCGCCAGGTTCTTGTCGGTGGCGCCGATCGGCTTGCCGGTCGCCGGATCGCCGACCTCTTCCAGGAACTCCAGGTGGCCGTGGGCGTGGCCGGTCTCGCCCTCGGCCGTGGAGCGGAACACCGCGGCCACGTCGTTGTAGCCCTCGACGTCGGCCTTCTGAGCGAAGTACAGGTAGCGACGGTTCGCCTGGCTCTCGCCGGCGAAGGCCTCCTTCAGGTTGCCTTCGGTCTTGCTGCCCTTGAGCGACGCCATGGTCGGTCTCCTCGGTTCGGTGAATTCGGCGACGGCCGGCCACCGCGAGGGCGGCCGTCGCGGGGACCTTCCGCCAAGGGGCTCGGGCTGTCAAGCATATTGGAGCGGTTCTAAAATTGCGGCCGTCCGGTGACAGCGCGAAGGCAAAGTCCGATATAGTGGGGTCATGAGCGTCATCATCGATCACCCGCTGGGCGGCGTACGGCCGACGCGCCGGCCGCGCCCCGACGAGGGGCCGCCCTTCCGCGTCGTCTCCGACTACCGCCCGGCCGGCGACCAGCCGGCTGCGATCAAGGAGCTGGTGGCTGGCCTCGAACGTAGCGAGCACGACCAGGTGCTGCTGGGCGTGACCGGTTCGGGCAAGACCTTCACGATGGCGCACGTCATTGCATCGGTCCAGCGGCCAACCCTGATTCTCGCCCCGAACAAGACGCTGGCGGCGCAACTCTATGGCGAGATGAAGTCGTTTTTTCCGGAGAACGCGGTCGAGTATTTCGTCTCCTATTACGACTACTACCAGCCCGAGGCTTACGTTCCACGCACCGACACCTATGTCGAGAAGGAAAGCTCGATCAACGAGCAGATCGACCGGATGCGGCATTCCGCGACACGCGCGCTGCTGGAGCGTCGCGACGTGATCATCGTGGCTTCGGTGTCGTGCATCTATGGCATCGGCTCGGTCGAGACCTACAGCCGGATGACGGTCCCGCTCAAGGTCGGCCAGCGGGTCGACCGCTCGGTGCTGCTCAAGCAGCTGGTGGAACTGCAATACCGGCGCAACGATGTGGGCTTCCAGCGCGGCGCTTTCCGCGCGCGCGGCGACGCCGTCGAGATCTTCCCGGCGCACTATGAAGACCGGGCCTGGCGCCTGTCGCTGTTCGGCGACGAGCTGGAGGCGATCGCCGAGATCGATCCGCTCACCGGCGAGAAGACCGGCGACCTCGGCGAGATCCGGGTCTATGCCAACAGCCACTACGTGACGCCGCGGCCGACCCTGAACCAGGCGATCAAGCAGATCCGTGTCGACCTGAAGCTCCGGCTCGAGGAGCTGACCGCGGCGGGGAAGCTGCTGGAGGCGCAGCGATTGGAGCAGCGCACCCAGTTCGACCTGGAGATGATGGAAGCGACCGGATCCTGCGCCGGGATCGAGAATTATTCGCGCTATCTCTCGGGCCGCCGGCCGGGCGAGCCGCCGCCGACGTTGTTCGAATATCTGCCCGAGGGCGCCCTGCTGGTGGTCGACGAGAGCCACGTGACGGTGCCGCAGATCGGCGGCATGTTCAAAGGCGACTATGCGCGCAAATCGATCCTGGCCGAGTACGGCTTTCGGTTGCCCTCCTGCATCGACAACCGGCCGCTGAAGTTCGAGGAGTGGGACGTCATGCGGCCGGACACTGTCTATGTCTCGGCCACGCCGGCGGCATGGGAGCTCGAGCGCACCCAGGGCGTCTACACCGAGCAGGTGGTGCGCCCGACCGGCCTCACCGACCCGGTCTGCCTGGTCCGGCCGACCGAAAACCAGGTCGACGACCTGATCGCCGAATGCCGCGCCGCGGTCGCCCGCGGCAGCCGCGTCCTCGTCACCGTCCTGACCAAGAAGATGGCCGAAGCGCTGACCGAGTACCTGCACGAGGCCGGCATCAAGGTCCGCTACATCCACTCCGACGTCGAGACCCTGGAGCGTATCGAGATCATCCGCGACCTGCGGCTGGGAGCCTTCGACGTCCTGGTCGGCATCAACCTGCTGCGCGAGGGGCTGGACATCCCCGAATGCTCGGTCGTCGCCATCCTGGATGCCGACAAGGAGGGGTATCTGCGCAGCCGGACCTCGCT
>CAZEFK010000063.1:0-33399 GCA_964511405.1 uncultured Comamonadaceae bacterium | reverse complement strand
CCGCCGTCTTGCAACCGCATGACGCCGAATCAAAACTTTTGAGTCAGGCTCTGAGGCACTTGGTAATAACGTCGAGCCAGCTGGATCCCCGCCTTCGCGGGGATGACGATAGGAAGATAGGACGAGGAGTGAGCGCGTCGGCCGCTCACCCCGTCAATTCTCCCGACAGATCACGCCAATCTGGATTTTCCCTCTCGATCAGAGCGAGTTTCCATTCCCGCCGCCACTTCTTGATCTGCTTTTCCCGGCGAATGGCATCGGGCATCGTTGCATGGAACTCGGCATAGACGAGCCGATGGACGCTGTATTTGCTGGTGAACCCGCCGGTCGCCCCGCTGCGATGCTCCCAGAACCACCGCCCCAGGTCGCCCGTGACGCCGACATAGAGTGTTCCGTTCCGCTGGCTGGCCAGAATATAGACGCAAGGCTGCCTATCCGGCGACACCATCGCCCACCACCGCCGCCAAGTTCTCCGCCCACCGGTCCGCCGTCTCGCGGTTGTTGAGGCACAGGCAACCCTGCTTGCTGAAGCGGGTGGCGCGCTCCAGGAGCTGGATGTCGGCCTCGTGCTCGCGCGCCACGTGGGGGTCCTCGAAGAACACGACGCGGCGGCAGCGGCCGGTGACCACGGCCTCGGCGATCTGGGCGTCGCCGCCCTGGGGGCCGCTGCGCAGGGCCTCCACCCAGCCGCTCGTCGGCGGCAACGGCGTCTCGATGCGGCCGGCCAGGCGTGCCGGGATCTCGCCGTTGAGCAGCGTCCCGGTGGTGCCGGTGGCGAGCCGGCGGCCGAAGCGGCCGAGCAGCCCGCGATGGGCGGCGGCGAAGGCCAGCAGATCCGCCTTGCGCCGGTCGTGGGCGATCAGGCCCAGAGTCTCCTGCCCCAGGTCGCCGGGGCGGACCCAGTGCCGGATCAGTGCCGGGGGCGCACCGGCCGGATCGGCGCGGCGCCATTCCAACGCCGTCCATTCCGCGGCCGCCGCTTCGGTGGCCAGGAACGGCCTGGCGTGGACCACGCATTCCCGGCGCAGCGCCGTGGTCTCGGGATAGAGTGCGGTGACGTCGGTCGGATCCTGCAGGAACACCATCCAGTCGAGCCCGGGATCGCCAGGGCCGAGCCCGACCAGGCGCGCGGCCAGGCTGATGAGGCCGCCTTCGGCCGCCGGCAGCAGCCGCTCCAGCCCGGCATATCCGGCCAGCAGCCCGGCCGTACCAAGCGCGTCGGCGGTCTCGCCGACCACGCACAGCCGGGCGCCGACGCCCATGAGATAGGGCTGGAACGACCGGACATAGCGCAGGAGCGGCGCCTCTGGCCCGGCGCTGAGGCCGGGGCTGGCGAACAGGCCGATGGCGAGCGGTCGAGTGCGGTCCATGCTGGCATCCTGGCCCCGGCCGACCCGACGCATCAAGCTGGCAAAGTCGATTGGATTCGTCTCAAGGTTTCGGCACACTGGTTGGACACGCGCAGCGGGAGCGCCGCCGATGCTCGAGACCGACCGCCTGCCGCCGCCTTGGGACGACCTGAAGCGCGCGCATCCGCGGCTGGGGCCGCCGCAGGTGACGTTCGCGCCCGGCGCCCACGGCTTGCCGCCCGATGCCGACGCCTGGCGGACAACCTTCCTGGCGCACGCCGACAAGGTGCTGGCCGGCGAACCGCTTCAGCGCAGCGTCGCCGAGCCGGGCTGGCAGCCGGATCCGGCCCTGCCGGTGCTGTCCGGCTGGAAACCCGACCCGGCCAAGGTGGCCAAGGAACTGGTGCGGCGGATGCAGTATCTGTGCGCCGCCTGGCAGCTGACGCAGGACCCCAAATATGTCGCCGGCGCGCGATTGGAGCTGCTGACCTTCAGCTGCTTCGAGGATTGGCATCCGGAGGTGTTCCTGGCCACCGCCCGCGTCGCCTACGGCATCGCGATCGGCTACGACCTGCTGCATGACCACCTGGACGCGGCCGACCGCGCTCAGATCGGCCAGGCCCTGCTGAAGAATGCGATCGAGCCGGCGCTTGATGCGTTCGCCCAGCACCCGAAGCCGTTCTGGACCGATCAGCCGCACAACTGGACGCTGGTGTGCAACAGCGGCCTGATGGTGGCGGCGATGGCCGCGGCCGAGCTGGACCCGGCCGCGACGCGTCGGCTGTTCGACCTGTGCCATGACGGCCTGCGCAAGGGCTTGCGCGGCTATGCCCCCGACGGCGCCTGGTTCGAGGGCCCCGGCTATTGGAGCCTGGGCACCGAATACTTCATCTTCCTGCTGGACGCCCTGCGCTTCGCACTGAAGGGCAAGATGCGCGAGCTGGACAAGGTGGACGGCTTTGCCGCCACTGCCCTGTTCCGCCGCCATGCCGGCGGCCCGACCGGCCTGCAGTACAACTATGCCGATTCCGAGATCGACCAGTCGCTGAGCTGGCAAATGGGCTGGCTGTCGCAGCACTTCGACAAGCCGGTGCCGCCCGGCGTGCCCGACATGGATGCCGATGCCCCCGAACCCCTGGATCTGATGTGGTCGGCGCTGCCGCCCTACCCGCCCGACCAGCACCCGCCGACATCAGCCCATTTCCGCAGCTGCGAGGTGGTGACGATGCGCGGCGCCTGGACGGACCCGGACACCACCTATCTGGCGATCAAGGGCGGGCGCAACCTGGGCCACAGCCACGAGCATTTCGACCTGGGCAGCTTCGTGCTGGATGCCGTGGGCCAGCGCTGGGCGGTGGACCTGGGCCCCGACGACTACGGCATCCGCGACTATTTCGAGCCCGAGACGCGCAGCAGGCTCTATCGGACCTCGACCATCGGCCATAACACGCTGGTGGTCGACGGCCATTGCCAGCAGCCGCGCACCAAGGCCGGCGTGACCAGCTTCGTCCAGGCCGACGACGCCGTCACGGCCGTGATCGACCTGGCCGACGCCTATCCGATGCTGGCCGGCGCCCGCCGCGGCTGCGCCCTGATCGGCGGCCGCCACGCGCTGCTGGTGGACGAGATCGGCCCGGGTGGCCCCGGCACGGTCGTCGCGTGGCAGATGCACACCCCGGCCCAGCCGGCCGCATCGGGTGCGGACGCGACCCTGACGCTCGGCGGCCAGCGGCTGTTCCTGCGGATCCTGGAACCGGCCGGCGCCCAGTTCGCCATCGCCGACGCCGTCGGCACCTATGAGCCACCACTCAACAGCCCGGGCGAGACACCGAACACCGGCATCAAGAAGCTGGTGATCGAGCTGTCGCCCTCGGCGCCGCTGCGGCTGGCCGTGCTGCTGTCGCCCGACCCGCTCGATCCGGCCGTCGTGCCGCCGCGGCTGCACGGCGCCCTGGCGGCCTGGGCCTAGGCCGGCCGCCGGCGGCAGAAGAACAGCGTGTTGGCATTGATCCGGTGGCGGCGGCGGACATGGCCGGTCAGCAGCGTGCGGCTGCGGTGCAGGGTGACCTCGAACCCAGCCTCGACCAGCCGCTCGGCCAGGTCCGGGCCATAGGTGCGGTAGTGGTAGGGATGGCCGTTGATCGCCAGGCGCTCGGCCGGGGTGCTGTCGGGCATGTCGTTGGTCGGCGTGCCGGGGTCGTAGGGCACCATCACCACGGCCCAGCCGCCCGGCCGCAGCACCCGCGCCAGCTCGCGCATGGCTGCGCGGTCGTCGGGGATGTGTTCCAGCACATGGCTGGAGATGGCGGCGTCGAAGGACGCGGCCGGAAACGGCAGCGCGGCGAGGTCGGCGCGATGGTCGGCCGCGGCATCGAACTTATCGACCGTGACATAGCCGCGCCCGAGCTGGCGTCGCAGCCGCGGCACCAGCGCGGGTTCGGCCGCGCAATGGAGCAGGCGCGGGCGATGGCGGAGCAGATCGGTGAGCCGTTCCAGGAACAGCCACAGGAACCGATGCCGCTCGACGGAGCCGCAGCGCGGACATTGCGCATGGGGCCGTCTCGGCGAGCCGAAGGCCGCGAAGGCGCCGCCGCGATAGCCGCAGATCGGGCAGAGCCGGGCGCCGGTTCTCGCGGATTGCAGCCGGCGCGCCGCCGGACGCCAAGATTCGTGCGCCGTCACGTAATACGCTTCCTCGTCGTCGGCCACCTCGATCGTCACGCATCGCCTCTTAACGCATTTGTGTTAAACAGAGCATATGCCTGTGCCATCGCAATCCCCGCGGGCAGATGGCTAGAGGACCGCGGCGCCATCCGGACATTCCCATGATCACAGCCATCCCGTTCAAGCCGAATCGGTTCGAGTCCGCCGCGCGTTACTATCTCGACGGCCGGCCGGCCTATCCGTCGAAACTCATTCGGCGGGTCGCCACGCACTGCCACCTGACCGGGGCGAGCCGGGTCCTCGACCTGGGCTGCGGCCCCGGCCCGTTGGCCATGGCGTTTGCCGAGATGGCGGCGGAGGTCGTGGCCGTCGATCCGGACCAGGCGCTGCTCGACGCCGGCCGGGAGGCGGCGCGCCGGTCGGGCCGCGCTGTGACCTTCCGCTTGGGCAGTTCTTATGATTTGAGCGCGGACCTCGGCCGCTTCCAACTCGTGACCATCGGGCGTGCCTTCCATTGGATGGACCGGCTCGCAACCGCGCGGCGCCTCGACGACTTGATCGAAGACGGCGGCGCCATCGCGCTCTTCAGCGACGATCACCCCGACGTGCCCGACAACGCTTGGCGCGCGCGCTACGAAGCCGTGATGGAGAGCTACACGGACGAAGACGAGCACATGAAGATCAGGCATTCCGCAGGCTGGCTGCGCAACGAGGCCATTCTTCTGGACTCGCCGTTCAGCGATCTGGAACTGGCGGCGTCCATCGAGCGCCGGCAGATCGCGACCGACCGCCTGATCGATCGGGCGCTCACCGAGCCGCGCAGCCTTCCGGCCAAACTTGGCGCGCGCCAGGCGGATTTCGCCCGCGACCTGCGCGCCGCGTTGGACCCCTTCGCCGAGCGCGGCCTGATTTCGGAGGTGGTCAAGTTCACGGCCCTGATCGCGCAACGGCCGTGACGGGGCCGAGGGTGCGTTACGAAGGCCGCAGCGGCCGGGGCGCCGCGCATCCGGCTGGACTGCGCTGACCGTTCAGGCAAGCGCTGAAAGTTGGACAGATCGAAACGCATCGATCAAGGCTTCAGCTTCACGCCTTGGGACGGCGCCTGACAAGAGCATGCCAATCAACCCCATCATGCTTGCCATCCATCCAGAAGCAGGTCAGCGTTTGCGTCGGTACGTTGAAGCGCGACGTGAGCAACATCGCGCGATTACCGTACCCGAGCGCGCGATCTCGCTGTTTGTCCGGGCTTTTGCCATGCGAGGCGAGGAGCGCTGAACCGATCTCCCGGCACTTGGTCTCGAAGGCCCGGACCGCATCGACGTCATGATCAGCCAACGCTCCATCGAAGGCGAATGGGATCTCGCTATCCGTGAGATGGGCGAACACCGTGCCGTCGAGCTTCAGGCCAGTTGCCGCGGCTCGGACTCGCTCCAATCCGTCCTTCCAACCGGCGACGAAGACGAACGCGACGGGTCGGGACCGCAGGAACGCACGCTGACCCTCCCCGAACGGCAATCGCGCCTCCTGTAGTTGATCCTGCTTTAAACCCTCAGCGTCGAACCAATTCCCCAGGATGTCTAGGACCTGAGAGCCGGTGCCGGTGAAGTCGTCCAGGAAGACCAGCGGCTCGGCTCCGTTGCGGGCCATTGCGTCATCCACGGTCATCACCCGAGGAAACACGCGCTCCATGTCCCGGGAAAGATAGGCTTGGATGGCGGCGCTGTCCTTGGGTTCGCCCAAAGGGCAGATCGTGGCGCCCTCGAAATTGGGATGCGCCTTCGCGAATGCGGCGAGGGCCGCCTGATTGTCAACGCGGCTCAGCACCTTCATCCGCTCCAGTGCTGCCAGTGCGCAAGGGATGATGCGGTCGTCGCGGAACTGCGCGAGCCAGCTCATGATCCGGTCCTTCATGACCGGGGCTCGCCGCGGCGACAGTGTGCCTTTCGGCTCGTCGATCGTCTCCAGCTTCACGGCAAGCCGCTCGATGCGAACGTCCACATCCTGGCGGCGCAGCCGATCAGGCAGCGGGCGGATGTCGAACGGGACGCCGGAATACCACCCTGCCTTCTCAAGTTTCAACTTGAGTTGGTCGACCTCGCCCGGAAGCTGCTTACCCATTTGCAGGGCGGTTCCCGGAAGAACGACATCATATTTGGTGCGAATGAGGCGCTCGGCGGCGACATAAGCTGCCGCCGAACATGATCGGGGCGCGAATAGGATCGCCTGAGGCCGGCCCACTTCATAGGCGTCAGCCCATGCGGTGCGGTTCATCCGCTCGAGTTCCCGCGCTCGCACGAAACGATCACCCTGGAGGATGAGCGCGCGGTCAATTTCGGTGCCGCTGCCAAGCGCGGGCTTGGCCGAGATGCCGATGGCGTACTCCAGCGCGTCAGGATCGAGACCGCCGATCGCGTCGGGCAGGAGCTCGCTGATGGACCGCAGCACTTCCGCGACTGCCCGCCGCAATTTCGCTAGAGCTTGCTCGTTCTTGCAGTCGCCGTTCAACTGCAACAGGCCGCGGATCTGCTTCTGGTCGTCGCCCCAGGGATCGGCGAGGTACCTCG
Organism: uncultured Comamonadaceae bacterium; assembly: GCA_964511405.1. Lineage (GTDB taxonomy): Bacteria > Pseudomonadota > Alphaproteobacteria > Elsterales > Elsteraceae > CAZEFK01. Next base: position 26,822 of record CAZEFK010000063.1, on the reverse strand, counting down.
GAAGCAGGGACAGCGACGCCACGTAAAGGTCGCGATCGCGCAGACGTGCGATGATGTCGTCGACGAAAGCCGTTATCCCGTGCGGCTCGTCTTCCGCTCCGAGCATCCGCAGAAGCGTGTGGGCGTCCGTGACTAAAAGCTGGTCATCATACAGCCGGCAGCAAAGCTCTACCAAGCCGACGACGTTGACCTTCGGATGGGAGCCCAACGCTTCGAACAGCGCATCAATCATGGCCTCGATTGCCGACACCTTTTTGTGCCGGTAGATCTTTGCGTAAAGCAAAACGCGCGCGAGATGGAGCTCGTCCAGAATTGCCGTACCGGACAGCTTCAGCCCAAACAAATCTCTGGTGTCCCGCTTTTCGTGGAGCGCGGCCAGCATGTCGTCGGGCATGTCGCGGGACGCGATTCGTCGCGTCGTTATCTTCTGAAGTAGACGCGAGATGTCGAGCGTCGACGGGACGCCCGCGTGTTTCGCGTCGCGAGCGTAGTAGTCCAGCTTGTCGGCGTCGAATGGGCCGGTGATGATTTCATGCAGCAACGGAACCTGTTCGTCGATGTGATGGCCGACAATCGCCTTCTGGACGAGTTCAGCGACGCGAGACGGAGCCCCCGCGATGGGTCCAGAGACAGCGATGGGGTTTCCCAAGGCGTTGAATGCGACCGTTAGCATCCGCTTGAAGGCTGACGAGCCGATCAGATGATAGGCGACCAGCTCGCTCAGCTGAATCTTCGCCAACCTATTTTCCTGCGCGAACGATTGAAGCGCGACTTTCAGATCCAGTCGGCGCGTCAATGCATGCTCCGACACATGCGAAAAGACGCCGTGACCGATGTCGTGCAGGATCGCGCACAACCGCACTAGCGCCGCCTTCGGTCCGTCGATGGGCATCGCGCCAGGCCCCGCGTCCGAGGCCTGGTTAATCGCATTTATCAGTTGCTGTGCTTGATGCAGCACGCCGAGGGAATGTTCGAACCTGGAGTGGCTGGCGCCGGGATAAACCCAATGGACCACTCCCAATTGCCGGATGAAGCGCAGCCGCTGCACCAGCGGCGAATCAATGACCACGACCTCGATCGGGCTGATTTTGATCGTTCCCCAGACGGAGTCGTTGATCTCCTTAGGTGTGTCGCCGATTGCACCGGTCCGCGAAATCCGGTCTATATACGAAGCTAGTTTTTCTTCCGCGAATCTCTCAGCGAAACCCTTAATTCCGCTGAGAATAGCTTCCTTGTCCATCAGGATGGCCGTCCGTCGTTCCGAAGAAATCGGCTACAAGCGCCACCATAAACGCACGCGGGATCGACGAGCGATCCAAATAATAATTCGCGTCATCGTTACTGACCTTGATCTCTACGGTCATGAGAGAGGGATTGTTTATCGAGACAATCCCACCTTCGCGCAAGGAGTACAAGGCCTCTCGTAGGGTGCTAGAATCGCCATGGTAGGGATTGACGGCGAGCGAAAAGTCAACGACGATGCCGAGATGTGCCTGGTTTTCCACCAGCCGCTGGAAGGCCTGGGCGAAGCGCTTATCTTCCATTGTGTCTACCAGCCGAAGCTTCTCGACCGAGTTCAATTTTAGTTGGCAAACAAGATCCTTCACGAACTCCTCGGAAGTCACCAGCTGCGTCTCGGTCACGGCCTGCATGTCAGCCTCCCGGGTTGGATCCGCCGTCATTTCTATCACCATCTGTTTGCGGTGCCGACTCGAATCGAGTCATGATAGCCCTTTCCAGCCATCGCTCCCGCAGCTCCGCACGGATCACGACAGCGCAGGCATACGAGACGCTCACCCCGCACGCCGTGGCTGCATCAACCAGCCCGCGACGCAGTTCCAAACCACATCCGTGGGCAGTGACCTTCGTCGTCCTGCCCTTACCGGGCGGTTTGTCGGCCTCCAGCAATGAAACGAGCCTTGGAATTCGCAGTTCACGAGACAACAAGAGCGCCAACAGGCCTGCCGGATCGAGAGCGAACGTTTGCGCGTAGGCGTGGAAGGCCGCCCGCTCCGACGCGCAAAGATGCGCGGTAATCTGACCGGCAGACTTCCGACCGGCGCGACCGCGCGCTTCGCCTCTCGGCGGTTCGGTGGCAGCCGGCGCGCTCATTTTCTCTCCTTCGCTCAATCGGTCGGATAATGGCCGATTTGCGCGTAGAGGGAAGTCGAATGAGAGGCGCCGCCGTAGAGGCCGCCCTGCGCGAACCGGGGGACTGGGCGCCTACCGCGATGAGAGGCATCGGTCGCATCCAGGAAGAACGGTTTTGCGCGCATGTTTCCCATTTGTTCCAAGCCCGTCAAGCCTGACCGGCGCCCGCCCAGACGCGACGGAGACGGACCGAACGATTGCCTCAACTGGCGCAACCGGCGCGCGGCAGCAAAAATCGCGCCCCTCATCGAGCAGATGCCAACAGAATCGCCGGGGCCCTTCTGTGTCGTCCACATGGCTGCCGCATGGCGGAGCGCGTGCAGCGCTGGCGGGCTCCCTGCCATACCGCTGGTTTCCCCTCGCTGGCAGGTATCGGTCGACACGGAAAACCGCCCCTCCGGGCGCCAGGGAAAACTGGCTAATCCTGCAGGCCCGCCGCCCGCAGGCCGGCAAAGGCGGCATCGACCTGCCGGCGGTAGACCTCGTTGCTCGACCGCGTGATCCACTGCTGCGCGAAATCGGTCAGTCGATAGCGCGGAACGCGGTCCCGGAACGCGTCCAAGATCAGCCGGCCTTTGTGGTCGTCTCCCTGGATCATGTGCGCGGCGCACAGCCAGAGCTGCGGGCTCTCATAGGACGGATTGAGCGACAGGGACTTGTCGAGGTAGCCGATCGCTTCCTCGGTGCGGCCCAGCAGAACCTGGGCCACGCCGGCGAAGAAATAGCTGATGCTGCGCATGTGGTCAGGCATGTCCCGGTCGACGCGCAGGGCCAGCTCGACGCGGGCAAGCGTGTCGACGGCCCGGCCGAGAAAGGCGGCGTTGTAGCCGCCGAATGACAAGGCAATGGGCTGGCGGGGATCGATCGCCAGGGTCCGCTCGAAGGCGGCGGCCGCCTGTTCGACTTCGCCGCCGCCGGACAGCAGCATGCCATCGGCGTTGTTGGCCATGGTGCTGTCGGGGTCGAGGCGCAGCGCGGCGAGCGCCGCTTGCCGCCCGAGCTCGTAGGGTTCGTTCCGGGACAGCGAGGCGTTGCACCAGGGCTGGCTCATCAGCCGCTGATAGGTCCAGGCCAGCCCGATCAGGGCGTCGGCGCTGTCCGGCGACAGGGCCAGCACCTGCAGGAACGATTGCTGGGCCTTGCACAGCATGGCGGGCGTGTTCTGCTCCATCAGGGCCGCGGTGCCGCGTTCGATCAGCCCCGATGGACCGATGTCCCTGGCTGCATCGGCAAGGCCTCGAGTGCCGGCGACGCGAAACCGCATCACCTGAAGCTCCTGGGCGACGGTCCTGGCAATATCCTCCCGGATATTCGGACTGTCCTCCTGCCGGCAATCGTATCGGCGCGCCCAGACATACTGGCCGGACGCCGCATCGATCAGATACGCGCTGATCCTCGACAGCCCCTTCCAGTCCTGCACACTGCCGGAGAGGACATAGTCCAGGCCCGAGCTGTTGACCTTCGGATCGGCGATCGCGTCGCCGGCCGCCAAGCGCGACCGCGTGACGGCGAAGCTCCGGCCCATGGTCGCCAGATCGGTCGCCAGATCTTCCGAGATCGCCTCGCCCAGCATCTCCCCCGATCGGTCCCCGGTCAGGTTCCGCAGGGCGGCAACGCCGACGACCAGCCGGGGCAGCACCGGCCAGCACGGCGTCTCCTCCCGTTCGGCCGGCGCCACGACCGGCATCCGGCCAGCGGCAGGAGGCGCTGCCGGCTGGGCCACCGGCGCCTCCCGGACCGGCCGATTGGGCGGGCCGTCGCGAGCCTGGCTCTGAATCCGCCGCGCCAACGCCTCCGTTTCGGCATCCGGTCCGACCCCCAGCTCCTCGCGCAGCAGGGCGACGAACGTGCGGTACTGGCTGATCGCGGCGACGCGCCGGCCGGATTGGGCATAAAGGCCCATCAGCAGGCGATGCCCCTCCTCCGAGAACCGCTCCAGCGCCACCAGCCGGCGCGCCGTGGCGATCGCGGACTCGGCCTGCCCGGCCGCGGCCTGCGCCGTGGCCAGACGCTCCAGCACCTTGCAGGCGGCGGCCTGCAGGCGGGCGCGCTCGGGCACGACCCACGCCTCGAACGGCTCGGACTGGACGGCCAGGTCGGCCAGCAGCTCGCCGCGATAGAGCGGCGCTGCCGCCGCCAGGTCGCCCAGGGACTCGCTGCCGGCAAGCGCCAGGAACCGATCCGCGTCGACCTCGATCGCGTCGGGCTGCAGGCGCAGGCCCTCGCCGTCGGCGATCAGCCAGCGTTCGGTGTCGGGCAGGCCACTGCGCAGCTGCAGCAGGCAGTTGCGCAGGCCGTGGCGGGCATGATCGGAATCCTGCTCGGGCCACAAGAGGTCGGCCAGCCGCTCGCGGCCCACCGCAGCCGTGCGGTTGAGGGCCAGATAGGCAATCAGCGCCCGGCCCTTTTTCGCCAGCCGGCCGGCGTCGCGCCCGTCGATGCGCAGGAAGAACGGGCCGAGCAGGCCGATCCCGATCATGGCTGTCATCCCTGCCGTGGCGGCGCCTCGTCATCGGCGCCGGTCACCCCCATTTGAGCCTCGCCCAAACAGGCTGCCGTGCCCCATCGCCGTCGGCGGCGTGATGAGTCGGCACCAGCGTCGATGTGGTCGTGGGATGCCCCATGATTGCCACTCTATACAGCCCGCGCACGATTTTGACGACTTTTTGATGCCGCCACACGGTCGAGACGAGCCCGCTAGTCCGGCAGGCCCGCACGTCTGAGGCTGGCAAAAACCGAATCGACTTGGCGGCGATAAACTGGATTATTCGAGCGCGTGATCCACTGCTGGGCGAAATTGGTCAGCCGATAACGGGGAAAGCGGTCCCGGAATGCGTCCAGAACCTGCCGTCCGCCATGATCTTTTCCGCGCAGGACGTGGGCGGCCGCCAGCCACAATTGCGGGCTGCCGTAGGACGGATTCAGCGCCAGCGATTTGTCCAGATATCCGACCGCCGCCTCGGTGCGACCGAGCAGAACCTGGGACATGCCCGCAAAGAAGTAGCTGATGCTGCGGCTGTGGTCGGGCATCTCGCGGTCGACGCGCAGGGCCAGCTCGATGCGCCCCAGCGTCTCGGATGCCCGGCCGAGAAAGGCGGCGTTGTAGCCGCCGAACGCCAGCGCCGCCGGCTGGCGGGGATCGATGGCCAGGACCCGATCGAACGCGGATGCCGCCTTCTCCACTTCGCCGCCACCGGACAGCAGCATGCCATCGGCATGGTTGGCCAACATGTTGTCGGGGTCGAAGCGGAGCGCGGCGAGCGCCGCCTCCCGCCCGAGGTCGTACGGCTCGTTCCGAGCCAGCGATCCGTTCCACCAGGGCTGGCTCATGAGCCGCTGGTAGGTTCGGGCCAGCCCGACCAGGGCGTCGGTGCTCTCCGGCGACAAGGCGAGCGCGTGCAAGAATGATTCCTGGGCCTTGCACAACATATGGGCGGTGTTCTGCTCCCTGAGAGCAAGGGTGCCGCGCTCGATCAGATCCATTGGCCCGATGCCCGCCGCATCGGCAAGGCCTCTGCCGCCCGCGATACGGAACCGCGCCATGTGCAGTTCCTGGGCGATGCCCTTGACGATCTCTTCGCGGAGATTCTGACCTTCGTCGGGGCGGCAATGATATCTTCGGGCCCACACATACTGGCCAGATGCCGAATTGATCAGATAGGCATTGACCCTCGCCAGCCCGTTCCATTCCTGCACGCTACCGGACAGGACATAGTCCAGGCCTGATCTTGCCGGATCGACAATCGTCGCGCCCGCGGCCGGGTTCGACCGTATGACGGTGAAGCTCCGCCCCATCATCGCGAGATCGATCGCGAGGTCTTCCGAGAGCGCTTCGCCCAGCGTCTCCCCCCACCGCTCCCCGGTGAGATTCCGCGGAATCGCAATGCTGACCGCCAGCCGCGGCAACACCGGCCAGCGCGGCGCCTCTTCCCGTTCGGCCGGCGCAACGATCGGCGCCGGGCGGGTCGCGGGCGGCAGCGGGCCGGCCGGCGCGGGCGCCGATACGGCCGGGACCGGCCGGCTCGGCACGCGGTCGTCGCCGTGACTCTGAATCCGCTTCGCCAACGCCTCGGTCTCGGCGTCCGGGCCGACGCCCAGTTCCTCGCGCAACAGCGCCACGAACGTGCGGTACTGGCTGATCGCCGCGGCGCGCCGGCCCGATTGGGCATAGAGGCGCATCAGCCGGCGGTGACCCTCTTCCGAAAACCGCTCCAGCGCCACCAAGCGGCGCGCCGTGGCGAGCGCGGCCTCGGTCTGGCCGGCGGCCTCCTGCGCCGCAGCCAGACGCTCGTGCAGCTGGCACGCTGCGGCCTGCAGACGGGCCCGCTCCGGCCCGACCCAGGATTCGAACGGCTCCGAGTTGACAGCCAGGTCGGTCAGCAGCGCGCCACGATAGAGCTGTGCCGCCTGGGCCAGGTCGGCCAGGCCGTCGCTCCTGCCCAGTTCCAGGAAGCGGTCGGCGTCGACCTCGGTGGCGCCGGGCTCCAGGCGCAGGCCGTCGCCGTCGGCAATCAGCCAGCGCTCGGTGTCGGGCAAAGCGTTGCGCAGTTGCAGCAGGCAATTGCGCAGGCTGTGCCGGGCATGATCGGAATCCTGCTCGGGCCATAGCAGATCGGCCAGCCGCTCGCGGCCGGCGGACGCCCCGCGGTTCAGCGCCAGATAGGCGATCAGCGCCTGGCCCTTCTTGGCCAACCGGCCCGCGTCGCGTCCATCGGTGCGCAGGAAGAACCGGCCCAGCAGACCGATCACCGGCATGCCTGCGCCCCCCCGTCCCGGCGGTGCATCAAAACCAGCGTCAATCACACGCAAATGAAGGCTACGCCGCTGGGCTGCGGCGGACCGAGGGCCGCCCGGGGCTTGGCGACCCGGCGTCAAAGCCGGTTTGACGATTGGCTGCCCCATGGACGCCATTGTATACGGCTCCGACGATATTTTGATGATTTTTTGATGCCGTCTTGGGACGCCGCCTGGACGCCGCCCGCGCACTCTCCTCCCAGCAGCCCCCGAATGGGGCGTCGCCTCGCGACCAGGAGACCCGAGCATGAGCCAGACCACTCTGCAGCCCATCCCGCTGTCGTCGCGGCGCGAGCGGGCCTCGCTGCCGGCCAGCTGGCCCAACGACTGGGCTCAGATGCGGCCGATCCTCGGGCGCAGCGCCGAGGAACGCGCCAAGGCCCGGGCTCTCGATCAGCTGGCCATGGCCGTGATGACGGCCGAGTCGGACGGCCGGATCACGGTCATGAACCACGCCGCGCAGCGGCTGGTCGCCCTGCGCGACGGCCTCGCCGTCGACGGCCAGGGCCGGTTGTGCGCGGCCGAGCCGGCCGCGACAGCGCGCCTGCTGAGCGAGATCGCCAAGGCCGCGGCGGGCGAGCCGGGCGAGCACGGCCCGATCACGCTCGCCCGTCCGTCGCTCAAGCAGCCGCTGCTGGTCACCATCGCCGGCGCCTCGATCGCTCCCGGCGACGTCGGGCCGCGCCGCCCCTCCGTGGTGCTGCTGGTGTCGGATCTCGACGAGCGGCCGCGCATCGCCAGCCAGCGTCTGGCCCGCCTGTACGGCCTGACGCCGGCCGAGCAGCGCCTGGCCGAGGCGCTGGTCGACGGCCTGTGCCTCAGCGATGCCGCCGCCCATCTGAACATCACCATCGCGACGGCACGCAGCCGCCTGAAGCAGGTGATGGCCAAGACCAACTGCAGCCGCCAGGCCGACCTGATCCGCCTGGCGCTGACCGCCGCCACCGCGGTGCTGCGGTCATGAGCGCCCGCCCCGCGACCCTGGTCCGGTCCGAGCCGCTGATGTTCGGTGCGCGCTCGATCCAGTTCCTGCGCCGCCACGCCGGGCTCGGCCGCGACGACCGCGGCCGTCCCTGGCCCGGTGCCGGCCCGGACCAGCGTCCGACCGATCCCCTGCTGTGCCGGGTGCTGGACTACTGGACGGCCAAGCGCGGCAACCGGTTCGCCCCGGCCCGGGCCGACATCGATCCGATCGACCTGACCCCGGCGCTGGGCTGGCTGGCGCTGGTCGACGTCCAGCACGATGCCCAGGCGCAGAGCCCGCGCTTCCGCTTCCGGCTTCATGGCACCGGCCTCGTCGCTGCCAGCGGCGTCGACATGACCGGCCGCTATGTCGACGAGTTTCCGGAGCCCGACTATCGCGCCCTCATGCTGGGCGCCCTGACCCAGGTGGTCGAGACCCGGGCGCCCTGGATCGGCCGCCGCGCCCGGGTCATCGACGACGAACGCCGCGCCTTCGAGGCCGTCATCCTGCCGCTGTCGGACGACGGCCGGCGGGTCACGATCGCCCTCGGCGGCCTGCGCTACTTGTAGGCCCGGCCCATGGATGCCCACGACCGTCCGACACCGGGAGCCACCGCCGCCCGTGCCGCCGGCCACCGGGTGGCCGCGGCGTGGGCGCTCGCCGGCCCCGGCGACCGCCTGGGCGCCGCCCTGGCGCTGGTTCAGATCGTCGCCACCGAGACCAGCCTCCTGGCCCTCGACGCCACCCTCGAGGCGGCGCTCAGCGCCGGCGCCCAGGCCGCGGCCGACGTCCAGTCCCTGGCCGCCCAGATCACCAAGGCCACCGCGCAGGCGCAGCGGCTGGCCGAGGAGCCCGCTAGCGGGCTCCTCGCATCATTGAAGGAAGGAAATGCGCAAGGCGCATTTCCTAGGGGATGACGCGGGTCAGACCCGCTTGGCCATGAACACGCGGGAATAGCCGGCCTGCTCGGCGCGGTGGGTCTCGACGAAGCCCAGGCGCTGGTAGAGCGCGATGTTCCGGGTCATGAGGACGTGGGTGTAGAGCCGCAGCTCCGGCAGGCCGGCCCGGCGCGCTTCCGCTTCGGCATGGGCGACCAGGGCGCGGCCGACGCCCAGGCCCTGGGCGGCAGACAGCACCGCCACGTTGTCCAGCAGCAGATGGTCCGGTTCGGGCAGCAGGACCAGCACCCCGACGACGGCGCCATCCCGGTCGGCGACCTGCACGCGGCCGGCGGCGACCAGCGCGCCATAGTCGTCCAGCATCGGTCCCGGCGGCTTGCCGATGACGGCGACATAGGGCCGGTAGGCGGCGTCGACCACCGCCTCGATCGCGGCGACGTCGGCCGCGGTGGCCGCCCGGATCGACGAGGTCTGGCTCACGGGGCGGGGCTCATGCGCGCCCGATCAGCAGGCGGTTGGCCGCCAGCGAGGCCAGGCCGAAGCCGCCGATGATCAGCGACATCGGCGCCGGCGAACCATCGGCCAGCCAGCCGACCGCGACCCCGGCGGCCGCCCCCAGGCAGAACTGCAGCCCGCCGGCCAGGGCCGACGCGGCGCCCGCCATGTGCGGCCACGCCGCCAGCGCCCCGGCCATGGAGTTGGCGCCCATCAGCCCGGCCATGGACATGAACAGGAAGATCGCGGCCACCAGCCCGGGCAGGCCGCCGGCCTCGACGGACCCGACGACGGCCACGGTCAGAGCGAAGCCTGCGAACATCCAGCTGCCGAGGCGCAGCAGGCGGTCCGAGCCGAAGCGCAGCACCAGACGGCTGTTGACCAGGTTGACGGCGATCATGCCCAGCACGTTCAGCCCGAACAGCAGGCCGTAGCGCTCGGGCGCGACGCCGAAATGGCCGATATAGACGAAAGGCGTCGCGGCCAGGTAGGTGAACAGGGCCGCCGAGAAGAAGCCGCCGCACAGGGCATAGCCCACGAACCGGCGGTTGCCCAGCAGGGTGCCATAGCTGACCGCCATGTCGCGCCAGCGCAGGCTGGCGCGGCGCTCGGGCGGCAGGGTCTCGGGCCCGGCGAGCAGGCCGGCCAGCGCCACCGCGCCGAACAGCGCCTGAACGCCGAAGATCGCGCGCCAGCCCAGATGGGCCAGCACCTGGCCGCCGATGCTGGGCGCCAGCAGCGGCGCCGCCCCCATGATCAGCATCATGCCCGACAGCACGCGGGCGGCATGATCGCGGCCATACATGTCGCGCACCATGGCGCGGGCCAGCACCGGCGCGGCGCAGGCGCCGATCGCCTGCAGCGCGCGCCAGCCCGCCATCTGGGCGACGCCATCGGCGAGCGCACAGCCGGCCGAGGCGGCGGCGAACAGCAGGATGCCGGCGGCCGCGGGCCCGCGCCGGCCGTAGCGGTCGCCGAGCGGCCCCCACACCAGCTGGCCGATGCCGAAGGCGACGAAGAACGCCGACAGCGTCACCTCGACGCCGGCCTGGTCGGTGCCGAACTCGGCGGCGAGACGGGGCAAGGCCGGCAGGTACATGTCGATGGACATCGGGCCGAACGCCATCAGCAGCGCCAGCACGGCGACGAACAACGCCCCGGGCGCGGCGCCGGTCTGGCGCCGGGCGAACGGAAGGAAGGCCATGATGATACCGAGCATAGGCCGCCGGCGGCGGTCGCAGGGACGGTCAGCGGCGATGGCTGGGCGGCGGCGGGCGCATGGCTGACCGCCCGGCCCCGCTCGTCATCCGCCTTGGCAGCGGGCCCAGATGGCCTTGACATCCTTGGCCAGGGTCATCGGGTCGAAGGGCTTGGCGATGACATCCACGGCGCCCAGAGCGCGATAGCGCGCCACTTCGGGCGGCTGGACCTTGGCGGTCATGAACACCACGGGCGTCCCGGCCAGCGCCGGCAGCTCGCGCAGGCGGGCGAGCGTGGTCGGGCCATCCATGCCCGGCATCATCACATCGAGCAGGATCAGATCGGGTGCGAATTCCGGCGCCCGCGCCAGGGCTTCGGCGCCCGACGCGCACAGCTCGACGGTCAGGCGGCCGATGGTGCCCAGGGACAGCCGGGCGATCTGGCGGATATCGGGATCGTCCTCGACGCAAAGGATGCGCGGCTCGGCCATGGGGGATCCGATCGGTCGGGCTAGTCGGCAGGCTCAATGGTGTGGACGTTCCGGCGCCGGTCGGCAAGCGTCTCGACCACCGCCAGCTTCAGATCGTCCAGGCTCGAGCGCGACTTCACCAGCACCCGCGCCACCCGGTCGGCCAGGCCCGGGGCCCCCTCGTTGGCCGAGAACACCACGATCGGCGGCGGCCGGTGGGCTTCGGTCACCAGCTCGAAGCCCGACCCGTCGGACAACGCCAGGTCCAGGATGATCAGGTCGAAGCCGCCGGTCGCCAGGGCCGCGCGCGCCGCCTGCACGCCGTCGACCGTGGTGACCGCGGCAATGTCGCCCAAGGCCGCCGCGACCAGGCGCGCCACGTCGGGATCGTCTTCGACATGCAGCAGCCGGGCGCTGCCGATGCCGCCCAGGCGCAGCGCCATCGAGACGGCGCGGCGCAACCCGGGTCCGTCGACGGTGCCGTCGGCGGCGGTCACGAAGCCGCACAGCCCCGCCTGTGCCGGCAGCCCGGCGCCGCGCGGGCCCAAGGCCAGCACCGGCAGGCTGGCGACCGGTCCCAAGCGCCGGAGTTCGGCGATCAGGGCGAGGCCGGCTTGGTCGGGCAACGCTGGATCGACGATCAGCGCGGCATAGCCGCGGCCGTCCAGCGCCTGCCGCGCCGCCTCGGCCGACGGCGCCTGGTCGACCAGGTACCCGTCGCCGGCCAGCAGGCCGCGCAGCCGGTCGGCGGCGCCGGCATCGTCGGTGCAGACCAGGATCCGCACCGGCGGGCCTGGCTCGGGCGGCGTCGCCAGCGGCAGCTCGAACCAGAACCGGCTGCCCTGTCCTTCCGCGCTGTCGAAGCCGATGCAACCGCCGTGGCGCAGCACGATGCTCTGGGCGATGCTCAGGCCCAGGCCGGTCCCGCCCTTGTCGCGGGCGTCCGAGGCGTCGGCCTGGGCAAAGCGCTGGAAGACCCGGTCGCGGAACGACTCCGGAATGCCACGGCCGCGGTCGATCACCGAGATCCGCACGGCATGGGCCAGCGGCTCGGCGCTCAGCGTCACCCGGGCGCCGGCCGGCGAGAACTTGATGGCGTTCGACAGCAGGTTGGCCATCACCTGCATCAGCCGGTCGAGGTCGCCACGCACGGTGGCGCGGGCCGCGGCCGCGTCGATCTCGACGGCGATGCCGGCGGCGGCGGCCAGCGGCCGGCTGCCGTCGGCCGCCTGCTGCAGCAGGGTTGCAACCTCGACCGGGGCGAAGCGGAAATCGAGCTTGCCCGCCTCGATCTTCTCCAGGTCCAGGATGTCGTTGATCAGGCGCACCAGGCGCTGGGCGTTCTTGTGGGCGATCCCGACCAACTCGCCGATCCGGTCGGTAAGCACGCCGGCGATGCCGCCCTCCAGCAGCCCCAGGGCGCCGGCGATCGAGGTCAGGGGCGTGCGCAGCTCGTGGCTGACGGTCGAGACGAACTCGTTCTTCAGGCGCTCGACGGCACGCCGCTCGGTGATGTCGCGCAGAACCGCCACATAGGTCAGGTGCTCGGCGGGGCCATGCGTCGCGATCGCGATCTCGGCCGGAAAGCGCGAGCCGTCGCCGCGCACGCCATCGCCCTCGAAGCGGCCGACGGTCGGGGCGTCCAGCGACGGCACCAAGTCGGCCAAGCGGCGCAGCCCCAGGATCGGCGCCGGCAGCCGGAAGATCCACTCGGCAGCCTCGTTGGCGCGGTCGACCCGGCCGTCCCCGTCCAGGGTCAGGAGGGCGTCGGGCACGGTGTCGTGGATCGCCTCCAGCTTCTCTTCGCGCGCCTTGAGCGCCTCGGCCGCGGCCAGCCGCTCGGCGACGCGGCTCAGCTGCACCGAGGCGAAGCGGCCGACCTCGATCATGCCGGCATCCGGCGGCAGCACCCGGTCGGCGAACAGCTGCACGACCGCCTCGATGCTGCGTCCGACCACGATCGGCAGCCCAAGATAGCCCGCCACGCCGCATGCCGCCGCCGCCTCGCGCCGCGGGAACGCGGGGTCCTCGCGGACGTCCTCGACCCAGGCGACATCGGCGCGGCGGAACAGCTCGGCGTCGGCATCGACCGGCCGACGGTTGGCGACGACGAAGGGCTCGAAGCGGGCGGGCTCGGCCATTACCCAGGCCCCGACCGGCAGGAACGACCAGCGGTCCTCGGACCGGCGGAAGGCCTGGCCCAGCTGCCAGTCGAAATGGGCGCACAGGCGCTGCACCGTGTCGTGCAGCACGCTGTCCAGGTCGGCCGCCGAATTGGCGATCGCCGCGATTTCCTGCATCAGCTGCAGCCGATCGGCCTGGCGGCGCACCAGCGCTTCGGCCTGGCGGCGGTGGGTGATGTCGGCATAGACCGCGACCAGGCCGCCTTCGGCGGTCGGCCGGATCGCAACGTCGATCAGGCGGCCGTCGCGCGACGAGCGCTGGAAGCGCTGCAGCCCGCCCCGCCCGGCGGCCGCGCGCGCGGCGTCGACCTGGGCGTCGGCCTCGGCCGAGCTGAGCCCGGCGATCTGGGCGTCCAGACGCACCAGATCCAGGAGCGACACGCCGGGCGCCAGCGATTCGGGCGGAAAGCCGAACAGCGCGACATAGCGTTCGTTCCACGCCACCAACTCCAGCTCGGCGTCGAACGCCGCCACGCCCTGCTCCAGGTTGTCGAGCGTCGCCTGCAGCAGCGCGGCCTGCTGGCGCGCCTGGTCGTTGGCCAGCGCCAGGGCGTCGGTGCGTTCGACGATCCGCGCCTCGAGCTCGCCACGCCTGACATCGGCGTCGGCCAGGGTCGCGCGCAGGGCGTCGGCCAGCGAGGCCGCCTCGGCATAGTCGTCGACCGCCGGCACCGACCCGCCGGCGCCTCCGCCGCGGGCACGCTCGGCCGCGGCGGCGAGGCCCTGCAGCGGCCGCGCGATGCGGCCGGCCGCGACCCAGCCCAGGCTGGCCATGATCAGGCCGATCACGCCGGCCACCTCGAACAGTCGCCAGCGCGCGGTCACCGCGGGCCGGCGGGCAACCGCATCGGTTTGGCGCGCCAGCACCGTCCAGCCCAGGTCGCCGAAGCGCAGGGCCGCGCGGGCGAACAGGAAGCGGCCGTCGGGCAGGTCGGCGACATGCCCGGCCGGCAGCGCCAGCCGCTCGCCGACCAGCGCCGGCGGCCCGAGCAGCACGCGGCCGTCGCGGTCGAGCACCAGCACGTCGACCTGGTCCGCGGTCGCCGTTCCCGGCAGCAGTCGGGCCCGCAGCGCCTGCGCCCAGGCCCAGGTCTCCTGGGCACCCACGACCCCGACCACCGAACCGTCGGCGGCGCGCACCGGCGCCGAGACGGTGACCAGGCGCAGCGGGGTCGCCGGGTCGTGCGGCAGCAGCGTCGCCAGACGCGCCGCATCATGGACGCCGCTGACCGTCGGTGCCGCGAAGCCGGCCATGAACCACGGGCGCCGGCTGACATCCAGGCCTTCCAGCAGGCCGTCGGTCGCGGCCTGGATGGTGCCGTCGCGGCCGGCATAGCCCAGCCAGGCGAACATGCCCTGCTCGCGTTGGATGCGCTCCAGCCGGTCGCGCGTGGCCAAGGCCGGGCTGCTGCCGATCGCCTCGGCCAGGGCAACCACGGCGCGGCGGCGCTCGGCCAGGCCGTCCTCCAGCCGCTCACGCACCGCCAGCGCCAGGGCGTCGGCGCGCTGGCCGGCGAAGGTCTCCAGCCGGTAGCTGGCGGCTTCGCCGATCAGCGCCCCCATCAGCGCCGTCGTGGCGAACGCCAGGATGCCGAAGCTCGCCGCGAGCGTGGCCTTGAGGCTGGCGCGGCGCGCCATCGCGTTACCGAGAGTACGGATCGGCCGCGTCGCGCAGTCCATCCCCAAGGAAATTGAACGACAGCACCACCACCATGACAGCCACCACCGGCGCCAGCAGCCAGGGATAGATCACCACCACATTGATGTTTTGGGCCTCGGCCAGCAGCACGCCCCAGCTGGTGATCGGCGGCCGCAGGCCCAGGCCCAGGAAGCTCAAGGCCGTTTCGCCCAGGATCATACCCGGGATCGACAGTGTCGCCGAGGCGATCAGATGGCTGAGGAAGCTGGGCAACAGGTGGCGCCCGATGATCCGCGCCGGCGAGGCGCCCATCAGCCGCGCCGCCGTGCAGAAGTCCTCCTCGCGCAGGGCCAGGAACTTCGAGCGCACGGCGCGGGCCAGGCCCGTCCAGTCGAGCAGGCCCAGGATCACGGTGATTCCGAAATAGATCAGCACCGGGCTCCAGTCGACCGGCAGCGCCGCCGACAGCGCCATCCACAGCGGCAGCTCGGGGAACGAGCGCAGCACTTCGATCAGCCGCTGGACGCCCAGGTCGACCCAGCCGCCGTAATAGCCGGCGACGCCGCCCAGCACCACGCCCAGGGTCAGGCTGATCGCGATGCCGATCAGGCCGACGGTCAGCGAAATGCGCATGCCGTAGATCAGGCGGCTCAGCATGTCCCGGCCCAGCCGGTCGGTGCCCAGCAGGAACAGGGTCCCGCCCGGGGCCGGGCAGAGCAGGTGCAGGTCGGCGTCGACCAGGCCCCAGAACCGGTAGCGGTCGCCGTGGCAGACGAACCGCACGGGCTGCGGCCGCGCCGGGTCGGCGGTATAGACCCGGCGCAGCCGCTTCATGTCGAGGCGATAGTTCAGGCCGTCGACATGGGGGCCGATGAGGCTGCCGTCGGCGCCTAGCAGCCGCAGGCGCTGGGGCGGCGCCAGGATGAAGTCCGAATGCCGGCTGTCCAGGCCATAGGGCGCCAAGAATTCGACGAACGCGACGCTGACATACAGCACCAGCAGCACGATGCCCGCGATCAGCGCCGGCTTGTGGCGGCGGAACCGCCACCACATCATCAGGGCCGGCCGCGCCTGGAAATAGCGCTCCTGCTCGGGCGTCAGGGCATCGGCAGCGCCGGGCCGGTAGGGGAGGTCCGAGACATAATGGTCGGAGGCGGGCTCCAGGGGCGCCAGGCTCATCGGCTGGTCCCTCCGCCCAGGCGGATGCGCGGGTCGAGCGCCGCCAGCAGGATGTCCGAGACCAGCACGCCGATGACCGTCAGCAGCGCCAGGAACAGCAGGAACGAGCCGGCCAGGTACATGTCCTGGCTCTGCAGGGCCTGCAGCAGCATCGGGCCCGTGGTCGGCAGCGACATCACGATCGACACCACCGCCGCGCCCGAGATCAGGTGCGGCAGCAGCATGCCAATGTCGGCGATGAACGGGTTGAGCGCGATCCGGAGCGG
This sequence comes from uncultured Comamonadaceae bacterium, assembly GCA_964511405.1. Lineage (GTDB taxonomy): Bacteria > Pseudomonadota > Alphaproteobacteria > Elsterales > Elsteraceae > CAZEFK01. The sequence continues at coordinate 10,583 of CAZEFK010000063.1, read as the reverse complement.
ATACTTGACCAGGGTGCGGCCCGGCGACAGCCCTTTGGCGCGCGCCGTAACCACATAGGGCTTGTGCAGCTCGTCCAGCAGATTGGCGCGCAGCCGGCGGATCATCCCGGCGGTGCCGCCGGTGCCGATCACCGCGACCGGCACGATCATGTGCAGCAGCACCGAGCCCAGCTTGCCCAGGCTCCAGGGCTGGCCGATATAGCTCGGGTCCATCAGGCCGCCGACCGAGACCCCGAAGAACAGGTTGGTCACATACAACAACACCAGCGCCAGCAGGAAGCTGGGGGTCGCCAGGCCCAGGAAACCCAGGAAGGTGATCGTATGGTCGGCCACCGTGTAGCGGTGGGTGGCCGAATAGATGCCGATCGGGAACGCCACCGCCCAGGTGAACAGCACCGTCAGGAACGACAGCAACGCCGACAGGCCCAGGCGGTCGCCGACCACTTTGGTCACCGGCAGGTCGTACTCGAACGACCAGCCGAGGTCGCCCTGGACCAGACCGCCCATCCAATGGGCGTACTGCTCCAGGAAACTGCGGTCGAGACCGTATTCCTGGCGCAGGAAGGCGATCTTGGCCGGATCCACCGATTCGCCCTGGCTCTGCATCTCGGTGATCATGGTCGTCAGATAGTCGCCCGGCGGCAGCTGGATGACCGTGAAGCAGATGAAGCTGATCGCGAGCAGCGTCGGGATCATCATCAGCACGCGGCGGATGATGAACTCGATCATTTGCCGGCCGTCCGCTGATCGCGCGCCGCGGTCGGGCCGGCGTCGAACCAGAACAGGTCCGGGTGGTAGATGCCGAAGAAGGCCCCCGGATCGAAGTTGAACATGGCGGTCTCCGGCACGTTGCGCAGGGCCTGCGCGGTCACCACCGGTTGCGGCACGCCCGCGATCAGGCCGATGGTCAGCACCTGGTCGGCGTTGATCGCGAGCATCCGATCCCAGATGCGGCGTTGTTCGGGCTCGGCCGTCGCCACCGTCCAGTCGCGGTAGAGGTCGAGCAGGGTCTGGGCGACCGGCCAGTCGATGGGCTCGCCAGCCTTGCCTTCGCTTTCGAAATAGTTGGCCCAGCGCGACCACTGCAGCTGCAGCTCGTTGGTCGGCGCCCACTCGGCCGGCGACATCGCCGGGGTCGGGATGCCATTGTCGGCGCCCGGCCCGATGGTCATGACGGTCGAGCCGGCGAACACCCGCTTCTCCATGTTCTCGATCTGCAGCGGCTTGACCAGCAGCTTGATGCCGAGCTTGCGCCAGGTGTCCTGGATCAGCTGCAGCACATCGGTCTGCTGGGTGCTGGGATCGGCGGTCTCGACCACGATGGTCAGCGGCTGGCCGTTGGGCAGGACGCGCATGCCGCCGCCCAGCGCCCGCTTCAGCCCCAGCTCGCCCAGAAGCGCGTTGGCGCGGTCGGGATCGTAGGACGCCCAGGCGCTGGTGTAGTCGGGCTTGGCCAGGTCGCTGCCGGGCAGGGCGGTGTTGTTGGTCTCGATGCCGAGGCCGAAGAACACCACCATGTTGATCTCGTGCCGGTCGATGCCCAGCGACAGGGCGCGCCGGAAGCGCACGTCGCGCAGCAGGGCGCGCCAGGTCGGGTCCTTGACCGTGAGGTCGGGATAGAGGGTCAGGTGGTTGGCGCGCGCCGCGCGCCACAGGCCGACCCGGAAGCCCACCCGGTCGGCGGCGTCGTTGAGGAAGGTGTAGTTGTCGAAGGCGATGTAGCGGGCCTGCAGGTCGGTCTCGCCGGCGCCGGCCTTGACCGGCACGATCTTGGGATCGACCACCTGCATCACCCAGCTGTCGATGTAGGGAAGCTGCAGGCCGGTCGGGTCGACGCGGTGGAAATAGGCGTTGCGCGCGAAGCGGAACTCTTCCGACGGCGGCTTGGTGCGCACGACCCAGGGATCCAGCGTCGGCAGGTCCGGGTTGTCGTTGCGGTCGAACTTGTTCAGCCGGACATAGAGCTGGGCCCAGTTGCGCGCCTTGCCCGCCTTGACCGATGCCTCCAGGCGCTTGGGGTCGGCGTACTTCTCGTGGAACGCCTTGAGATAGTGCGCCGGCTCATAGATGAACAGCGGCGCCGTGCCCGCCAGGTTGGTCAGGAATGTCGGGTTGGGCACCGGCCAGCTGTAGCGGATGGTGACCGGGTCGATGACCTCGACCTTGGGCGGCTTGTGCTGCGGCAACATCTGCGCCGGCGGGCCGGTCGGCGACAGCTTCTTGTTGTTGGCGACGTCCTCCCACCAGTAGCGGAAGTCCTCGGTGGTAAAGGGCTGGCCGTCGGACCATTTGTGGCCGGGCCGCAGATGGATGGTGAAGACGCGCTGGCCGTCATCGACGTCGATCGCCTCGGCGATGTCGGGCTTGAGCGCCAGCTTCTCGTCATAGCCGATCAGGCGCGAATAGCCGAACCACATGAGCAGCCGGGTATCGCGCGGCCGGCCGCCGAGGGTGCGCAGCACCCCGCCCGGCTTGCCCAGCGTCTGGCCGGGCCCCGGTTCCACCACCAGCGGATCGGCCGGCAGGCGCTCGGCCACCGGCGGCAGCTTGCCGGCGGCGACCTGGGCCGCCAGCTCCGGCGGCTCGCGCAGGGTCAGCGCCGCGGCGGGCCCAATGGTCAGATGAGGGGCCAGGTGAGCGGCCAGCGCCAGCAGCGCCGCCGCGGCGGGAACGCGCGCCCTCATGCGGCGCGCCGGACATGGTGGCCCGGCCCGACCTCGACCAGCGGCGGGGCCGCGCCGGCGATCCGGAACGGCATCGGCCACGCCGCCGGGTCCGAGGCGCGGCCGTCCAGCAGCTTGCGGAAGTCGAGCCGGCGGTCGGGGTCGGGCAGCGGCACCGCCGCCAGCAGCGCCTGGGTGTAGGGATGCTGGGGGCGGCTGAACAGCTGGTCGCGGCCGGCGATCTCGACGATCCGGCCGGCGCACATGACGGCGATGCGGTCGGCCACATAGTCGACCACCGCCAGGTTGTGGCTGACGAAGATCAGGGTCAGGCCCAGGCGCTCGCGCAGATCCTCGATCAGCTTGAGGATCTGCGCCTGGATCGAGACATCGAGCGCCGACACTGGCTCGTCGCAGATCAGCAGGCGCGGCTCCAGCGCCAGCGCCCGGGCGATGCCGATGCGCTGTCGCTGGCCGCCCGAGAAGCTATGCGGATAGCGCTGCTTGTAGCGGGGATCGAGGCCGACCAGCTTCAGGAGCTCGACCACCCGCGCCGTGCGCTGGGCGGCGTCGCCGACGCCGTGGATGACCAGCGGCTCGGCGATCAGCTCCTGCACGGTCATGCGCGGATTGAGCGAGCCGAACGGATCCTGGAAGATGAACTGAACCGCGCGGTGATAGGCCTTGAGGTCGGGCCCGGCCAGCGCCCGCACGTCCTGCATGTGGCCATCGGCCCCACGGAACCGGATGGTCCCGCCGTCGGCGTCGAGCGCGCGCAGGATCAGCTTGCTGAGCGTGGTCTTGCCGCAGCCGCTCTCGCCGACCAGGCCCAGGCACTCGCCCTGGCGGACGGCCAGGTCGACCTCGGCGACCGCCCGGTGCATGGCGGTGCCGCGCCCGAACACGCCGCGGCGCGCGGGATAGGTCTTCGACACGCCGGCCAGCTCCAGCAGCGTGTCGGGCGGCGGCTCGGGCCGCGGCGGCGTGGCGCCGATATTGGGGACGCAGTCCAGCAGATGCACCAGGTAGGGGTGCTGGGGCCGCTCGAACAGCGGCCGCAGCGGGCCGCTCTCCATCACCCGGCCGCGATACATCACGACCACGCTCTCGGCCATGTTGGCGACCACGCCCATGTCGTGGGTGATGAACAGCACCGCCATGCCCAGCTCGGCCTGCAGGCTGCGCAGCAACTGCAGCACCTGCGCCTGCACGGTGACGTCGAGCGCCGTGGTCGGCTCGTCCGCGATCAGCAGCGCCGGCTGGCACACCAGCGCCATCGCGATCACGGCGCGCTGGCGCAGGCCACCGGACAATTGAAACGTATAGGCATCGAAGGCACGGTCGACATCGGGAAAGCCGACCAGCCGCAGCATGTCCTTGACCAGCTTGATCCCGGCCGAACGCGGCAGGCGCCGATGCAGGAACAGGGCTTCCGAGACCTGGTCGCCGATCGTGTGCAGCGGCGACAGCGCCGACATCGGCTCCTGGAAGATCAGCGAGATCCTGGCACCGCGCACGCTCTTGAGACGCGCCGGCTCGGCCAGAAGGTCGACCGGAGCGCCTGACGCCGCCGGATCGTCGAACCAGATGCGCCCGCCGGTGACGACCCCGGGCATCGGCAGGATGCCCAGGACAGCCTGGCTGATCACCGACTTGCCGGACCCGGACTCGCCCACCAGCGCGACGGTACCGCCCCGCGGCACCCGGAAACTGACCCGGTCCACCGCCGAGACCGGCCCGCTCGGCAGCCGGAACTCGACGCTCAGGTCCTCGACTCGCAGGACATCGCCCATTCGCCCGATCGCACTCTCTTTCTAAGCCTGTCCAGCGACGCCGCGCCGCATCCTAACACCGCCGGCCGCCGGCCTGGCAAGCATCCGATGGCCGCGGCAACTTCTGCCGGGTACACCCGAGTCCGACTGCCCTTGGCAGGACAAGGGCACCGGCGGTACCATCCCTTGATTGTGATGGCACAGGTGCGCGCCCCGATGGAACCGACCCTTTTTCGTTTCATTTGGCGCTACAGCAAACGCCAGCAGGCCATTGTCACAATTCTGACTTTGGCCTCGTTTCCGGTACTGTATTACACGCTGCAATTGCCCAAGCTGATTATCAACCAGGCGATTTCCGGGAAAAGAATCCCGGCATCGATCGTGGGATTTCACTTTAACCAGCTGCAATATCTTTTCTTGTTGAGTTTTATTTTCCTGGGCCTGGTTCTGGTCAACGGCGGCTTCAAATACCTTATCAACACCTACAAGGGGCGGCTGGGCGAACGGATGCTGCGCCGCCTGCGCTTCGAGCTCTACGCCCGGGTGCTGCGGTTTCCGCCGGCCTATTTCACGCGCACCGCGCCGGGCCAGTTCGTGCCCATGATCCTGTCCGAGATCGAGACCCTGGGCGGGTTTATCGGCGACAGCGTCAGCCTGCCGGTGCTCCAGGGCGGCACGCTGCTGACCATCCTGATCTTCATGGCGCTGCAGGACCCGATGCTGGGCCTGGCCGCGATCGCGCTGTACCCGGCACAGATGTATGTGATCCCGCGCCTCCAGCGGAAGGTCAACCGGCTGACCCGCCGCCGCATCCAGCACATGCGCACCATCTCGGACCGCATCACCGAAACCGCCGTCGGCCTTCAGGAGATCCAGTCCCACGGCACCCTGGACTACCAGGCGGCCGACTTCTCGGCCAAGCTGGCTGCCAACTACCGGTTGCGCTACGACATCTTCAAGTGGAAGTTCTTCGTCAAGTTCCTGAACAACTTCATCGGTCAGCTGACACCATTCTTCTTCTACCTGATCGGCGGCTACCTGGTGATCAACGGCGACATCTCGTTCGGCTCGCTGGTCGCCGTGCTGTCGGCTTACAAAGACCTGAATGCGCCGTGGACCGAACTCCTGACCTACTACCAGGACCTGCAGGACCAGCGGATCCGCTACGCCCAGGTGGTCGAGCAGTTCGACGTGCCCGGCATGCTGCCGGTCGAGCGCCTGACGGCCGCGCTGCCGCCCCCGGCCGACGGCCCGGTGGAGCTGTCAGCGGTGGCGGCGACGCTGGTCGACGACAGCGGCCGCCAGAGCCTGGACGGCGCCAGCTTCGCGCTCGCCGGCACCGACAAGGTGGCGCTGATCGGCCCGGAAGCCGGCGGCAAGCACGAGCTGGCGATGGTGCTGGGCGGCGTCGCCGAGCCGACCCGCGGCCGGGTCTGCCTGGACGGGCAGGACGTCGCCGGGCTGCCGCACCCGCTGGTCGCGCGCCGGCTGGGCTATGTCGGCCCGGCCACCGTGCTGTTTGCCGGCAGCTTCTTCGACAACCTGGTCTTCGGCCTGCAGGTCCGCCCCAACCCGGCCGAGCCGGCCGACGCCGCCGCCCAAGCGCGGCGGCGCGCCGAACGCTTCGAGGCCGAGCTGACCGGCAATTCGCCCCACGACATCGAGGACGACTGGATCGACTACCAGGCCGCGGGCGCGGCCACGCGCGAGCAGTTCCGCGAGCGCATCGCCGAAGTGCTCACCACGGTCGGGCTCTTCGACGAGCTGCGCGAGCTGGGGCTGCGCGGCCGTATCGTGCCCGAGAACCATCCTGACCTGGTCGAGACCATCCTGGTCGCGCGCAAGGTGCTGGTCGAGCACCTGGTCACGCCCGAGACCGAGGGCTTCTATGAGCCGTTCGCCGCCGACCGTTTCACCGACATGGCGTCGATCGGCGAGAACCTGCTGTTCGGCATGCCGACCGGGCATGCCTTCGACCGCAACGACCTGGGGCGCCACCCCTATGTCCGCCAGGTGCTGGCGGCGGAGGCGCTGGACAGCCGGCTGATCGAGATCGGCGCCGACGCCGCGCGCACCCTGTCCGAGATCTTCAAGGGCCTGGACGCCGGCCACGAGCTGGTCCGGCGCTACAGCTTCGTCGACGTCGACGAGCTGACCGCCCTGCAGCCGGCGATCAATCAGCTTCAGCGCCAGGGCATCGCCGGCCTCAAGCCCGACGACCAGGCCAAGCTGTTGTCGCTGTCGCTGCGCATGATCCCGGCGCGCCACCGCTTGGGCCTGATCGAGGACGACTTGCGCGAGGCGGTGGTCCGGGCGCGCCCGCGCTTCCGGGCCGAGCTGCCGCCGGCCTTGGCCGGCGAGCTCGAGTTCTTCGACATCGAGAGCTATACCCGCACGGCGACGCTCCGCGACAACCTACTGTTCGGCCGCCTGGTCGCCGGCCAGGACCAAGTGTCCAGCCGGATGCGCACGATGATCCGGGAGGTGCTGGAGCGGCACGGCCTCTACACGCCGCTGACCGACGTCCTGCTGCAGACCGGGCTGGAGATGAATGTCGGCGTCGGCGGCTCGCAGCTGACGGCGGGCGTACGCCAGAAGCTGGCGATCGGGCGCGCCCTGCTCAAGCGCCCGGACGTGCTGATCCTCAACGACCCCGCACAAGCCATTGACCCGCAGGAGCAGATCCGGCTGGTCGACGCCGTCCTGGCCTTCATGGCCGAGCGGCCGGTCGCATGGGTCTTGCAAAAGTCCAGCCTGGCACGCCATTTTCAATCTGTGGCCGTCGTCGATGGCGGCAGGGTGGTCGAGCAGGGCAGTTGGCCCGACCTCGACCGCGACGGGACCCAGCTCCGGGCCCAGCTCGCGGCCGAGTAGCGGCAAACTGGCGGCGGAACTGGCAGCGACAGGGGACAGGGGATGAGCCTCAAGGAGGAATGCACCGTCCTTCGGCGCGTGCCGATGTTCCAGACCATGGACGACAGCCAGCTCAAGCTGCTGAGCTTCGCCAGCGAGCGGGTCAACTTCATGCCGGGCGAGGCCTTCATCCGCGAGGGCGACATGGCCGACCACGCCTATGTCGTGCTGTCGGGCACGGTGGACATCCTGATCGAGGCCAACGGCGCCGAGCACAAGGTCAACCAGGTCGGCGCCAACAGCCTGATCGGCGAGATCGCCCTGCTGCACGATTCGCCACGGACCGCCACGGTGCGCGCCCATGACCGGGTGACCTGCCTGAAGCTGTCACGCGACGTGTTCTTCCACCTGGCCCGCAGTTCGCCGGACTTTTCGACCGCCGTGATGCGCGAATTGGCGATCCGCCTCGAGCGCGCGACGGCACAGATCCGGACCATGCTCAACCGCGCGCCGCAGCCCGCCGCCTAAGGCCCAATCCCGACCCGCCCATGCACCGCCCCTCGGCCGCGCCGCGTGCGCCTGGCGACGCCGGCGTGTGGATCCCGCCATTCCCGTCAACCGCGAACGCCCACCGGACGAACCGAGCGAGTGGCAGCCATGCGTGAGAAGAAGCTGCTGATCTACAGCTACGACTCCTTCGGGCTGGGACATCTGCGGCGCTGCCGGTCGATCGCGCTGTCGCTGGTCCAGCGCGATCCCGGGCTCCGGGTCATGATCGTGTCGGGCCTGCCGCTGATCTCGCGCTACGACCAGCATCCCCGCATCGAGATCACGCTGGTCCCCCAGATCATCAAGCAGCGCAGCGGCGAATACCGGCCGCGCGACGAAGCCCAGGACCTGGGCGACGCCATCGCCGAGCGCGCCCAGCGCATGGTCGAGGCCGCCGATCGCTTCGATCCCGACCTGATGCTGGTCGACAAGGAGCCGACCGGGATCCGCGGCGAAGTCTGCCCGACCTTGGAGATGCTGCGCGCCCGCGGCGTACCGATGGTGCTGGGTCTGCGCGACGTGCTGGACGACCCGGCCAGCGTCGCCGCCGAGTGGCGGCGCAAGCAGTCGGTCCAGGCGCTGGAGGCGTTCTACGACGAGGTCTGGATCTACGGGCTGGAGCAGATCTACGAACCGTTGGCCGGACTGGCGCTGCCCGCCGATGTCGAGCGGCGGCTGGTCTATACCAGCTATCTCAGGCGCAGCGCCGAAACGATGCCGGCCGGCGCGTCGCGCAGCCGCGACGGCTATCTGCTGGTGACGCCGGGCGGCGGCGGCGACGGCGAGGAGCTGGTCGACAGCGTGCTGGGCGCCCTGGAGAGCGACCCCGGCTACGACCGCCGCATCGTCATCGTCTGCGGACCGTTCATGGCGGCGACCGCGCGCGACGGCTTCGCGCGCCGGGCCGCGCGTCTGGCGCATGTCACCATGGCCGACTTCGTGCCGTCCATGGAGGCGCTGATGGCCGGCGCCGCCGGGATCGTGGCCATGGGCGGCTACAACACCTTCTGCGAGATCCTGTCGTTCGACCAGCAGGCGATCATCGTGCCGCGCACGACGCCGCGGCTGGAGCAGCATATCCGCGCCGCCCGCGCCGAAAGCCTGGGTCTGGTGCGCATGCTGACCGACACCGACGCTCGCGACCCCGAGCGGCTGCTCGGAGCGTTGCGGGCCCTGCCCGACCAGCCGCGGCCCTCGGCGGCGGCGATCCCGGGCCTGCTCGACGGCCATGCCGTGATCGCCGAGCGGTTCGACGCCCTGCTCGCCAGCGCCGCGGTGCCGATGCGGCGGGCCGCGGGGGCCATCGGCTGACTGGAATGGCCGACCGGCGGCCGGTGGTCGCGATCGTCGTCAAGGGCTATCCGCGGCTGTCCGAGACCTTCATCGCCCAGGAGATCGACGGGCTGGAGCAGCGCGGCATGCGGCTGGCGATCGTGTCGCTGCGCCATCCGACCGACCGGCTGCGCCATCCGCTGCACGATCGCATCCGGGCCCCGGTGCGCTACTTGCCGGAATACCTGCACCAGGAACCGTTGCGGGTGCTGCGCGGCTGGTGGCGGTCACGCCGGCGCGCCGGCTACGGCCGGGCGCTGGCGGCGTGGCTGCGCGACCTGGCCCGCGACCGCAGCCGCAACCGCGTCAGACGGTTCGGGCAGGCGCTGGTGCTGGCCGCCGAACTCGACCCCGACGTCGCCTGGCTGCACGCCCATTTCCTGCACACGCCGGCATCGGTCGCGCGCTACGCGGCGCTGCTCACCGGGCTGCCCTGGAGCGGCTCGGCCCACGCCCGCGACATCTGGACCAGCCCCGACTGGGAGCTGGCGGAAAAGCTGGCCGAGTGCCAATGGCTGGTGACCTGCACCGGCGCCGGCCGCGACCGGCTGGCGGCCTTGGCGCCACAGGCCGATACCGTCGAGCTGGTCCATCACGGCATCGACCTCGCCCGCTTCCCGCCGCCGCCGCCGCGGCCGCCGCGCGACGGCCGCGACGCCGACCCGGTGCGGCTTCTGATGGTCGGCCGGCTGGTCGAGAAGAAAGGGGCCGACGTGCTGCTGGCGGCCCTGGCGCTGTTGCCCGCCGGCTTGCAGTGGCGGCTGCAGGTCATCGGCGGCGGGCCGCTCGGTCCGGCCCTCAAGGCCGAGGCCGAGCGCCTGGGCGTGACCGAGCGCATCACCTGGACCGGCGCCCAGGCGCAGCCGGCCGTGCTCGCGGCCTACCGCGCCGCTGACCTGTTCGTGCTGGCCAGCCGCATCGATCGCGACGGCGACCGCGACGGCATCCCCAACGTGCTGATGGAGGCCCAGAGCCAGGCGCTGGCCTGCGTGTCGACGGCGGTGTCGGCGATCCCCGAGATCATCGACGACGGCGCCACCGGCCGCCTGGTGCCGCCCGAGGATCCCGCGGCCCTGGCGGCAGCGCTCGCTGACCTGATCGCCGACCCGGCCTTGCGCCAGCGCCTGGGGGCGGCAGCGCGCGCCCGGATCGAGCGGGCGTTCCGCCACGACGCCGGCCTCGACCGCCTGGCCGGTCGCTTCGCCGAGGCCGGCCTGGTCCCGGCCCGGGTGCCCGCTTAGGGCATGCGCATCGCTTTCTATGCTCCACTGAAGCCGCCGGACGATCCGACGCCCTCGGGCGACCGCCGCATGGGCCGGCTGCTGATGGCGGCGCTGGCGCGCGCCGGCCACCAGGTCGATCTGGCCTGCCGCCTGCGCAGCCGCGACGGCGGCGGCGACCAGGAGCGCCAGCG
>CAZEFK010000062.1:0-34331 GCA_964511405.1 uncultured Comamonadaceae bacterium | reverse complement strand
TAGAGGTGCTTGGGGATCATCGGCATCGAGCCAACTTCGAAGATGCCGAGGAACGGACCGAACGGCTGCTTCAGGGTGAACACCACCGTCAGGTCGTCGGGCGCCTCGACCTTGTCGACCTGGGCCAGGTTGCCCCGGGCGCGCGCATGGGTCTGCTTCAGGAATTCGATCGAGAACAGCACGTCGGCCGCGGTGAACGGCTTGCCGTCATGCCAGGTCACGCCGGGTTTCAGCTTGAAGGTATAGACCGTGCCGTCGGCGCTGACGGTCCAGCTCTCGGCCAGCTCCGGCAGCGGCTCCAGCTTCGGGCTGTAGCGCAGCAGCCCTTCGTAGATGTTGCCGGCGACCATCTGGGTCGGGCCGTTCTGCACCAGCCCGATCATCAGGCTGGGCGGCTCGGGCTGGATGACCGCGTTGGCGATACCGCCTGATTTGGGCGCCTGGGCGAACGCGGTGCCGGCGACGAGGGCGGCGACCAAGCCGATCACGGCCTGGCGGAGCAAGAGGTGTCTGGGCACGGGATCGGTCCTCAGCGGCAGTAATCGGGATCGGTGCGGTCGAGCCGGCGCCGGAACGCCCGCCATTCAAGATCCACGCCATCGGAGGGCTCGTTCAGCCGCTCCCAGTCGAGATATTGCTGGGTGGTCCTGGCCACGACATCGGCCGGCGGTTCCACGACCGGCGCGCCCGCGCTCTGCACGGCCAGCTGGGCGCGGCACGAGCGCTCCAGGTTGTGCATCAGGATGAAGGCCTCGCCGACCGAGCGGCCGCAGGTCAGCAGGCCGTGGTTGCGCAGGATCAGCACCAGGCGGTCGCCGAGGTCGGCGGCCAGCCGCTCGCGCTCGCCCAGGTCCAGCGCGATGCCTTCATAGGCGTGGTAGGCGGTCCGGCCGGCGAACTGCATCGCCCACTGGTTCAGCGGCAGCAGCCCATCGCGCTGGCAGGACACCGCCACGCCGGCGACCGAATGGGTGTGCAGCACGCATTCGACATCCGGGCGAGCGGCGTGCAGGGCGCTGTGGATGGTGTAGCCGGCCGCGTTGATGCCGTTGCCCACGGGGTCGTCGACGACCGTGCCGTCCAGGTCGACGGTGACCAGGCTCGACGCCGACACCTCGTCGAAGCTCATGCCATAGGAATTGATCAGGAAGCGGTCGTGTCGGCCGGGCAGGCGCGCCGAGATATGGGTATAGATGCTGTCGTCCAGCCCCATCCGATGCACCAGCCGGTAGGCCGCCGCCAGGTCGACGCGGATCTGCCAGGCCGGATCGGTGTCGTTGCCCGGCCAGGGACGCGGGGTCGCGGACATGCATCCCTCCATTACTGTCGACAGTCGACGATATTGAGGGTAGGACGCTGGATCAAGGAGTTTGAATGCGCCCCGCCTCGCCCCCGGTCGGCCTCGCCGCCGTCGCCTCGCAGGATCTGGTCAGCCAGATCGCCCGCGCCCTGACCGACGCGATCCTGGCCGGACGGCTGGTGCCCGGCACCAAGATGGCCGAGGCGGCGGTGGCGCGCGAGTTGGGCGTCAGCCGCGCGCCGGTGCGCGAGGCGGCGCGTCTGCTGGAGAGCCAGGGCCTGCTGGTGACCCGGCCCGGGCGCGGCTTCTATGTGCGCCGCCACCAGCCCGACGACATCGACGAGCTGTACGACCTGCGCATCGGCCTGGAGCGCCACGCCGCCCTGCGCGCGGCCGAGCGCCTGACCGACGACGGGCGGGCGGCCCTGCGCCGGCAGTTCGACGTGTTGGTCGCGGCCGCCGACTCCCCGGACCCGGCGCGCCAGGTCGAGGAGGACTACCGCTTCCACCACCTGATCTGCGCGCTGTCGGGCAACCGCCGGCTGGTCAAGCTGTTCGACGACCTGGCGGCGGAGCTGCGCATCGTGATCGGCCTGATCGGACGGGTCTATGACGATCCCCGGACGATCGCCGAGACCCACCGGCCGCTGCTGGCCGCGATCGAGGCGGGCGACCCCGCTGGCATCGCGGCAGCCGTCGACCACCATCTGGGCGACGCCCGGCGCGGGGTGGTGGCCATGCTGCGCGCCATTAATCCCCCGCAAGGAGAGCCCGCATGAAGGCGGTGTACAGCGACGCCCACCACAGCCACGACCCGCAGTTCTTCCTGGTGCGCGGCCGGATCAAGCCGTCGACCGAGCAGCCGGAGCGCGCGGCCCGGCTGCTGGCCGGGCTGGATGCCGGCCGGCACAGCCTGGTGCCGGCGCAGGCGTTCGGGCCGGGCCCGCGCGCCCGCGTCCACGGCCCCGACTACCTGGCGTTCCTGGAGACCGCATGGGCCGAGTGGGCGGCGCTGGGCGATGCCGGCACCGAGATGATCGCCAACGTTCATCCGGTGCGCCAGGCCGGCGCCAGCTATCCCGCGAGCATCGTCGGACGCCTCGGCTGGCACACCGCCGACACCGCCTGCCCGATCGGCCCCGGGACCTTCGCCGCCGCCTGCGCCGCCGCGGACGTCGCGGCCACCGCAGCCCAGCTCGTGCTGGACGGCGACTCCGCCGCCTACGCCCTGTGCCGGCCGCCCGGGCACCATGCCTATCGCGACATGGCCGGCGGCTTCTGCTACCTGAACAACAGCGCCATTGCCGCCGCCCATCTGCGCCAGGCCCATGAGCGGGTCGCAATCCTGGACGTCGACGTCCATCACGGCAACGGCACCCAGGGCATCTTCTGGGAGCACGGCGACGTGCTGACCCTGTCGATCCACGCCGACCCGACGCGGTTCTACCCGTTCTTCTGGGGCCATGCCGGCGAGCGCGGTGCCGGGCCGGGCCTGGGCGCCAACCTGAACCTGCCGCTGCCGCTGGGCACCGGCGACGACGGCTACCTGGACGCCCTGGCCGCGGCCGCCCGGACCATTGCCGCCTTCGCCCCCGGCGCCCTGGTCGTCGCCCTGGGCCTCGACGCCTCGGAAGCCGACCCGCTGGCCGGGCTCAAGGTGACGACCCCAGGCTTCCGCCGCATCGGCGAGGCGATCGGGCGCCTGGGGCTGCCGACGGTGCTGGTCCAGGAAGGCGGGTATCTGTCCGACCTGCTGGGTGTCAATCTGGCCGCGGTGCTGGAGGGGTTCGAAGGGGCGCGGTAGGGGGCCGGCCGTTTCACACCAGCTCGTACGGCAGCCGCGTCACCCGGTCCATGTTCGTGCCCTCGATCCGCAGCAGCCGGGTCGGGCCCAGGCGGCGCGGGGCGTGGAGGTCGCCTTCGTTGTAGATGTGGGCGTCGCCGGGCTTGAGGGTGTAGGCGCGGGTCTCGCGGACCTTGCCCGGGCGGCCGGGTGCCGCCGGCTCGACCAGCGCGAAGTCGCGCATGTGGGTCTCGCCCGCGGCCTGGCCATAGATCGCCCAGGACGGCCCGTGGTCATGCGGGTTGCTGTCCTTGGGGCCGTGATAGACGTGGGCCAGGATGCAGAAGCCGAGCGCCGGGTCCTCGTAGAGCACCTTGCGCTCGGGGACCTCGTCGCCGAGATGGCGGGCGACGAAGGCCGAGTCCTGCAGCACCGACCGGACCAGGCCGGCGACGGCCTCGCGGCCCGCGGGCCCGGGGTCGGCGGACAGGATGCGGCGGCACTCGGCCGCCATGCCGTCCAGCGTGTAGCCCATCGAACTGCCTCCTCTGCTCAGCCGCGCATGCGTTTGCCGTCCGGGTCGAACAGCGGCCGCGGCTGGATGGTGGCGGGCCGGCGCTCGCCGATGATCTCGATCTCGAACGCGCCGGCGCCGGTCTCCGACGCCAGCGCCGCCGGAATGTAGCCCAGCGCCATCGAGGCCTGGGCATGATGCGCATAGCCGCCCGAGGTGATCCAGCCGACCACCTGGCCGCCATGCCACACCGGCTCATCGGCGATGCAGTCGGCCGCGGCCGCGTCGACCGTGAACGCGACCAAGCGGCGCTCCGGCCCGCGGTCGCGCGCCGCCAGCGCCGCGTCGCGGCCGATGAACCCGGCCTTGCCGAAGTCGACGAAGCGGTCGAGCCCAGCCTCGAAAGGCGTGTAGATCGGCCGGTATTCGCGGGCCCAACTGCCGTAGTTCTTCTCCAGCCGCAGGCTGTCCAGCGCCCGGCCGCCGAAATGCTTGAGGCCCAGCGGCTCGCCGGCCTCGACCAGCAGCCGGTGCAGGCGGCGCTGGTAGTCGGGCTTGACCCAGATCTCGTAGCCGAGGTCGCCGGTGAAGGAGACGCGGCCGACCAGCGCCGGCACCGGCCCCAGGTCGAGGCGCCGGAACGCCATGAAGCGGAAGGCCTGGGCCGACACGTCCTCGGGCGTGAGCGCGGCCAGCAGGTCGCGCGCCTTTGGCCCGGCGATCGAGAAGCCGGTCAGCTCCAGCCCCAGCGGCCGGATGGCGACCCCCGATGCCGGCAGGTGCGCCAGGAACCAGCGCATGTGATAGGTCTCGGCGATGCCCGAGCCGAACATCAGGAAGTGCTCGGGCCCGAGGCGCGCGACCGTGAAGTCGCCGATCAGCCGGCCGGCCGGGTTCAACATCGGCGCCAGGGTCATGCGCCCGACCGGCGGCATCGCATTGGTCAAGAGCCCGCCGAGCCAGGCCTCGGCACCCGGCCCCGTGATCTCGTACTTGGCGAAGGTCGAGGTCTCGATCAGCCCGACCGCCTCGCGCACCGCCCGGCACTCCGCGGCCACCACCGGGAAGGCGTTGGAGCGCCGAAAGGTCACCTGCTCGGTGGGTTCGGTGCCCTTCGGCGCGAACCACAGGGCGTGCTCCAGCCCGTAGGAGACGCCGAACACCGCGTTCTCGGCCGCGAGGTCGTCATAGACCGGCGAGGTGCGCTGGGGCCGCGCTGCCGGCAGCTCCTCGTTGGGGAAGGTGATGCGGAAGCGGCGCGAGTAGTTCTCGCGCACCTTGGCGTTGGTGTAGGCGAGCGTCGCCCAGTCGCCGAAGCGCGCCACGTCCATGCCCCAGACGTCGAAGCCGGGGTCGCCGGTGACCATCCAGTTCGACAACGCCAGGCCGACGCCGCCGCCCTGGCTGAATCCCGCCATCACGCCGCAGGCGCACCAATAGTTCTTGAGGCCCCGCACCGGCCCGACCACCGGGTTGCCGTCGGGCGCGAAGGTGAAGGGGCCGTTGATGATCTTCTTGATGCCGACGGTCTGGAAAGCGGGGAAATGTTCGAACCCGATCTCCAGCGACGGCGCGATGCGGTCGAGGTCGGGCGCCAGCAGTTCATGCCCGAAGTCCCAGGGGGTGGTGCGCTCCGACCATGGCTTGCCCGCGCGCTCATAGGTGCCCATGAGCATGCCGCGGCCTTCCTGGCGCAGATAGATCTCGCCCTCGAAGTCGATGGCGTGCAGCACCTCCTTGCCCGTGGCCCGGTTGACCTCGGCGACCTCGGGCATGTCCTCGGAGATGATGTACATGTGCTCCATGGCCAGCACCGGCAGCTCCAGCCCGACCATGCGGCCGACCTCGCGCGCCCACAGCCCACCGGCATTGACCACATGCTCGGCATGGATGGTGCCCTTGTCGGTGACCACGTCCCACGTGCCGTCGGGACGATGCGCCAGCTCCATCACCCGGGTGTGGCGCTCGATCTCGGCACCGCCGAGGCGCGCCGCCTTGGCGTAGGCGTGCGTGGTGCCCGAGGGATCGAGGTGGCCCTCGTTGGGGTCGTACATGGCGCCCAGGAAATGGCGCTCGTCGATCAGCGGCAGCAGGCGCTTGGCCTCGGCGACGCTGATCAGCTCGGTCTCCATGCCCAGATAGCGGCCCTTGGCATGGGCCATCTTCAGGAAGTCCATGCGCTCGGGCGTGCCGGCCAGCATGATGCCGCCGGTGCGGTGGACGCCGCAGGACTGGCCCGAGATCTCTTCGATCTCCTGGTAGAGCGCCGCGGTATAGCTCTGCAGCTTGGCGACATTGGGATCGCCGTTGAGGGTGTGGAAGCCGCCGGCGGCGTGCCAGGTCGAACCCGAGGTCAGCTCGCTGCGCTCGACCAGCACCACGTCGCGCCAGCCGGCCTTGGTCAGGTGGTAGAGGACGCTGCAGCCGACGACGCCGCCGCCGATCACCACCGCCTGGGCATGGGTTTTCATGGATAGGGAGCCCTTCTAGAAATCGGTCTTCATGCCGCCCTCGGCCTTGCGGCGGGCGACGTAGGCGTCCAGCTCCTCGGCGATGGCGGGGTCGAGCGCCGGCGGCTGGTAGCGCGCCAGCGTCTCCTTCCACAGCCGGTTGGCCTTCTGGATCGCGGTCGGGCTGCCGGCCTCCTGCCAGCTTTCGAAGTTGCGCCAGTCCGAGATCAGCGGCGCGTAGAAGGCGGTCGCGTAGCGCGCCTGAGTGTGGGCAGTACCGAAGAAATGCCCACCCGGCCCGACGTCGCGGATGGCGTCGAGCGCCAGGCTGTCGTCGTCGACCACCAGCGGCTCCAGGAACTCTGCGACCATCTGCAAGAGGTCGACATCCAGCAGCATCTTCTCGAAGCTGCAGCACAGGCCCCCTTCCAGCCAGCCCGCGGCATGCTTGATGAAGTTGCCGCCGCCCATGGTCGTCGCCCACAGCGAGAACACGGATTCGTAGGCGGCCTGGGCGTCGACGGTGTTGGCGGCGCAGACGTTGGAGGTGCGGTAGGGCAGCCGGTAGCGGCGCGCGAGCTGCCCGCCGACCAGCACCGCCTTCATGTATTCCGGCGTGCCGAAGGCCGGCGCCCCCGACTTCATGTCGACATTGGAGGTGAAGCCGCCATAGATCACCGGCGCGCCGGGTCGGACCAGCTGGGTGAAGGCGATGCCGGCCAGGGCCTCGGCGTTCTGCTCGACCAGCGCCCCCGCCACCGTCACGGGCGCCATCGCGCCGGCCAGGGTGAAGGGCGTCATCACGATGACCTGGTTGCGCCGGGACATCTCGATGATGCCCTGGAGCATCGGATTGTCGAGCCGCAAGGGCGAGCTGGAGTTGATGATCGAGATCAGCGACGGCTCGCGGTCGAGCTGCTCGGGCGAGACGCCGCGGCCGATGCGGGCGATCTCGATGCCGTCCAGGTTGCGCGCCTTGCCCAGCGAATAGACGTGGAAGACCTTGTCGGTGAGCGTCACGAAATCGGCCAGGCAATCCAGATGCCGGACCGAGGCGTGCAGGTCGACCGGCTCGACCGGATAGCCGCCGGTCATGTGCAGGATGTTGTAGCTCTGGGCGATGCGCAGGAAATTGCGGAAGTCGGCCTGGTTGCCCGGGCGCCGGCCGCCCTCGAGATCGGAGCAGTTGGGCGCGCTCGCCATCTGGGCGAAGATCACGTGATTGCCGCCGACCCGCAGGTTGTGCGCCGGATTGCGGGCGTGGAGCGTGAACTCCGCCGGGCAGGTCTTAATGGCGTCGAGCACCAGGCCGCGGTCGAGGCGCACGCGGTCGCTGCCGGGCTCGACCCGGGCGCCGGCGGCCTTCAGGATCGCCTTGGCCTCGGGGTTGAGGAAGTCGATGCCGATCTCCTCCAGCACCGTCAGCGAGGCCTGGTGGATCGCCTCCAGCTCGTCGGCCGACACGATCTCGGCCGGCGGCAGCCGGAACCGCGGCTGCCGGAACGGCTTTTGCTCGACCGTCCCCTCGCGCGACCCGCGCCCCCCGCGCCGGCCCCGGCGTTCGGCGGTGGGCGGGGTGACGGCGTCGGGTTCGGACATGGGCTTCCCGCCTTCCGGTTGGTTTCCGGCGCTAGCCTATATCGGCGGAATCGGGATTGGCGAGGGGGTGGCGCCGGTGATTGCCGTTGAGATCGGCGCTGCGAAGGATGACCTCGCCCGGTGCTTCGATCGGCCCGTCCGCGAACTGCCGACGCAACGCGTCCTGAAATCGGCCGAGATTGCGCCGGACCACGTGAACGCAGTCCGAGTGGCCATCGACGCCGAAATGCGCCGCCAGAGCATCCAATGGAATCAGGCAGCGCACACTCGCGCCCGTGCCGTCCTGGGCCAGCAGCACCACCGCGTCGCGGCTGCCGTCCCAGCGCGGCGGAGCGGCCCCGAACACCAGATCGAGATGCGCGACCGCCCGCGGGGCGCCGACTGCCCTCAACGCGCGGTCCCGTACTGACTGCTTCAGTTGCCGCAATCCTTCGCCAAGCAGCTGCTGCCACGTTGGTCCCCGGGCAAAGGCCTCGACCCACGCGGCCCGCAGGTCCTCCGGCCGCCGGTCGGCAAGGACGCCGAGCAGCGCAGCGGCCTGCGCGATGTCCTTGTCGCCCTTGCCCGTTCCGGCGCGCCGCCGACGCGATACGATCAGCTTGTGCACGGCAAACCGCGCCGGCGAAGGAACGACGACCGGGACGCCCGGGCCGTGCAGCACGACCGCCCGCTCGGGGTCGCGGATCAGGAAGTCGAGGAAGCGCAGCGGCTGGGCGTCCGTGCCGAGCGCCGGCAATGCCATCGGCTCCTCGGTATCGGGGCCGCGGTTGGGCGTCAGGAAGTCCACCCTGAGCCCACCCGCAGCCTCACAGGTCACGACGCGGCTCGCGTGGAACGCCGTCGCCACCGGTTGGAACGATGGGTCCGCGCGCCGTAGGACCTCGAGCGCCGATCCGATGGTGTCCTCGACGGCAATGGACAGCTGGCTGAACTGCGCGATGTCGATATCGTTTGTCTGGATCGCGGCGCTGCCGAGGCGCACACCCAGCATCGCCGGATAGGTCTGGTAGGCGATGGTGCCGACCAGAACGGCGCGCAGCCGGAAGACCCCGGCGTCGGCGAGGGTCATGAGGACGTTGCCGATTGCGGGCAGCGGCCGAGGGAGACTAGCGCGGACCAGCATCGACACCACCGAGTGCCGGTCGCGACGGTCGCGGTGTTGTGACCGGTGCCATTCGATGTGCTCCAGCAGCTCCGGCGTCTCGACGCCGACGTAGCGCTGGCGGCGGCTTCCGGCCGCCTGGAAGTACCAGTAGCGCCGGCCTCTCACCTCCTTGGGCGTGAATATCCCAGGGTCGGCGAAGGCCTCGGCGAACGCAGCCGACCAAGCCCTCTCGACCAAGTCCGCATAGGCGGCTTGGGCCGACATCGGAATGTCGGAGAGATCGGCCATGGGCCAACCCTACCACGCAACTCGCGATCTGCGTATAACTCCCGGAGCCGAGCGCCCGATCGGTCAGCCATGGTCAGCGTTGCTTGGCCAGGTGATAGGCCATCACCGCGCCGCCCAGCGGGGTCAGAACGCCCAGGGTCTCGTCACGGGTCACCAGCGCCATGATCACGATGCCGACGATGAACGTCCCCCCAGCGGCCGCAACGGCGCGGAGATAGCGGGGCCGCCCTGGCGGACCTTGGAAACCCCAATTGTCCGCGAACCGCGGCGCGAGCGGGTTGGTCGGCGGCGGGGATGCGACGCAGGACATCGATGATCTCGGCGTCGAAGGCAGCCTTCGCGCGGTTGAAGTCGGCGTCCGATCGCCCAGCCTGCTGGATCAGCCCCCGCCAGCGGCTTTCGACGAAGGCACGAACCTGGGCACGACTCCGCACCCACGTCTCATCGTCCAACGGGCTGTCGTCGATCATGTCGGCGCACCATGGCGGGGCGGCCGCAGATGCGCCATGCCCTCGAACTCGATGAACCGGGTCATGAGCGCCCAGAGATGGTCGCCATAGGCGAAGGGCGCGAAATCCGGGCCGTCCAGGGCGGCGATCGGCGCGATCACCGTGTCGACCTTGGGCTCGTAGAAGAACGGGATCGAGCAGCGGTCGGCGCCGGTGCCCAGCACGCGGTGCTCGGTGGCGCGTACCCGGCCCGCGGTCCACAGCTCCAGCACCTTGCCGAAATTGACCACCAGCGTATCGGGAGTCGGCGGGACGTCGACCCAGCGGCCGTCGCGGGCGCGGGCCTGCAGGCCGGCGACGCCGTCCTGGGCCAGCAGGGTCACGAAGCCGGAATCGACATGAGGCGCGCCGGCCAAATACCGGCCGTCCGCCTCGATCCAGCGTCGAGCCGGGATGTCGGCCGGGTCCTGCCGCGGGTAGCGGATCAGCCGCAGCGTCGAGATGCCGGCGTCGAAGCCGGCGAAGGTCCCATCGGGCAGGCCGAGGCCGCGGCCGATGGCGGCCATGACCGCCGATCCGACCGCGGACATCGCCCGGTAGTAGCCGGCGGCGGCGGCGCGCCAGCCGGGCAGGTCCGCCTCGGCCGGCAGCGGCGTCGGCTCGCACAACGGGTCGCCGCCCACGATGGCCGCGGGATCGACCAAATCGGGGCCGAGGTCGATGCCTTCCTTCCAGGTCCCGCCGCCCGGCCGCAGCGGGAACCAGCCGCGATAGACGTTGGGATTGGCCGGCTCGAATTTTTGGCGCCACAGCCGGCGCTGGGCCGATGCCGGCAGGTCGAACACCCGCAGCAGCTGCCGGCGTGTGGCCGCGTCGATCGGGATGCCGGCCGGAAATCCGGCCAGCGTCAGGAAGCCGACCTCGGATGCGGCGTCGATTACGGCATGGTCGGCCGCGCTGGGGCCACTCAGCAGGGCGGCGGCGTCGATCTGGGGCAGCTCGACCACGTCCCGGTGGCCATAGGCCTCGCTGCCCAAGTTTGCCTTCGGCATGTCCCCTCTCCCCGTCCGGTTTGCAGTTTGCGCTCAAATCCGAGTCGCTTGGAACCGACACCCCTTGCGGCCCCCGCCGGCTCCAGCGAAACAACCGCCATGCGCAGGCTTCCCTCCCTGGGCGCGATGCGGGTGTTCGAGGCGGTCGGCCAGACCGGCAGCTTCACGCGCGCCGGCGAGCGGCTGAACCTGACCCAGAGCGCGGTCAGCCGCCAGGTCCGCCATCTGGAGCAGCAGCTCGGCGAGGCGCTGCTGGTCCGCCACCACCATCGGCTGGAGCTGACCGCGGCCGGCGCGCTGCTGCTGCAGGCGCTGGGCCGCGCCCTGCACGAGGTCGAGGCGACCGTCCGCCTCATCCGCGAGAAGAGCAACGTCCGGCGCCTGCGGGTCAACGTGCCGCCGACCTTCGCCCGGCGCTGGCTGATGCCGCGGCTGAAGGCGTTCCTGGCGGCCCAGCCCGATATCGACCTCAGCGTCGCCACGCAGCTCACCGACAGCCTGGCCGAGAGCGGCCTGCTCGACTGCGCCGTGCGCTTCGGCGACGGCCAGTGGCCCGGCCTGCACGCGACCCGACTGATGACCGAGCAGCATGTCGCCGTGTGCGCGCCGGCGCTGCTGCCCCTGGACCTGGGGCGCGCGACCTTGATCCATGTGCTGGCCGGCGGCGACCGGCGGTATCTGACCTGGGCGCATTGGCTTGACGCGGCCGGCCTCGACGCCGACACCGCCGGCGGGCTGGAGTTCGACCTGCTCGACCTGGCGATCGAGGCGGCGTGCGATGGCCTGGGCGTCGCCGTCGCCGACCGCGCCATGGTCGCGGGCGAGCTTGCCGCCGGCCGGCTGATCCAGCCCTTCCCGACCGTGGTGCCGGGCCACGAGTCCTACTGGTTCGTGACCCGCGGCACCCCCAGCCCGGCCGCGGCGCTGCTGCGGGACTGGATGCAGCATTCCGTCCGGGAATGATGAACCCGAGAACAAGTCGTTTGCCGAAGGCGCCGCCGCCGCCCTGACATGGGCGGCATGAAGATCGCCGAGCTCGAGACCCACGTCGTCGCTGTGCCGCCGCCCCATGTCGGGGGCATGTACTGGATCTTCGTGCGCCTCCGGACCGCCTGCGGCATCGAAGGCATTGGCGAGATCTACGCCACGTCCTTCCACCCCAGGGCCCTGCTGCCGCTGATCCAGGACGTGTTCGCCCGGCACCTCGACGGCCACGATCCGCACGACGTCGAGCGGCTGTGGCGCTCGGCCTATTCCAGCGGCTTCACCCAGCGTCCCGACCCCACGATGATGGGCATCGTCTCCGGTCTGGAGATCGCCTGCTGGGACATCATGGGCAAGGCCGCCGGCAAGCCGGTCCACGCCCTGCTGGGCGGGCTGGTCCATCGCCGGCTGCGCGCCTACACCTACCTCTATCCGAAAACCGCCGACGGCGCGTTCGACTTCAACGACCCCGACCTGGCGGCCGCGTGCGCCGCCGAGATGCTGGCCATGGGCTTCACGGCGGTCAAATTCGATCCGGCCGGGCCCTACACCGCCTATTCCGGCCATCACCTGTCGCTGG
This sequence comes from uncultured Comamonadaceae bacterium, assembly GCA_964511405.1. Classification (GTDB taxonomy): domain Bacteria; phylum Pseudomonadota; class Alphaproteobacteria; order Elsterales; family Elsteraceae; genus CAZEFK01. The sequence continues at coordinate 22,227 of CAZEFK010000062.1, read as the reverse complement.
CCGTGATGGACCGCTGCGAGACCTTCTGCGCCAAGGTCCGCGCCGCGGTGGGATCGGCCGCCGACCTCCTGGTCGGGACCCACGGCCAGATGGTGCCGGCCTCGGCGATCCGCCTGGCGCGGCGGCTGGAGCGGTACGACCCGCTCTGGCTGGAAGAGCCGGTGCCGCCCGGCCAGGAGGCGGCGATGGCCGAGGTCGCGCGCGCGACCTCGATCCCGATCGCAACCGGCGAGCGGCTGACGACCAAGTACGAGTTCCAGCGCGTGCTGGAGCTGAAGGCGGCCGCGATCCTGCAGATGAACGTGGCGCGCGTCGGCGGCCTGCTGGAGGCCAAGAAGATCGCCGGCATGGCCGAGGCGCACTATGCCCAGATCGCGCCGCACCTCTATAACGGCCCGGTCGGCGCCGCGGCCAGCATCCAGCTCGCGGCTTGCTCGCCGAATTTCCTGATTCACGAGGCGATCGTCGATTTTTCCGGCTTCCATGCCGAGATCCTGAAGACGCCGCTGGCGTTCGAGGACGGCTATCTGATCCCGTCGACCGAGCCCGGCCTGGGCGTCGAGCTCGACTGGGACGTGGTGGCGCGCCACTCGCCCTACGAGGGCGAGCGGCTGCACCTGCAGATGGCGCCCGAGCCCGCCGACGTGAAGGACGTCAGGCCGGCCCGCGGCTGACGGCGATGACGTTCGATTTCGTCGTGGTCGGCGCCGGCTCGGCCGGCGCGATCGTGGCCGCGCGCCTGTCCGAGGATGGCCGCCACACGGTGCTGCTGATCGAGGCCGGCGGCCACGACCGGTCGTTCTGGCTCGAGCTGCCGGTCGGCTACGCCCGCAGCTATTACGATCCGCGGGTCAATTGGATGTATTGGTCCGAGCCCGAGGCCGGGCTCGGCGGCCGGCGGGTCTATTGCCCGCGCGGAAAGGTCCAGGGCGGCTCGGGCGCGATCAACGCCATGGTGTTCGTGCGCGGCGCGCCGTTCGACTTCGACGACTGGCGGGCCGCGGGCAATCCCGGCTGGGGCTATGACGACGTGCTGCCCTATTTCCGCCGCCTGGAACGCCATGCCGGCGGCGCCGACCGCTGGCATGGCGGCGACGGGCCGATCGGAGTGACGCCCATGCGCCCCGGCATCCATCCGGTGAGCCGGGCCTACCTGGCCGCCTGCCGCGAGCTGCAGTTGCCCGCGACCGAAGACTTCAACGGTGAACGGTTCGAAGGTGCGGGCGTCTACGACGTCAACACCCGCCACGGCCGGCGCTCGTCCTCGGGCCGCGAATATCTGCATCAGGCGCTGCGGCGCCCGAACCTGGCGATCCTGCGCGGTGCCCTGGCCGCCCAGGTGCTGCTGACCGAGGGCCGGGCCACCGGCGTCGAGCTCAGGCAGGATGGCGAGGTGCGCTGCGTGACCGCGCGGCGCGAGGTCATCCTGTGCGCCGGCGCCTTCGGCACGCCGGCTCTGCTGCAGCGCTCGGGCCTCGGCGACGGCGAACAATTGGCCGGCCTGGGCATCGCCGTGCACCGGCATGTGCCGGCGGTCGGCCGCAACCTGCAGGACCATCTCTGCGCCAGCTTCTATGTCCGCGCCACGGTGCCGACCCTGAACGGCCCGTTCGGCAACCGCCTGGGCCAGGCGCTGCTGGCGCTGCGCTGGCTGGCGACCCGCCGCGGGCCCTTCGCCATGAGCGTCAACCAGGCCGGCGGCTTCTTCCGCGGCACGCCCGACGCGCCGCGGCCCAACCTGCAGCTCTATTTCAACCCGCTGTCCTACCGGATCCCGCAGAACCCCAAGGCCGGCCTCAAGCCCGAGCCCTATCCCGGCTTCCTGCTGGCCGTGAACAGTTGCCGCCCGACCAGCCGCGGCACGGTCGACGCCGTCTCGGCCGACCCGGCCGCGCCCCCGGCGATCCGGCCGAACTACCTGGCCACCGAGCAGGATGCGGCCGAGGCGATCCAGGGCTGCCGGCTGGTGCGCCGGCTCCTGGCCGCACCGGCGCTCCGCGCCATCACCGCCGAGGAAATGCCGCCCTTCGCCGGGGCCGAGTCCGACGACGCGCTGCTGGCGGTGTTCCGCGAGACCGCGGGCTCGATCTACCACCCCTGCGGCACCGCCGCCATGGGCCCGGACCCGGCGACCGCGGTGGTCGACGCCCGGCTGCGCGTCCACGGCGTGCCCGGGCTGCGGGTGGTCGACGCCTCGGTGTTCCCGACGATCACCTCGGGCAACATCAACGCCCCGACCATGATGGTGGCGGAGAAGGGGGCGGCGCTCATCCGTGAGGATGCGCGCTGAGGCCTACAGCTGCCGGTGCTCCGCCAGGCCCCACAGCAGGTAATGGTCCATGGGGCTGACCTGGGCCGCCGCGACGTCGGGGTTGTCCTTCAGGTAGCGGCTGCCGGCGAACGCCGCCGACGGGTCGCGGCCCTCGCGCCAGCCCCACAGCTCATAATGCAGCAGCGGGTCGACCTTGGCCGCCGCGACGTCGGGGTTGGTCGCCAGGTACCAGGCGGTGTTGAACACGGCGTTGGGATTGCGGCCCCGCGTCCAGCCGGTCTTGTGGAAATCGCCGGCGGGGTCGGTCGCCTGGGTCTCGTCGCTGTAGGCCATCTGGTAGTAGCGGAGGTCGACGCCGCCGGCATAGGCGCCGAGCTTGGTGGCGCCGACCAGGCCGGCCGGGTTGTAGCCGGCTTCGTCGGCCTGGACGAAAGTCAGGATCTGGCCGACCGCGTTGGCGCTGAGCCGCGTGTAGCTGTCGGTGCGGCTGCCGCCGGCGGCCGCGATGCCGACCGCCGCCGGCCGGCCGGTCAGCGGGTCGGTCACCCACACCGGGCTGCCGCTGTCACCGGCGGTGATGGCCAGGTGCGTGCTGTACAGCACCGTGTCGTCGGCCATGTCGATCGTGCCGGCGGCCCGGTACAGCAGGTCGCCCGAGCCCTTCTCGCCCGGATAGCCGGCGGTGGTGACGGCCAAGTCGCGGAAGCTGGCGGTATCGGCCATCGGCATCAGCTCGAAACAGGTTTTCGGCACGTAGCCGGTACCGCTGCTGACCGTGACCAGGCCATAGTCATGGCCGGGATCCTGGCCGTTCACCCAATGCTGGTTGACCCCGATGCCGACCACGGTCTCGGCGGCGTCGGCCTGGACCCCGCCATTGCGCCCGGGCGCGATGCGCATGGCGGTCACGAAGCCATGGCCCGGCTGGTACAGCGAGTGGCCGGCGGTCACCACATGGGTGGCATCGATGAAGAAGCCGGTGCAGGAATAGCTGGTGCCGTCGGCGAACGCGCCCTCGATATAGGCGATGCCGTCATAGGGCGGCTGGGTGGTGTCGGCCACCGGCGTGCGATCGTCGACGCCGAAGATGCCGTCCGCCATCGGTTGCGCCCCCGTTGCCCCGGGACAGGCTTATAGCGCAACCTTCTGACGGGCGCCACTTGCAACCATCCTCCTGGGAGGGGCGATGCCAACCGTTGACGCGACCGCATTCCGGCGAGATTTCGAGCGCTATCAGGCCGAAGCCAACCGCGAGCCCGTGAAGGTGACCAGCTGTGGCCGTCTGATCGGGGGCTTTCTATCCGCGCACGACCTGGAACATTACGAGCGTCTGAAACGCCGCGAGCGTCAGGCCTATGTCGCTGGCGAGATTCCTGACGACCTCATCGAGGCAATCGAAAAGGCCGAGTATCTGAATCCGGGCTCGTGACATCCCCGGCTCCACATTTTGTTGGCTATCCCGATCAAGTTCTTTGCTCGTCATTCCGGCGAAAGCGGGAATGACGAACAGGATGGCCAAGCGGCTGATAAGGCTCGGTGATCCGGGTTGTGTGAATCCCGTGGCGGCTGCTCGGGGATGACGAGAACGGATCTGCCGCCAGGCAAGCCATGCCGCCGCGCCCGTCGCCCGTCGCAGCACCGTGCCGATGCGGTCACGCGCCACCGACCGCCGCCTCGACCCGATAGCCGAACTCGTACGCCGCATCGGTCAACCAGTCCCAGAAATACTGGGCATAGCCCCGGAACACGAACAGGTCGAAGCTCTCGGCCTCGCGGCGGTGGATCACCACGCCCAGATGGTGGATCGCGGTCTGGGCGACCGTTCCGGCCGGGAAGCGCCTGATGTCGAAGTCGACCGCCGGGCCCTTGCGCAGGACCGACACGGCCCCGGGGCCGCCCAGGCGCACGGCGGCGCGGGCGTGGCCGAGGTCGACGACCGAGCCCTGGTCGGCCGGCACCGCCGCGGCCAGGCGCTGGGCCAGGCCGACGCCGCCGCCCACGGCCAGGTAGCGGCCGAACGACAGAGTCAGCAGGCTGGCGGCGCCCAGCGTCACCGCGCGGCCGGGCCGCGGTGCGGGCGCCAGGCCGGCGGCCTGCTGCAGGGCGGCGCGCACCGCGTCGTCGGTGGCGGGCCAGGAGTCCACCTGGACCAGGGCGTCGGGGCGCAGCTCGGCCAGGGTCACGGCCGGCGCCGCGCCGCGCGGCCCGGCGGCCGGGCCGGGCTGGGACTGCATGGCCAGGGGAAAGGCAGGCTCAGCCATGGAGGCGCGTTCCCTCGGGATCGAAGAAGCAGGGGGCGACGACCTCGACCGGCACGTGGGTTCCGCGCAGCGGATCGGCGGCCCAGAGGCGCTGGCCATGGCGGCGCCGGCCGCCGGCCAGCAGGGCCAGCGCGATGTTTTTCTCCAGCGCCGGGCTGTAGGTGGTCGCGGTGACATGGCCGAGGCTGGTCGCGGGAAGCTGGAGCTGCTCGTCGGCCACCAGTTGGGCGCCGCCCTTCAGCGGCTGGCCGTCGCGAGCGACCAGGCCCACCAGTTGCAGCCGGTCGGGGTCGACCAGCGCCGGCCGCCCCAGCATCGCCGAGCCGACGAACGGCTTCTTCGTCGACGCCATGCGCCCCAGGCCCAGATCGTCCAGCGTCGTCTGGCCGTTCAGCTCGCCGCCCGCGGCATGGCCCTTCTCGATGCGCAGGGTGCCCAGCGCCTCCAGGCCGTAGGCGACGATGCCATGCGCTTGCCCGGCCGCCCACAGCCGCTCCCACACGCCCAGGCCGAAATGGGCCGGCATATAGACCTCGTAGGCCAGCTCGCCCGAGAACGACAGCCGGCACAGCATCACCGGCACGCCCTCGATATGGCCGTGGCGGATGGCCATGAACGGAAACGCTGTGCCGGCCATGTCGACGCCCTCGACCACGTCGGCGAGCAGCGCGCGCGACACGGGCCCGGAGACGGCGATGCCGGCCCATTGCTCGGTCACCGACACGACATGGACCTTGAGGTCCGGCCACTCCACGGCCAGGAAGCGCTCCAGATGGACCATGACCGGCCCGGCATTGGCGGTCGTGGTGGTCACCAGGAAGCGGGTCGGGCCCAGGCGCCAGACCGTGCCGTCGTCGAACACCAGCCCGTCCTCGCGCAGCATGGCGCCGTAGCGCGCCTTGCCGACCGCCAGGGTCGACATCGTGTTCGCGTAGATCCGGTCCAGGAAGGTTGCCGCATCCGGTCCCTGGACCTCGATCTTGCCCAGGGTCGAGACGTCGACCAGGCCGACGCGCTCGCGCACCGCCCGCGCCTCGCGGATGTAGGCGTCGGTGATGCTCTCGCCGGGCCGGCGATAGGCCTGCGGGCGCAGCCAGTCGCCGGCCGGCAGGAAGTCGGCGCGCGCCTGGACGTGCCAGGGATGCATCGGGGTCAGCCGCGGCGGCCGGAAGTTCGGCCCGACCTCGTGGCCGGCGAGCGCGCCGATGGCCACCGGGGTATAGGGCGGCCGGAAGCGCGTGGTGCCGACCTCGGGCACCGTGACGCCGCGGGCCGCCGCCATCACCGCCAGGCCGTTGACGTTCGACGACTTGCCCTGGTCGCCGGCCATGCCCAGGGTGGTGTAGCGCTTCAGGTGCTCGACCGCCGAAAAGCCCTCGCGCGCGGCCAGGCGCACGTCGTCGACCGTCACGTCGTGCTGCAGGTCCACGAACTTCTTGGCATGGGCCTCGCGGCTCGGGACCTCCCACAACGGCTGGATCCAATCGGCCGCGGGCGGCGTGGCATCCGTGGCCGGCACCGCGACGGCCGGCGCGGTCAGGCCGATGGCGGCCAGGGCCTCGACCCCGGCCCTGATGCCGTCGGCCAGGCAGTCGGCCAGACCGAAGCGGCCGGCCATGGCGCCGGCGGCCACCCAGCGCCGCGACGGCGCGCCCGGCACGAAGGCCTGGATGGCATCAGAGAACACCGGCGGTCCGCCGGCCTGGCTGGCCAGGTGCACGGTCGGCGTCCAGCCGCCCGCAACAAGCACGCCGTCGGCGCCGCGCAGCACCGACGGCCCGGCCAACTGGCCTGAGGCGGCGTCGTAGGGCGCCAGCTCGACGCTGTGGACGCCGCGCCGGCCGTGGGCGGCCACCACCACATGGCCGTCGTGATAGGGGATGCCCAGCGCATCAAGCCGCTCGGCCAGCGGCGACGGCCGGCGCGGCCGGGAATCCACCACCTGGGCGACCCCGACCCCGGCCGCCGTCAGCTCGGCGGCGGCGGCAAGGCCGGAGTCGTTGTTGGTGGCCACCACCAGGCTGCGGCCGACGGCGACGCCATAGCGCTTGGCATAGGCCAGCGCGGCGTCGGCCAGCATCACGCCGGGCTGGTCGTTGCCCTGGAACACCAGCGGCCGCTCCAGCGCGCCTGAAGCCAGCACCACCGCCTTGGCATGGATGGTCCAGTGGCGCTGGCGCGGCAGGCCGTCGGGCGGCACCGGCAGATGGTCGGCGACCCGCTCGACCGCGCCCAGCACGTCGTCGTCGTAATAGCCATAGACGGTGGTCCGGCGCAGGACCGTCACGTCGGGCCGCGACTCGAGATCGGCGATCCGCGCCTCGGCCCAGGCGCCGGCCGGCCGGCCGTCGATGTCGGCGTCCTCCAGGTCCAGGCGGCCGCCGAGGCGCGGCGCCTGCTCGGCCAGGATGACCCTGATACCGGCATCGGCGGCGACGGTGGCGGCCATCAGCCCGGCCGGGCCGCTGCCGACCACCAGCACGTCGCAGAAGGCGTGCAGCTTGTCGTAATGGTCGGGATCGGCGGCCATCACCGCGCGGCCCAGCCCCGCCGCCTTGCGGATGAAATGCTCGTAGAGCATCCAGGCGCGCCGGGTCGGGCCCATGAAGGTCTTGTAGTAGAACCCGGCCGACAGCAGCGGGGCGAACAGGCCGTTGACCGCGGCCAGGTCGAAGCCCAGCGCCGGCCAGCAGTTCTGGCTGTGCGCCTCCAGGCCCTCATACAGCTCGACGACTGTGGCCGGGGTGTTGGGCTCGGTGCGGGCGCCGCTGCGCAGCGCGACCAGGGCGTTGGGCTCCTCGACCCCGGCGGCGAAGACACCGCGCGGCCGGTGGTACTTGAAGCTGCGCCCGACGATGCGACGGCCGCCGGCCAGCAGGGCCGAGGCCAGGGTGTCGCCGGCCAGGCCGGTCAGCGGCCCGTGGTCGAAGGTGAAGGCGAGCGGCCGGCTGCGGTCGATGGCCGAGCCGCCTTGGGCCAAGCGGTAGCCGGTCATGATGCGGCCCAGGGCCCGAGCAGGCGGACCGCCTCGATGCGATGGCTGGCGGTGTCGCGGGTGACGGCCAGCCAGGCCCGGCAGCCGCGGGCATGCTGCCAATGCTCGCGGTGCGGGCCCTTGAGGTTGGCGCGGTCATAGACATAGCGGCACCAGGCCGCGACGTCGGTCTCGGCTTGGTCGGGACGGACGACCGTGGCGTCGCCGGCATAGGCGAACTCGCCGACGTCGCGCGGGCCGCAGATGGGGCACTCGATGCGCATGGCAGGGAATCCGGGGTCAGTGCAGCCAGGGCGACGGGCCGTTGCCCGGCTCGTCGATCACGGCGCCGCGATGGAAGCGGTCGAGGCGGAGCGGCGCGTTGAGATGATGCGGCTCGTCGCGCGCGATGGTGTGGGCGAAGCACCAGCCCGAGCCGGGCGTGGCCTTGAAGCCGCCATAGCACCAGCCGGCATTGATGTAGAGGCCGGGGATCGGCGCCTTGTCGATGATCGGGCTGCCGTCCATGGTCATGTCCATGATGCCGCCCCAGTGGCGGAGCATGCGCAGGCGGCTGAGCGCCGGCACCATCGATACCCCGGCCGCCATCACGTCCTCGATCAGCGGCAGGTTCCCGCGCTGGGCGTAGGAGTTGTACCCGTCGATGTCGCCGCCGAACACCAGGCCGCCCTTGTCCGACTGCGAGATGTAGAAATGGCCGACGCCGAAGGTCACGACGGTGTGGATCAACGGCTTCAGGGGCTCGGACACGAAGGCCTGCAGCACGTGGCTCTCGATCGGCAGGCGTTCGAGGCCGGCGCGGCGCAGCACCTCGCTGCTGGAGCCCGCGACCGCGACCCCGACCTTGCCGGCGGCGATGTCGCCGCGCGTGGTCTGCACGCCGGTCACGGCACCCGCGGCGTCGAACCGGAAGCCGGTGACCTCGCAGGTCTCGATGATGTCGACGCCCAGGCGGTCGGCGCCGCGGGCGAAGCCCCAGACCACGGCGTCATGCCGGGCGGTGCCGCCGCGCCGCTGGAGCAGGCCACCCTCGATCGGGAAGCGGGCCTGGCGCGACATGTCGAGGCCGGGCGCGAAGCGGGCAACCCCGGCGCGGTCCAGCAGCTCGGCGTCGATGCCCATCAGGCGCATGGCGTTGCCGCGGCGGGCATGGGCGTCGAGCTGGGCCGGCGAATGGGCCAGGTTCAGCACGCCGCGCTGCGAGAACATGACGTTGTAGTTCAGGTCCTGGCTCAGCCCTTCCCAGAGCTTGAGCGACCATTCGTAGAACCGGCCGTTCTCGGGCAACAGGTAGTTGGAGCGCACGATCGTGGTGTTGCGGCCGGCATTGCCGCCGCCGATCCAGCCCTTCTCCAGCACCGCGACATTGGTGATCCCGTGTTCCTTGGCCAGGTAGTAGGCGGTCGCCAGGCCGTGGCCGCCGCCGCCGACGATGACCACGTCGTAGCGCGGCTTGGGCACCGCCTTGCGCCAGGCCGGGCGCCATCCCTGGTTGCCGGCCAGTGCGTGGCGCACCAGCGACAGCACCGAATATTCCCGCATGCTCCGGCCGTCCCCCCTCGAATTGCGGCTAGCCTATCGCCACCCGTCGGCGGATAGAAAGGCCCCGCGTGCGGTTAACCGGCTTTTATCGATTGCCTGGCTTAGGTTTAGCCAGATTGTTTGCACACGAACAGGAGCATCGGATGCCCTCGACCACCCGCCGCCCCCGGATGCGGCTGCGCAGCGCCCTCACCGCCGGCCTGGCGCTGCTCGGCCTGGCGCTCATCGGTCCCGGGGCCGCACGGCCGGCCGCGGCCGACGAGGTCAAGGTGGCGCTGACGCCGTTCGCCCCCTACATGATCGAGAAGCCGGCGGCGGGCGAAGGGCCGGGCTTCGTGTCCGAGATCATCGCCGAGGCGCTGAAGCGCGGCGGCCACACGGTCAGCTATTCCTTCGTGCCGTTCGTGCGCGCCATCGACGTGGTGCGCCAGGGCCAGGCGCAGGCGACCATCTCGGCCGTCAACAGCGGCGAGCGCGCCCAGTGGTTCCTGTTCAGCGACAGCATGGCCCGCATCTCGGTCGGCGCCTTCGTCAAGGCCGGCTATGCCGGACCGCCGCTGACCAGCTGGGACGCCATCGGCAAGTCCGGGATGCGGGTGGTCGCGATTCGCAGCTACGCCTTCCTGCCGGCCATGCGGGCCGCCGGGGTCGCGTTCGACGAGATCAACGGCATGGACCAGGGCCTGAACCTGGCCGCCCGCAGCGAACCGCCGGCGATCTTCATCAACTTCGCCGAGCCGACCGTCTACGAGATCGGCCACAAGGCCGACCTCGCCAACGCGCTCAAGCCGTTCGTGGTCAGCCGCTCGGGCTACTATTTCGCGGTCGACCGCACGCTGGCGAACGCCCCGGCGCTGATCGACGCCTTCAACGCCGGCCTGAAAGCGATGAAGGACGACGGCAGCTATGCCAAGATCATGGCCAAATATCCGTCGGCGACCGTCGAGTGAAGATCACCGGCATCGACATCACTCAACACCAGCTGCCGCTGGACCCGCCGTTCCGGCCCAGCTGGTCCGGCCAGCCGCGGCGGCTGTTCGACGCCACCATCGTGCGGGTGCACACCGACGCCGGCCTGACCGGCGTCGGCTCCGGCGACTACATGCTGGGGTTTGCCGGCCACGAGGCCTTGTTCGTCGGCCAGGATCCGCTGCGGCTGGAGCGCCACGCCCGGGTGCTGGAGCAGATCGGCTTCCATTACGGCCGCTGCTGGCCCCTGGACCTGGCGCTGTGGGACCTGGCCGGCAAGATCGCGGGCCAGCCCTGCTGGAAGCTGCTGGGCGGCCTCAACGACCGGATCCCGGCCTACGCCTCCAGCGGCACGCTGCGCGACGCGGGCGACCTTGCGGACCTGGCCGAGCGCGTCGCCGCCAAAGGCTTCCGGGCGCTCAAGATCCGCTTCCGGCGCGGCGACTGGCGCGACGACATCCGCGCCCTGGAGGCCGTGCGCGCCCGCATCGGCACCCGGCTGGCGCTGATGGTCGACTGCAACCAGGGCTGGCGCTTCCCCTGGGACACCGCGGCACCCTGGACGGTCAAGGACGCGCTGACCATCGGCCGCGAGTTGGAACGCCTGGCCGTCTACTGGATGGAAGAGCCGCTCCACCGCGCCGACCGCGACGGCCTGCGCCGGCTGCGCGACGCGCTCGACGTGCGCATCGCCGGCGGCGAGCTCAACCGCGAACTGGCCGAGTTCCGCGACCTGATCCAGGACGGCTGCCTGGACGTGCTGCAGCCCGACGCCGCCTGCATCGGCGGCCTCACCGGCCTGCGCCCCGTCGCCCTGATGGCCAGGGCCCACAACCTGGTGTTCACGCCCCACACCTGGGGCAACGGCATCGGCCTGCTCGCGAACGCCCACCTGGCCGCCGGCCTGGCCGACGCGCCGTTCCTGGAGGTGCCCTGGGATCCGCCCGAATGGAGCCCGGAGCGCCGCGATTTCATGCTCGCCCGCCCGGTCGACATCGACGCGGCCGGCGACCTGGTGCTGTCCGACGCCCCCGGCCTCGGCATCGAGCTGGACGAGGACGCCCTGGCCCGCACCCGGGTCGCGGGCGACGTCATCCGGTCGAACAATTGAGTTGATCAGGCGCCGTAGCCGGGCCCGCGTGGCCGCGGCTACTCTTGGACCTCCGGCAAGTGTTCCCGCAGCACTTCGTTGATGCGCGACTGCCATCCGGGTCCGGTGGCGCGAAAGCGCTCGATGACATCCTGGTCGAGCCGGAGGCTCACCAGCCGTTTTGGGTGGGCTGCGGGCGGGCGGCCCCGTCCCCGGGCACGGGCCTGCAGATCGGCGGCCTCGGCGGCCGAGGCCGGCCGCATCTGGACAAGGCGCCGCTCGTCGAGCGGCGGGGCGTCGGCGTCCAATCTTGCGGCTTCGACCAGGGCCCGAGCCTCCTCGTCGGTCATCGCGTCGACAAGCTCTCGCGCCCGTGCCCGCGCCGCCGCCCGCTTGGCGTCAAGATCCGGCATAGCGTGTCATCTCCGACTTGGTGGCCTTGCGAAAGCTGATCACTCGGATCTCGTCGTCGCCGCGCCGAACGAACACCAAAAGGCACAGCCGCGGCCCGCACCACCCGATCGCGGTCTCCCGCACTTCGCCGTAGTCCTCTCGGTCGTCGATGTCGAGCAGCGCGGTCTCGAAATCGAAGTGGACGACGTCGGCGAAATCCAAGCCATGCTTGGCGAGGTTGCTCGCGCGCTTCGCCTCGTCCCACATGATCACGCTGGTGATATAGCGGTTGACGTCCGCCCATTCAACAAATTTCTGTAGCTACGTAAAATCGGCCGATCGGTTTCCGTTGCGGCCTAGGATCGTCCCAGGCGGCGCTCAACAGAATGCCTCTATCAAGGACGGGAATTGGGATTGCACGTTTATAACCCCCAGCGCCAGTGGAACCATGGAGCTCAAGCACGAAAGCCAGCGGGGAGGGACTTGGCTGTCGCAAGACTATGGCGCGGTCGTCCCTGCCAACCAGGCGCACGAGACACGGGCCGGGATTGGGACGCACAGCCACGTAGCCATCTATGTAACCGGGTCCGGTCTCGAAAGGCTCGACGCCGAGATCGGATCGCTGAGCGAATTTCGGCGGCGGACGCGCGCGATCGCGCTGTTTCACCGCTCATCCAAGCTGCGCGCCTTGCATGAACTCTCGATCCACGGCGGCGGCGGCGGCTACGGCAATTCCCGTGTCCGCCATGCCCTGTCCTTTGCCCTGCTGGTGCAATGCATCGCCGAGGTCATCAGCGGCGAGGCCGTATCGGCCGCCTCGCATCGCGAGCACGGCATGATGCTGGTCGAGGACCTGAAGCAGTACCTGACGCGGCATGCCGACCAGACGATTCCACTCGATATCCTGGAAGAACAGTTCGGCGTCTCGCGGCGCCATCTCACCCGGCTGTTCCGCGAATTGACCGGTTCTTCCATCGGCGAGTTCCAGCAACGCGTCCGCCTCGAAACCGCATGCGAGCTATTGCGTTCGACCGACCTCGCCATCGGCGAGATCGCGTTCCGCGTCGGGTTCGAGAGCGGTGCGGCGCTGGCCCGCGCGATGCGCCGGGTGGACGGCCGGTCCCCGAGCGAGGTTCGCAAGCGCGTGGCCCGTTCGATCAAGATTTAGGGCCCGTTCCGACACGCGCCAAAACGGCGCCGAACATACCCTCGCCGCAGTGAATTGCGCGTGACGGGGATGATGCGTTCGCAACATCAGGTTCGATTTGTCAGTGTGTTCGCGGCTGGCCCCCACGGGGGCAATCCGGCGCCGATCGTCATCGATGCTGCCGGAATGTCGGACGACGAGATGCAGCAGGTCGCCCGGATCTATGGTCACGAGAGCGGGTTCGTGCTGCCGCCGCCGACCGGATCGGACTGCGATTTCGAGTTTCGCTTCTGGGTGCCCAACCACGAGATGTCGATGTGCGGGCATGCCACGGTCGGCGCCGTTTGGCTGCTCGAACAGTTCGGCCGGTTGCCGGGTGATCGCCTGACGATCCGGACAAAGAGCGGCCGGGTGCAGGCGCGGATCGGCCGGTCGGCCGGACACGGCGCAACGGTGGAGATTTCGCAGCCGGCCGGCGTCGTGGAGCCGCTTTCCGATGGCGCCGAAGCCGGCATTCTCGACGCTTTGGGCATCCGTTCCGAAGATCTCGCGCCGCTGCCCATCCAGAACGCACGGACCAGCAGGGTCAAAACGCTTATTCCGTTGCGGAGCGCGTCGATCCTGGACGGTTTGACGCCGGACTTCACCAGGATCGAGCGTCTCTGCGCGGACATCGGCTCGACCGGACTCTACCCCTACGCCGTTTTCGACCGGGCGGCACAGATCGTCGATGCCCGCCAGTTTCCGCGCTCTTCGGGATATCCGGAAGATGCCGCGACGGGCATCGCGGCATCTGCCCTGTCGTTCGGCCTTCTGGCGAACCGGATTGTGGAAGCCTCGGAGCGGCGCATCACCATCCGCCAGGGGCGCGCGATGAAGCGCCCGTCCGAAATCCGGGTTCGCTTCAACCTCGACGACGGGCGGCCCGATGGCTGCTGGCTCGGCGGCGTCGTTCGGCTGACGGACTGCGAAAAGCTCTCTCCGTGACCAGCCTGATTTGTTCGTCATGTACCGGATCAGGCCAGAACACGGGAAATTCAAAACACTCATGGGAGGAGACGAAAATGAAAAGGAGTGAATTTCTCAAGCTGTGCCTGATGGCTGTTCCCGCCATCTCGATGTCCCACATGGCGAAAGCCGAAGACTCGGCACTTGTCGTCGGTTCCAATGTCGGTAGCCCGCCATTCGCGTTCAAGAACGGCGACGGCTATTCCGGCTTCGACATCGAGCTCTGGGCCGAAGTGGCGAAGGGCCTCAATCGGCAATGGCGCGTGCAGCCGATGGAGTTCGGCGCGCTGATCCCGGCGCTGCAGACCGGCAACATCGACGCCATCGTCTCGCAGCTGTTCATCAAGCCCGAGCGTCAGAAGGTGATCGATTTCTCCGATCCCTATTACCGAAGCGGCCTCGTGGCCCTCACCAGCGCCGGCAACACGACGATCAAGACGCCCGACGATCTGGCCGGCAAGACGATCGGGACCGAGACCGGCACGACCGCCGTCGATTTCATCAAGGATCACATCAAGGGTGCGACGCTCGACCAGCTGCCGAGCATCAACAACGCCTTGCTGGCGCTCGAGGCCGGGCGCACGGATGCGGTCGTCTACGACACGCCGGCGCTGCTGTACTACGCCAACAATGCGGGCAGGGGCAAAGTCAGGGTAATCCGGCCAACGCTCGAAGGCCGCGACGTCGGCATCGGCTTTCGGAAGGGCGGCCCGCTCGTCGCTCCGGCGAACGTGATCCTCGCGGCCATGAAGGCCGACGGGCGGCTGAAGGCCCTGCGCGAGAAATGGTTCGGGGCGGAGCCGGCATAGGACGTCCTGCCATGAGTTTCGATTGGACTGCGGTCGTTGCCGCTCTGCCGGACCTGCTGCAAGGCCTTGAGCTTACGTTCCTGATCGCGATCGCCGGGCTGATCGGCGGCACGGTGCTGGGCGTCCTGACCGCGGTCGCCCTCAACTACGGCGGCTCGCCGGTCTCGATGCCGGCCCAAGCCTATGTGGCGCTGATCCGCGGCACGCCGATCGTGGTGCAGGTGATGTTCGTCTATTTTGCCTTGCCGCTCATGCTGGGCATCCGCCTCGGCGCCACCACCGCCGCGATCATCACCCTGATCGTGAATTCGGGCGCCTATACCGCCGAGATCGTCCGGGGCGCGCTCGACAGCGTGCCCGGAGGCCTGCGGGAAGCCGGCCTCGCCATGGGCCTCGGCTTCCGCACGGTCCTCGCTTACGTGATCGCCCCTTTGGCGTTCCGCCGGGCGCTGCCCGCCATGGGCAACCAAGTCGTCGCCGTGGTCAAGGACACGTCGATCTTCCTAGTCATCGGCGTCGGCGAGCTGACCCGCCGGGGACAGGAGATCATGTCCCAGAACTTCCGGGCGGTGGAGATCTGGACGGCGGTGGCGCTGATCTACTTGGTCGTGATCACCCTGCTTGCCTACAGCCTCCGCGTCGTCGAGCGGAGATCACGGCTGCCATGAGCATGATCGAATTCGAGCAGGCGACGAAACGGTTCGGCAGCCATCTCGTGCTGCATCCCCTGGACCTCACGATCGACGTCGGCGAAGTCGCGGTCGTGATCGGGCCGTCCGGGTCCGGGAAATCGACCATGCTCCGCTGCATCAACGGGCTGGAGACGATCAGCGATGGCGACCTGCACGTCGACGAGGTCAGCGTGCGGGGCTCCGCCCGCGACATCAGGCGCATTCGGCTGGAGGCCGGCATGGTCTTCCAGCAATTCAATCTCTTCCCGCACCTGACCGCGCTGCAGAATGTCATGTTCGGGCCGATCCGGGCCCGCGGCCGCACCAAACCCGAGGCGCGCGAGATCGCGGCGGCCCTGCTGCAGAAAGTCGGCCTCGCCGAACGGATGAGCCATTACCCGTCGCAGCTGTCCGGCGGTCAGCAGCAGCGGGTGGCCATCGCCCGCGCCCTCGCCGTCGAGCCGAAGCTGATGCTGTTCGACGAGCCGACCTCGGCGCTCGACCCCGAAGTGCGGCAGGAGGTGCGCAAGGTCATGCAGACATTGGCGACCGAGGGCATGACGATGGTCGTCGTCACCCACGAGGTGGGGTTCGCCCGTCGCGTCGGGTCGCGGCTGCTGTTCCTGGACGGCGGGCATCTCGTTCACGACGGCAAACCGGCCGAGTTGCTGTCGGCTCCCCCGAGCGAGCGGTTTCGCGATTTCCTGCAGCATGTCAACTAACCCCGAGCCGAGGTCGGGAACGGGCGAGCCTCAATCGTGCGTCTCCCCCGGCCAGCCGCGGCGGCTGTTCGACGCCACCATCGCCACCTGGCCGCCGGCCTGGCCGACGCGCCGTTCCTGGAAGTGCCCTGGGATCCGCCCGAATGGAGCCCGGAGCGCCGCGACTTCATGCTCGCCCGCCCGGTCGACATCGACGCCGCCGGCGACCTGGTGCTGTCCGACGCCCCCGGCCTCGGCATCGAGCTGGACGAGGACGCCCTGGCCCGCACCCGGGTCGCGGGCGACGTCATCCGGTCGAACAATTGACTTGATCGGCCGCCGCCGCCGCGCGGCCTTGGCCCCTCTTACCCCGATGGGTCATCGGCTCCGGCTTCACCTACCCCGCGATAGCGGGCGGATCACTGAAGCCGGATACTCGGCGAGCAGATCGTTGCTCAGATTCCCAGGTCATGGGCGGCACCGCGCTCCATCACCTATCGTCGTGGCCCGCACCCTCGGCTCCCAACGCCTTGAGCCGCGCCACCCACTCATTGAAGTGAGGGCATTCATCGCAGAGCGTCTGGATCCCAATCAGCTCGGCCAGCTCAGGGCCGTCGACGACCTTGTCATAGGTCGGCGCGATGGCAAGGATCCGCTTCGACGGTGCAGTATTTGCGCCGCCATTGATCTCCTCCGGCCCGGCGAAGCAGGCACGGATGGCGGTCAGCGCGGCCGCCGCGTTGGCGTTGTCGGGAAAGATATAGCCGAACAGGGTGGGATCGGCGAACAGCAGCGCCTCGAACTCGTGAATTTGGATATAGGGGATGAACCGATCCGCCACCCGCTGCCCCTCCAGGCGCTGGACCATGTCAATCTTCATCGCCCGCTCCAAACGGGCAACTTGGTCGGGCGCGGGAAGATGGACGGGCACTGCCGCGCGATCAGGAAAATCCGCCGGCAGGCGAAAGAAATCCACCATGGTAGTGAACCAGCACTCCGGACTACCGTCCTGCTTCATCCATGCCGCCAAGTCTATCGCTAGCTTCTCGTAGTTTACTAGTCCACCACGATAGACGGTCCCGTGATAGCGTCCAGTCTCTACGCATCGGGTGTCAGCATAGATACCGTGTGTCGCCAGGTGATCACGCAAGACGTTGTTGACGAAAGCCTCCTCGGTTTGGCCTTCCACCACCATGTGCAGGCGGATCACCGAGACGGTCTCCCGCCGATGACGTTCTTCTCCCACAGTTCAGAAAGTGTATAAGTCTCCAGCCAGGTGGCCAGGTCGGCGGCCTCCAGGCGATGCAGGGTCGTGCCGTTGTCGGCTGACCGATTGGCGACGACGATGTCATCGGGTTCGAAGCGGTCGATCAGCGATACCGACTGAGTAGCAACCAGGACTTGCACGTGTTTGGACACACTATGGATCATCCCGGCGATCATCTGGATTGCGTAGGGATGTAGGCCCAGTTCCGGCTCGTCCAATACGAGCATGTCGGGCAACTCGTCCTCGGGCTGCAGTAGCAGGGCGACCAACGCCATGAACCGTAACATACCATCGGACGCCTGCGATGCGCTGAACAGTTGGTCATTGCCGACCTCCCGCCATTGCAGCAGGACGCGGCCGGCGCTGTCTGGTTGAAGGTCGAAGCTGGCGAAGAACGGTAGGGCCAGACGGACGGTGCGCTCGATCTTGGCGTAATGCCGCGGCCGCTCGACCTTCAGCCGGTGCAAGACGGCCCCGAGATTGCCACCGTCCTCCTTGAGGTAGCGGTTGTCGGCGGCATCCCACTTGCCGCGGATCCGTGCCGTCGCTGCGGTGTTATGAAACTGGTAAACGATGATCCGTCGCAACATGGACAAGATCGTGACGGCTGTCGGGTTGCCCTCCTCCGCCAGGGCGATCAGCCGGGGTTCGACATGCCCGGCGCCCAGGCCGGGGGCCGGGCGGTCCTGGCCCGGACGGCGGAACCGAAACGACTCGTCGGCAAAGATCAGCCGGTCGTTGGCAGCGTAGAACAATCGGAAGCCGTAGTCGTTGCGGCCGGCGTCGGTGGTCAACGTCAACGCCGCTTCGATCTGAGGCGTGACACTAGCCCCTCGGTACAGCAGCGCGTTGGCCCCGCCCTGCCGCGCGATATGCTCTTGCAGTTGACCGGGAGGTACCAGAGCCCAAGACAGCAGCCGAAAGAACGAGACGAGGTTGCTTTTCCCGGCGCCGTTCGGGCCGATTAGGAGCGTCCGTTCGCGGGGATCGAAGCCGGCCAGGTCGCGAATCGTCTTGAAGCCGCGGAGTGTTATGCTTGTCAGTTTGGGCCGCATGATCGGACGGTATCACCTCGGCCTGCTGGGAGGAACGCCGTCGGCGCAGCACCACGACTCGGATCCGCGGTCGGGAACGGGCGAGCCTCAGTCGTGCGTGTCCCCCGACATCGCGGTCGCTACCATCGACGGCCGCGTCGCGAAGGCGGCGAACCATGCCCGCAGCCGGGGGTGGCGCGCCTCCGGCATCGGCAGGCGGCGGAACTCGATCCAGCCGAGCGCTGTTGCGAGCGCGATCTGGCCGATGTCGACCGGGCCGTCCGGGACCTCGCCCTCCAGGAAGTCGTAGGCGGCGGCGAGCTTGGCCGCCTGGCCGTCCTGCATCGGCGGCCAGCGCACGGCCGCGGGGCGCCGCTCGGTCTCCCAGCGCAGGGCGATGCCGGCCGCGGCCAGGCCCTGGGCCAGCGCCTGCAGGCGCAGCGCCCGCCAGCGCCTGATCCCGTCGGCCGGGATCAGGCGCGGGCCGTCATGAAGCCGGTCGAGATAGTCGCAGATGACGTCGGAGTCGAAGATCGCGCCACCCTCGGCGATCAGCACCGGCACCGTGCCCAGGGGATTGAGCGCCCGCACCTCGGCGTTGGGGCGCACCGGGCTGGTCTCGTGATGGACCACCGCCAGCCGGTCGGCCAGTCCGGCCTCGTGGGCGAAGACCAGCACTTTTCGGGCATAGGGCGAATGGGTCTGGTAAAGGAGCTTCATGGTTGGGCCAGCCAGTCGCGGTCGGCAGGGGCGATGTTGCCGCCGGTCAGGATCGCCGCGACCCGGCGGCCGCGGAAGCGCGCGGGATCGGCCAGGATCGCGGCCAGGGCGGCGGCGCCCGACGGCTCCAGGACGCAGTCGAGATGACGATGGGCCAAGCGCATGGCGTCGCGCATCCCGGCCTCCGGCACCGCGACGATGTCGTCGTAGCAGCCCGCCAGCATGGTCAGGGCCTCCGGCACCGGCACCCGCACGGCAATGCCGTCGGCGATGGTGTCGGCGCTGGCCGTCTCGACCGGCCGGCCGGCGGCCAGCGACAGCTGCATCGACGGCGCCGCCGCGGCGACCACCGCCACGATCTCGACGCCCGGCGCGGCATGGCGCAGTGCCGCGCCGACTCCGGCCAGCAGCGCCCCGTTGCCGAGCGGCACCACCGCCACATCGAGCCCGGGCGCACCAGCTGCCAGCTCCAGCCCGATGGTGCCGGCGCCTTCGGCGATCGCCGGCTCGGCGCCGTCCTCGACGAAGCGCTCGCCCGCGGCGCCGGCATGGTCGCGGGCCGCCTTCTTGGCGGCATCGAAGTCGGCGCCGGCCAGCCGCACCTCTGCCCCCAGGCGGCGCATGGCCTCGAGCTTCAGCGGATTGGCCGTGGTGGCGGCAAACACCGTGCAGCGATGGCCGCGCTTGGCCGCGGCGCGCGCCAGCCCTTGGCCGAAATTGCCGGCCGAGGCGCACACGACGGCCTCGCCCGGCTTGAGCGCCGTGGCCGCGAACCACTCGGTGCCGCGGCCCTTGAACGAGCCGATCGGCGTGCGCGTCTCGTCCTTGGCCAGCACGGTGCAGCCGAGGGCGGCGTCGAGGCCGGCCGCGCCGAACAGGGGCGTGTCCAGGAACACGGGGTCGATCCGGCCGCGCGCGGCGAGGATCCGCTGGGGGTCGAGCATCAGGGGGCTCCCACGGAAGCGGCATGGGTGGGCAGGGCGATCGGCGTCATGCGCGGCATGGTAGCCGGCGCCGGCGCGGCAAAGCCGCGAGTTTTCCTCGATCAATACAGATTTTCCGCGCGATCATCCGCTATCCTGCGGCCATGACGCTCGATCCCTTCGACCGCCGCATCCTGGCGCTGGTCCAAGACGATGCCCGGCAGCCGGCCGAGGCGATCGGCGCCGCCGTCGGGCTGTCGGCGTCGGCGGTGCAGCGGCGGCTGGCGCGGCTGCGCGCGGACGGTGTGATCGCGGCCGAGCGCGCCGTGGTCGACGCCAAGGCGGTCGGCCGGCCGCTGACCGTGATCGTCGACCTGGAGGTCGAGCGCGAGCGGCCGGAGCTGCTGGCCGGCCTCAAGCGCTGGCTGGCGGCCGAGCCGGCGGTGCAGGAGGCCTGGTACGTCACCGGCGACACCGACTACTGCCTGGTCGTGACCGCGCGCGATGTCGAGGACTATGACGTCCTGATGCAGCGCTTGGTCGCCGAGAACGGGAACATCCGGCGCTTCCGCACCCGCGTCGCGTTGGGCACGGTCAAGCGGGGCCAGGCGGTGCCGACGGAGTGACCCGGCTGCGGGCGTGGATATAGAGATCGGACCGCGCGGCGGGCGCCGGCGGCGGCAGCTGGTAGCGGACCGGGCGGCGGTGGTCGGCGAGCAGCAGCGCCGGGTCGTAGACGCTGTGGAACTTGAACAGGCTCTTCACGAAATTGGTCTGGCCGCGCAGCAGCCGGCCGGCCGCCACGCCCGAGGCCTGGCGCAGCGCCCGCCAGCCCATGTGCTTGGCGGCCAGCACCCGCTGGGTCCGGACCAGCTCGCCGTAGAAGCGGTCGAGCGGCAGCCGCGTCGGCAGCACCGCATGCTGGATGTCGAACAGCCGGTAGTCGCGGGTCTCCAGCCGCCGCGCCTCGGTCGTCCAGGTCTCGGTCCCGGGATAGGGCGTGTTGACGCTGAGATTGACGATTTCAGGCACCTCCAGGCACCACTGACGGACCGCCGCGAAGCGCGCCTCGTCCCAATCCGGGTCGACGATCAGGTTGACCGCGACGGAGATGCCGAGCGCGCGCGCCGCCTCCAGCGCCTCGAAATTGCGGCCCAGGGACACGCGCTTGCGGAACCGCGCCAGGCCCTCCTGGTCGATCGCCTCCAGTCCCAGGAACATCATGTCCAGCCCGAGCCGAGCCCACAGCTTGAAGACATCCAGGTTGCGCAGCAGCACGTCGCCGCGGGTCTCCAGATAGTAGCGCTTGGCGATGCCGCGGCGGGCGATCGCCTCGCCGATCGCCTGGCCGTGCTCGGCATGGATGAAGGCGACGTCGTCGACGATGAAGATACCAGGCTCGCGGATCCGGGCCAGGTCCTCGGCCACGCGCTCGGGGCTGATCAGGCGGTAGCTGCGGCCGTAGAAGGTCCAGGCGCTGCAGAAGGCGCAGTCCCACGGGCAGCCGCGCGAGAACTCGATCGAGGCGCAGGGATCGAGCGCGCCGATGAAATAGCGGCGGCGATGGCGCAGCAATCCGCGCGCCGGCAGCAGCCGGTCCAGGCTGTCGACGAAGCCCGGCCGCGGCCCGGCGCCGGCCCGGGTGACGGCGCCCGGCAGCGTGCACAGCGCTGCCGGGTCGCGCTCGGCCGCCAGCGCTTCCAGCAGCGGCGGCAGACCAGCTTCGCCCTCGCCCTTGAGCACGACGTCGACCGCACCTTCGGCATGGTCGAGCAGGGCTTCGGCCACGAACGAGGCGCTGTGGCCGCCGACCACGACGGCCGTGCCGGGCAACCGCCGCTTGGTCTCGCGGGCAAGATCGACGACCTCGGGCAGGTTCGCCAGGTAGTTGCACGAGACCACCACGGCATCGGGGCGCCAGTCCGCGAGGCGCCGATAATAGGCGCGCACGCTCTCGACCTGCAGGTCGATCACCTGCACCGCATGCCCGGCCGCCAGCGCTGCGGCGGCGACCAGCTCCAGCCCCAGCGGCTCCAGCCGCAGGAACACCTTGGCGTACATCAGCGGTCCGGGATGGACGCCAAGGACGCGCATCGGCTTCATTCCGTCATCGCGGGCGCGGCGGCGCGGCGGTCCGCCCCCGCGCCGGCCGGCTTGCGATCGAGCCGCAGCCACAAGGCCAGGCTGGGCACGCCCAGGGCCACGTCGCGCAGCCGGCGCACCAGCGCCAGTGCCAGCGCCGGGGCTGGCGGCAGGCCGAGCCAGCCGCACAGCACGACATAGCCGACCTCCTGGATCCCGAGCGCGGCCGGGACCAGGAAGCCAGCGGCGCGGACCGCCTGGCCCAGGCTTTCGATGACCACCGCGGCCGCGAACCCGCCGCCGGCCGCCCTGCACATCTCGCCGGCGGGGCACATCGGGTTGT
>CAZEFK010000061.1:0-34352 GCA_964511405.1 uncultured Comamonadaceae bacterium | reverse complement strand
TTGACGCCGATGCGCATCGAGCAGCCATGGTCCTTGGCCGCCTGCACCACCTCGCGCACGCGGTCGGCCGAACCGATGTTGCCGGGATTGATGCGCAGGCAGGCGGCCCCCGCCTTGGCCGCCTCGATGGCGCGCTTGTAATGGAAATGGATGTCGGCGACGACCGGGATCTTGGCCGCGCGCACGATCTCGGGCAGCGCCGCCGTCGATTCGACGTCCGGGCACGACACCCGCACGATGTCGCAGCCGACCGCCTCCAGCCGCTGGATCTGCTCGATGGTGGCCTTGGCGTCGGCGGTCAGCGTGTTCGTCATCGACTGCACGGTGATCGGCGCGTCGCCGCCGACCGGTACCGGGCCGACCATGATCTTGCGGCTCTTGCGCCGATGGATCTCGCGATAGGGGCGCACGCTCATGGGATCGGACCTCGCAGGATTACCGGGGTCAAAGTGCGGATGCCGGGCGCCCGGATCAAGGGCCGGGTCAAAGCCCGGATCCAGGATGAACCGCGCCGAAGCGCATCAGCACGAAGGCCAGCCCGAACAGCGCGATCACCAGCACGCCGATGCCCCAGGGGCTGGGCAGCCGGGCGCTGATCTCGCCGATGCGGCCGTCGACCCGGGCGATCGCCTCGCCGGCCCGCCCGACCGTTTCGCCCACCGCCGACTGACGCTCGCGCAGGGCCTCCAGCTCCTCCTCTGCCGAGGACAGCCGGCCGCGCAGCTCGCCGATCGCTTCGGTCAGGGTCTCGACCTGGCGCCGGCCGTCGCGCGCCTCGACCACCAGCCCGGACAGCAGCGGCTCCAGGCGGCGCAACACCCAAAGCACGTCCTCCAGGGCGCGGCCCACCCGGGAGTCGTCGATCCTAACCTCGTCGTCCATGCCGCCCCGCTCGTCCGCCGTCGCGCCCGCGCCAATCTATGTCAATTCAACACCGGATGCAGCCGATCCGGGTCGAGCGAGACGTTCTTGCGGACGACCCCGACATCGCCGAGCGGCGGCAGGCTGACGCCGTCGACCGTGATCTCCAGCATCCCGGCATTGCCCGTGACCATGGTCAGCCCGGGCTTGTTGGGCACCTTGTAGACGTCGCCGGCACGCAGCAGGCGCGACAGCACCGGCTGGTTGTCGCTGTCGCGGATCTGCACCCAGCTATCGCCCTTGGCGCGCAGGACCACGCGGCTGTCGGCATTGGTCGAGCCGAACACGCGGGTGTCGGAGGGCACGGCCGCGATCTGCGGCGGCGCCGGGATCGCCGGCTCGGCGGCAATGGGGGCCGGGGCCGTGCCCGGCAGCCCCAAGGCCGGCTTCGGCGCCGCTGGCGCTGTGCCGGCGGCGGCTGGCGGCGGCACCATTACTGGCGCCGGAGCCGCGGCCGGGGCAACGGGTTCGGCCGCGGCCACCACAGGCGCCGGCGAGGGGGGCACGGGCGACGGGACCGGGGACGACGGGACCAGGGACGGCGGCACCAGGGGCGACGCAACCGCGGCCACCGGCGCCGCCGCTGGCGGGGACACCGCGGGCACCGGCGCCGCTGCCGGCAAGCTCGCCGGCAGCATCCCGGGCGGCGCCGGCGCGATCTCCGGTTCAGGCGCGCCGGCGTCCTTGCCCGGCGCCGCTGCCTGGGCCCTGGTCGGCGCCCCCGTCGGCGCCGAGGCCTCGGCCGACGACGACGGGGCGCCGGGCAGCAGGCCGGCCAGCCGCTCCGGTATCTCGGGCACGCGAATCGCCAGCCGCGCGATATCGCCCTTGAACACGTACCCGCCGCCGAAGAGCAGGACGGCGGCCACCAGCGACAGGACGATCGCGCCGGTGCCCGGGACCTTGCCCTCCGGCGCCGGCGACGGGAAGCTGAGGTTGGGCTTGCGGTCGAGCCCGGCGACCTCGGCCTTGAAGCGCTGCACCATTTCGGCGCCGTCCAGGCCCAGGAACTCCGCGTAGGCGCGCACGAACCCGATGGCATAGGCGACCCCGGGCAGCGCCTGCAGCCGGCCCTGCTCGATGCCCTCCAGAAACGACGCGCGGATCCGCAGGCTGCCCGCGATCTCGCTCAGCTCCAGGCCATGTTGCAGCCGGGCCGCACGCAGCATCGCGCCGACATAGCGTCCGGCCGCGTAGCTGGTCTCCTCGACTTCGGGAGGTATGTCCACCGACTCAGCCATGATGCTCTATGCCGACGCACAAATGCGGCAGCTCTATGGCCCACAGTCTTTATAAGGGCCACGGTCGCGAAGCAACCGTTGCCTTGCCGCGCGACGAAGACCTTAAGTGGGTGTGACGGTATGTCGGCACCACCGCTCAAGCCTCGAGGCCGTGGTCGCGCGCGAATGCCTTCAAGGTCGTGCGGATGCGCGGCTCCGGCCGGCCGAGCAAGCGCTCGAGCAGCCGCCGGATCAGGCTCACGTCGGCGGCGCGGATGGCCTCGCGCACCGGCCCGACCGCGGTGCCCGCCATGGACAGGCGGCGATAGCCGATACCCAGCAGCGCCAGCGCCTCCAGCGGCCGGCCGGCCATTTCGCCGCACACCGTGATCGGCTTGCCGGCGGCGTCGGCGGCCGCGGCCAGCTGCGCCAGGCAGCGCAGCACCGGCGCCGACAGCGGATCGTAGCGCTCGGCCATCAGCGGGTTGCCGCGGTCGGCGGCATAGAGGAACTGGACCAGATCGTTGGACCCGACCGACAGGAAATCGACCGCGGGCAACAGGTCGGCAAGCTGCCACATCAGGGCCGGCACCTCGACCATGATGCCCACCTGCAGCGGCTCGGGGCGCCGGACCGCCGCCGCCAGCTCCATGGCCAGGATCGCCCGGGCGGCTCGGATCTCGCCCACATCAGCGATCATCGGGAACATGATCGACAGCGGCCGGCCGTCGGCGGCCAGGATCATCGCCCTGAGCTGCTGGCGCAGCAGCGCCGGCCGGTCGAGGCCGATGCGGATCGCCCGCCAGCCCATGGCCGGGTTCTCCTCGCGCGCCGGCGGCAAGTAGGACAGGCGCTTGTCGCCGCCGACATCGAGGGTGCGGAACATCACCGGGCGGTCGCCGGCGCGGTCGAGCACGCTGCGATAGATCTCGGCCTGGGCCGCGATGTCGGGATAGGACTGGCGCACCATGAACGCGATCTCGGTGCGGAACAGGCCGATGCCGGCGGCCCGGGTGGCGTCGAGCTGCGCCACGTCGATGCTGAGGCCGCAATTGAGCAGGAGCGTGACCGCGATGCCGTCGCGGCTGACCACCGGGCGGTCGGCCAGTGCGGCGTAGCGGGCGGTCGCCGCGGCGCGCACCTCCATGGCCGCGCGCACGCTGGCCAGCACGTCCTCGGTCGGCCGCACCAGCACCTGCCCATGGTCGCCGTCGACCACCAGCGGATCGCCGGTCTCGATGCGGTCGAACGCATTGGCGACGCGGGCCACGACCGGGATGTCGAGGGCCCGCGCGACGATCGCGACATGGCTGGTCAGCGACGCGTCTTCCAGCACCAGCCCACGCAGCCGCTTGCGGTCGTAGTCCAGCAGCTCGGCCGGTCCCATGGTGCGCGCGACCAGGATCAGGTCGTCGGGCAGCGGCCCCCGCGATGCCGCGGCCACCGGCCCCATCAGCTGGCGCAGCAGCCGTGCCGACAGGTCTTCCAGGTCCTGCAGGCGGTCGCGCAGATACGGGTCCAGGATGTCGCGCATGCGCGCGCGCATGTCGTTCTGGACCTTCTGCACCGCGGCTTCGGCGGTCAGGCCGCCCTGGATCGTCTCGCGGATGCGGCCGAGCCAGCCGCGGTCCTCGGCGAACATGCGGTAGGTCTCGAGCACGTCGCGATGCTCGCCCGCCCCCAGCTCCTCCGACGCCAGCATGCGGTCGAGCGCCGACTGCATCGCCAGCACGGCCCGCTCCAGGCGCTGATGCTCGGCCTTGGGATCCTCGGCCACCATCTGGCGGATCACGATGCGGGGCTGGTGCAGCACCGCCTGGCCGACCGCTACGCCGTCATGGAGCTTCACCCCCTCCAGCCGGCGCGGCGCCAGGGCCGACTCGGCATCGTGGGCCTCGTCGGGGTCGACCAGCTCGCCCGACGCCACCAGCTCGGCCAGCACCATGGCCACGGTCTCGAGGGTCTCGACCTCTTCCTCGGTATAGCCGCGCTGGGTGCGGTTCTGCACCACCAGCACGCCGGTGACCCGGCCCGACCGCATGATCGGCACGCCCATCAGCGAGCGGTAGATCTCCTCGCCGGTCTCGGGCCGGTAGGCAAACTTGGGATGCGCCCAGGCGTCGGCCAGGGCCAGCGGCCGGGCGTGCAGCGCGATGTCGCCGACCAGGCCCTCGCCGACATGCAGGCGAGTGTTGTGCACCGCCTCCGGCCTCAGGCCTTCGGTGGCGAACAGCTCCAGCACCTCGCCCGCGCGCAGGATGTAGGCCGAGCACACCTCCGCCACCATGTCGGCAGCGATCAGGCGCACCACGCGGTCGAGCCGCGCCTGGGCCGAGCTCTCCGCCGCCATCAGGTCCCTGAGACGCTTGAGCAGGCGGCGCGACCCGGTCCAGGCCGCCGCCGCGGCCATTAGAAAACCGCCCGGGCAGGCGTTCGCCCGCCGTCGAAACGGCCGTCGCGAGCGGCCAGTGCCGCGGTTGCCTGATCCATCAGCTCGACCAGGATCGCCCGGGTGGTCTGCTCGGCCAGCACCATGCCGACGCTCTGGCCGGCCATCAGCGAGCCATGCTCGACGTCGCCCTCCAGCACCGCGCGACGCAAGGCGCCGGCCCAGAAATGCTCGATCTCGAGCTGCGCCTCGCGCTGGCTCAAGGCGCCGGCGTTGAACGCGGCAATCACCCGCCGCTGGGTCTCGACGAACAGGTCGCTCGCCTGGTTGACCAGGGCGCGCACCGGGATCACCGGAAAGCGCGGGTCGAGCTGCACCGACGGCACGGCGTCGCGGGCGTCGGCGCGGATGAACGCCTGCTTGAAGCGCGGGTGGGCGATCGACTCGGCCGCGCACACGAAGCGGGTGCCGAGCTGGCAGCCGGCCGCCCCCATCTCCAGATAGGCCAGGATCGCCTCGCCGCGGCCGATGCCGCCGGCCACGAACACCGGCACCTGGGCGATGGCCGGCAGGATCTCCTGGGCCAGCACCGAGGTCGACACCGGGCCGATATGGCCGCCGGCCTCCATGCCCTCGATGATCAGGGCGTCGGCGCCCATGCGCACGAGCTTGCGCGCGACCCCGACCGACGGCGCGAAGCACAGGGTGCGGCAGCCGCCATCCTTCAGCTTCTTCAGGATCGCCGCCGACGGCAGGCCGCCGGCCAGCACCACATGGCCGACCTGGCGGCCGATGCAGATATCGGCCAGCCGGTCGAGCTCGGGATGCATCAGGATCAGGTTGACGCCGAACGGCTTGGCCGTGAGGTCGGCGGTGGCGGCGATCTCGGCATCGAGCACGTCGGGCGGCATCGAGCCCGACGCGATGACGCCGAAGCCGCCGCCGTTCGAGATCGCGGCCACCAGGTTGCGCTCCGACACCCAGGTCATGGCCCCGCCCATGATCGCGAGGTCGGTGCCGAGGAACTCGGTCCCCCGCCGCCACAGCAGGTCGAGATGCGCCCGGTGCGGGTCGGCGGCGTGCGCCATGTCAGGCGACGTCCAACCCGTACGCGGTGTGCAGGGCGCGCAGGGCCAGCTCGCAATACTCCTCGGCGATCAGGACGCTGACCTTGATCTCGGAAGTCGAGATCAACTGGATGTTGATCGACTTCTCGGCCAGGGTGCGGAACATGGTCAGCGCCACGCCGGGGTGGCTGCGCATGCCGACGCCGATCACCGAGATCTTGGCGACGTTGGCGTCGGGCGTGATCTCGGCGAAGCCGAGCGCCGCTTTGTGCTCCTCGAGCACCTTGAGGGTGCGCGGCAGGTCGGGGCGGTTGATGGTGAAGGTCATGTCGGTCGTGCGGCCGTCGGCCGACACGTTCTGCACGATCATGTCGACATTCACCGCCGCGTCGGCCAGCGGCCCGAAGATCGCGGCCGCGACCCCCGGGCGGTCGGAGACCTTGGTGAGCGTGATCTTGGCTTCATCCCGGGAGTAGGCGATTCCGCTGACGACTTCCTGTTCCACGATCTCATCCTCGCCGCACACCAGCGTGCCCGGCACGTCGTTGAAGCTCGAAAGGACCGCAAGCCGGACCCGGTGCTTCATGGCCAGTTCCACCGACCGGGTCTGCAGGACCTTGGCGCCTTGCGACGCCATCTCGAACATCTCTTCGTAGGTGATCTTATCCAGCTTCCGCGCCCGGGTCACGATGCGCGGGTCGGTGGTATAGACGCCGTCGACATCCGTGAAGATGTCGCAACGATCGGCCTCCAGCGCCGCGGCCAGGGCCACGGCCGAGGTGTCGGAGCCGCCGCGGCCGAGGGTGGTGATCCGGTTGTCCGAGCCCAGGCCCTGGAAGCCGGCGACCACCGCCACCTGGCCATCCGCCATCCGGCGAATCAGCTCGTGGCAGCCGATGTCGACGATGCGCGCCTTGCCATGGGCGTCGTCGGTCCGCAGCGGGATCTGCCAGCCCAGCCACGAGCGGGCCGGCACGCCCAGGCTCTGCAGGGCCAGGGCGGTCAGGCCGGCGGTCACCTGCTCGCCGCTGGCGACCACGGTGTCGTACTCCCGCGCGTCATGCAGCGGGTCGATGCCGGTGACCCAGGCGACCAGCTGATTGGTCACGCCGGCCATGGCCGAGACCACGACGGCCACTTGGTGGCCGGCGTCGACCTCGCGCTTGACGCGGCGCGCGACATTGCGGATCCGGTCGGGATCGGCGACGGAGGTGCCGCCGAATTTCATCACGATGCGCGCCATGTCTCCTCGGATCGTTCCTGCATGGGGGCCTGACGGGACGGCAATCGGCTTGGCCGGCCGCGAAAGCGGCTATACATACTCGCCCCGGTCGCGCGCGAAAAGGATGGACGCCATGGCCAGCCTCGATCCCGCCGAGATCGCCAAATTCGCCGCCCTGGCCGACCGCTGGTGGCGGCGCGGCGGCGCGTTCGAGCCCCTGCACCGCCTGAACCCGACGCGCCTCGGCTTCGTACGCGACCGCGTCGGCGATCATTTCGGACGCAGCGCGGCCGATCTCAAGCCCTTCGCCGGCCTGACCCTGCTCGACATCGGCTGCGGCGGCGGCCTGGTCGCCGAGCCCATGGCGCGCCTCGGCGCGGCGGTCACCGCCATCGACGGCGGCGCCGAGACGGTCGCGGCGGCGCGGGTCCATGCCGAAGCCGCCGGCCTGGCCATCGATTATCGCCAGGCCACGGCCGAGGACCTGGTGGCCGAGGGCCGGCGCTTCGACATCGTGCTGGCGCTCGAGGTGGTCGAGCATGTGCCCGACGTGCCGGCCTTTCTCGGCGCCTGCGCCGAGCTGGCGGCCCCCGGCGGCTGCCTGGTGCTGGCGACCCTCAACCGCACGGGACCGGCGTTCGCGCTTGGCATCGTGATGGCCGAGCATGTGCTGCGCTGGGTCCCGCGCGGCACCCACGAGTGGCGCCGCTTCGTCCGCCCGTCGGAGCTGCGCGCCGGCCTGGCGCCGCACGGCATCCGGATCGAAGAGCTGGCCGGCATGACCTACCGACCGCTCGGCGGCTGGGGCCTGAGCCGCGACCTGTCGGTGAACTATCTGGCGTTTGCCACGAAGCGGACGGCGAGCTGATCCCGGGGCGTCACGCGTCCGACACCGGCACCCAGGGAATGCGCGCGACCTCGACACCCTCCTCGGCCAACTCGCGGGCCTCGTCCGCGGTCGCCTCGCCATAGATGCCGTGGGGATCGGTCTCGCCGTAATGGATCCGCCGCGCCTCCTCGGCGAAGCGGTCGCCGACATAGTCACAGTTCTGTTCGACCTTGCGGCGCAGGTCGGCCAGCATCCGGATGGCCTCGGCCCGCTGCTTGGCGGCGTGGGCCTCGTCGGCGGCCTTGCCCTTGCCCAGACGCGGCGCCATCGGCGCCTTGGCGATCGTGGCGTCGCCGCAGACCGCGCACACCACCTCGCCGGCACCGGCCTGGCGCTCGAAGGCCGCGCTGTCGCGGAACCAGCCTTCGAACCGGTGCCCGTGCGAGCATTTGAGGTCATAGACGATCATCGACGGCCGATCCAGCTCCTGACTGCAGACGTATGCACGCACCATTGTTCGGCGCGCCGGCCGACGCAAGCCTGTTGCTGCATGGGCCTATTGCAGCATCGGGTCCAGCTTGCCGGCCTCGTCCAGCGCCATCAGATCGTCGCAGCCGCCGACATGGGTGGCGCCGATGAAGATCTGCGGCACCGTCGACCGGCCGCCCGCCCGGCTGACCATCTCGGCGCGGCGGTTGGGCTCGACATAGAGGTCGATCTCGGTATAGCGCACGCCCTTGCCGTCGAGCAGCCGCTTGGCCCGGGCGCAATAGGGGCAGAACGGCGTCGAATAGACTTCCACGGTCGGCATTCCCGAACCCTCTCCAGCTGGCTCCCACAGAGACATAGGCATAGAGCGGTTTCATGAGAAGCCGCCGGGCGTTGCATCGGGAACATGCCGCTCCTCCGTGGCCAGCGGCACGCGGGCCAGGGTCAGGGCGTCGACGGCGGCAGCCCCGGCCGATTTGAGCACCCCGGCGCAGGCCGACAGGGTGGCGCCTGTGGTGTTGACGTCGTCGACCAGCAGCACCCGCCGGCCGGCCACGCGGGCCCGAACCGCCGCCCGGACGGCGAAGGCGCCCTCGACATTGCGGCGGCGCTGGCCGGGGTCGAGGCCGCCCTGGCTCGGGGTCCGGCGCCGGCGCACCAGCAGGTCCGGACATACCGGCTTGCCCGCCAGCCGGCCGAGCGCCATCGCCAGCACCGCGGCCTGGTTGTAGCGGCGCCCGAGCAGCCGCCAGCGGTGCAGCGGCACGGCAGCGATGAGATCGGCCTCGGCCAGCAGCTGGGATCCGGCCCGCGCCATCCAGCCGGCGAAGGCCGGGGCCAGGTCCAGCCGGTCGGCATGCTTGAAGCGCAGGATCATCGGCCGGCTGGCGCGGTCATAGACCAGGGCGGCACGGGCGCGGTCGAAGCGCCAGGGCCGCGCATGGCAGGCGGCGCAGCGGCTCCCCGCCGGCAGCGGCACCGGGAACGGCACGCCGCAACCGGCGCACACCGGCTCGGCGATGAAGGTCAGGCCCTGCCAGCAGCCCAGGCACAGGGTGCGCGGCTCGGCGACGATCGCCCCGCAGGCCAGGCAGCGCGGCGGCAGCACCAGGTCGAGCGCCGCCCGGCCCATCGCCGCCGCCCAGGCCGCGATCGCGCCGCCAACAGCCCCGCCATGTGCCTTGATCATGGCGCCCAGCATGGGCTCCCCCAATCAGGCGATGCAAGTTTGCCGCGCCCGCCCCATCTTGGACGGATCTCCGTCCGCAGCCCGGGAAGCCGTCCGTTGTCCTCTCCGCGCGCCAGCTCCGACCTCGCCGCCGTCCGCAGCCTGCTGCCGCACATCTGGCCGGCCGGCGAGTTCGGCCTCAAGGCCCGCGTCGTGGCGGCGCTGGCCTGCCTCGCGATCGCCAAGCTCACCAATGTCGGCGTGCCGATCCTGTACAAGCGCGCCGTCGACGCGCTGACCCCGGGTCAGGGCGCCGCCGCCCTGGCCGCGGTGCCGATCGCGGCGATCGTGGCCTATGCCATCCTGCGCATCTGCTCCCAGGCCTTCGGCGAGCTGCGCGACGCCCTGTTCGCCCGGGTCGCCCAGCGCGCCGTGCGCTCGGTCGGGCTCTCGACCTTCCGGCACCTGCACGCGCTGTCGCTGCGCTTCCACCTGGACCGGCAGACCGGGGGCCTCTCCCGAGCCATCGAGCGCGGCACCAAGGGCATCGAGTTCCTGCTGTCGTTCATGCTGTTCAACGTGCTGCCGACGCTGCTGGAGATCCTGCTGGTCTGCGGCATCCTGTGGCGCTTGTACAATTGGGCCTTCGCGCTGGTCACGCTGGTCACGATCGTGGGCTACATCGTCTTCACGATCACCGTCACCGAATGGCGGACCAAGTTCCGCCGCGAGATGAACGAGCGCGATTCCGAGGCCAACACCAAGGCCATCGACAGCCTGCTGAACTACGAGACGGTGAAGTATTTCGGCAACGAGGCGCACGAGGCCCGGCGCTTCGACCAGGCCCTGCGCCGCTACGAGCAGGCGGCGGTGCGTAGCGCCACCTCGCTGTCGGCGCTCAATGTCGGCCAGGGCGCGATCATTGCGGTCGGTCTGGGCGCGGTGATGATCATGGCCGGCTCTGGCGTGGTCGGGCACCGGATGACGGTCGGCGACTTCGTGCTGGTCAACACTTACCTGATCCAGCTGTACCTGCCGCTCAACTTCCTGGGCTTCGTCTACCGCCAGATCCGCCAGTCGCTGACCGACATGGAGACCATGTTCTCGCTGCTCGGCATCGAGCGCGAGGTCGCCGACCGGCCGGACGCCCCCGACCTGGCCGTCGCCGGCGGGTCCATCGCCTTCGAGGACGTGCGCTTCGGCTATGACAACAGGCGCGAGATCCTGCATGGCATCGACTTCGACGTGCCGGCCGGGCGCACCGTCGCGGTCGTCGGCTCGTCGGGCGCCGGCAAGTCGACCCTGTCGCGCCTGCTCTATCGCTTCTACGACACCACCGGCGGCCGCATCACCATCGACGGCCAGGACATCCGGGACGTGCGGCAATCGTCGCTGCGCCGCCAGATCGGCATCGTCCCGCAGGACACGGTGCTGTTCAACGACACCGTCTACTACAACATCCTCTACGGCCGGCCTGACGCCACACCGTCCGAGGTCGAGGAGGCGGCGCGCCTGGCGCGGATCCACGACTTCATAACCGGCCTGCCCGACGGCTACCAGACCCGGGTCGGCGAGCGCGGCCTCAAGCTGTCGGGCGGCGAGAAGCAGCGTGTGGCGATCGCCCGGGTCATCCTGAAGCGGCCGAAGATCCTGATCTTCGACGAGGCGACCTCGGCGCTCGACAGCAAGACCGAGAAGGAGATCCAGGCCAGCCTCGACCAGGTGTCGGCCGAACGCACCACCCTGGTCATCGCCCACCGCCTGTCGACCGTGGTCGGGGCCGACGAGATCCTGGTGCTGGACGCCGGCCGCATCGTCGAGCGCGGCAGCCACGGCCAGCTGCTGCGCCTGGGCGGCCGCTACGCCCAGATGTGGGCGCGCCAGCTCGAAGGTCACGAGGACGACGACGCACCGGCCGCCGCTGCCGTCGCCGCGACGTGACCGACCCAGGCGCGCTGGCCGAGGCCGTGCGCCGCGGCGACCGGCGCGCGCTGGCGCGCGCCATCACGCTCGTGGAGTCGAGCCGCCCCGACCATCGGGTCCAAGCCGAGGCGCTGATCGAGCGCCTGGCCGCCGCACCGGCGGCCGACAGCCTGCGCCTCGGCATCTCGGGCGTGCCCGGGGTCGGCAAGTCGACCTTCATCGAGGCCTTCGGCCGACATGTCCTGAGCCTCGGCCACCGGGTCGCGGTGCTGGCCGTCGATCCGTCGTCGCCGCTGTCGGGCGGCGCGATCCTGGGCGACAAGACGCGCATGGACGGCCTGTCGCGCGATCCGCGCGCCTTCATCCGGCCGTCGCCGGCCGGCGCCACCCTGGGCGGCGTCGCCCGCCGCACCGCCGACGCCATCGCGCTGGTCGAGGCCGCCGGATTCGGCGTCGTGCTGGTCGAGACCGTGGGCGTCGGCCAGAGCGAGACAGCGGTCGCCGAGCTCACCGACCTGTTCTGCCTGCTCCTACCGCCGGCCGGTGGCGACAGCCTGCAGGGCATCAAGAAGGGCATCGTCGAGCTGGCCGACCTGCTGGTCGTGACCAAGGCGGACGGCGACACCGCCGCCGCCGCCGGGCGCGCGGTCGCCGACTACCAGGCCGCCCTGCATCTGCTGCGCGCCGCCGATCCCGGGTGGTCGCCGCCGGTCCTCGCCTGCTCGTCCGTGACCGGCGCCGGCATCGCCGACATATGGGCGGCGATGGCGCGCTTCCGCAACCATGCCCGGGAGTCGGGCCGCTGGCAGAAACGCCGCGAGGACCAGCGCCTCGCCCGGCTGTGGCGCGAGGTCACGGAGCTGGTGGTCGAGCGGTTGCGGCGCGATCCTGGCGTGGCCGCCGCCGCCCGCGCCGCCGAGGCCGAGGTCGCCCAGGGCCGGCTGCCGCCGGCCGTTGCTGCCCGCCGGCTGCTCGCGGCCTTGGGACCCATCACCGAGTAACCTGGCGCCGGCCGGCCCGAATCTGGGGGCATATGGACACGGTATTCCTGGAACCGCCGGCGATGGCGCCCCTCGTTCGGCCGCCGCGCGACCTGCGCCTCGACTGGTTCCGCGGGCTGCTGCAGATCTTCATCTTCATCAGCCACGTCTCGGGCAACTGGTTCGTCCTGCTGATTCACAAGAGCTACGGCTTCTCGGATTCGTCCGAGCTGTTCGTATTCCTGTCGGGCTATACGCTGGCCTCGGTGTACACGCTGAAGGCGCGCCGCGACGGCCGGCGCGCGGCGGTCCGCGACATGCTGCGCCGGGCCTGGGCGCTCTATCTCAAGCACCTCGCCCTGTTCGCCGGGATGATGCTCCTGATCCCGGCGCTGCTGGCGCTGGTCGGACGGGCGGCCGGCGGCGACCTGTTCCGGTATCCGGTGACCGAGGCCCGGCCGCTGGCCAGCCTGGCCGCCGGTCTGGTGCTCTGGTACCAGCCGCCCTATCTCGACATCCTGCCGCTGTTCGTCGCGATGATGCTGGCGCTGCCGCTCATGATGGCGCTGCCCGTGCGCTGGGGCTGGTGGGCGTTGGCGCCCTCGGTGGCGCTGTGGCTGGCGGTCCAGCTGACCCGCGTCAACCTGCCGGATTTCGGCTATCCCGAGGGCTGGACCTTCAACCCGCTGGCCTGGCAACTGATGTTCATGGCCGGCGCCCTGGTCGGGCGCGGCGCCCTGCTCGGGCAGAGCCTGGTGCCGCGCGGCCGGCTGGTGATGTGGGCGGCCGTGGCGCTCCTGCTGTTCGCGCTGCCGGTCGCGTTCCTGTGGGCACTGGGCGCCTTCTGGGACGTGCCGTCCTGGGATGCGCTGTGGCCGCTCGACAAGCGCAACCTGTCACCCTGGCTGCTGGCGCATGCCCTGGCCGTGGCGCTGGTGGTGGCGCGCCTGGCACCGGCCACCGCCCCGGCCTTCCGGCAGGCCTGGGCGCAGCCGCTGATCCGCTGCGGCCGCTACAGCCTGGACGTGTTCTGCGTCGGCGTGCCGCTGTCCCTGGTCGGCAGCGCGGCGCTGCGCCTGGCCCCCGGCTGGCTGCCCCAGGTCGCCGTCAACCTGGCCGGGATCACCCTGCTGATCCTGTTCGCCCGGTGGCGGGACGGCCGGCGCCGGGCTCAGCCCGAGGGCGCGGCGGCGCGACAGTCGAACCGGGGCACGGCCGGGCCGGTCATGAACGCCAGCAGGCAGGCGCCATAGCGGCGGTTGAACTCCGGCTCGAGCCCGGCCATGTGGCCCTCGACACCCGGCGGCTCGGCCAGCACCAAGGCGGGATTGCCATGCGCCCGGAGCGCCGCCGCGGCAATGGCGGCCCGCTCCCGCTGCCCCGGGTCGAAGGGATCGCCGGCAAACAGCAGCACCGCAATGCGCACATCAGGTGCCGCGAGGCCGTCCATCCGCGCCTGGAAATCGGGCAGGGCGTGCGCGAAGTAGGGATTGTCCGGCCGGTCGGTGCCATGGCGCGCCGGCGAAGCCAGGATGGCGCCGTCGAGCGGCAGGCCCGGAGTATCGAGCGCGGTCAGGATGGTCCACGCCCCGGCGCTGTGACCGGCGCCGATCACCCGCGCATAGCCGGCGGCGCGCAGCGCCTGGACCGTGCTGCGGTAGAGCGCCAGCGTCTCGGCCGTGGTATCGCGGGCCAGCGCGCGCTCGAAGCGGTAGACGTCCCACCCGGCATTGGAGAACCGGCGGGCAAAGGCGGCCGGATAGGGGTCGATCAGCTCGGGCCGGCGGCCGCCGCCATGCGACCACAGCAGCACGCCGCGCGCGGCACCGGGACCGAACCACGGATATTCCGGATCGGCCGCGGCCGCGGCCACCGGATGCGGGTCGGTCGGCGGATCCGGAAGCGGGCCCGGGCGGTTGTCGGCGGCGATGATCCGGCACGGGCCGGCGGCCTTGGCCGCGCAGGCCGCCAGCGCCGCCGCAGCGGCCTGCGCGAACTGGTCCCGGCTGACCGCGGCCCCCCAGGCGCCGCCGTCCGACACGGCGAAGGCGCGGTGCACGCCCTCGATCAGAAAAGCTTGGTAAGCCTCCACGCCCCCCGGCTGCAGCCGTGGCAGACGATCGAGGTCGAGGACGGACGGCTCCGGCATCCCGGCCAGGACCGGCGCCGCCGTCAAGACGGCGAACAGGACAGGAAGGATGTGGCGGACGCGCACGGCGACGGATCATGGCATCGCCCGCCGCTTGACAGCAACCCGCCGCCGAGGCTATCCATCCGCCCTCGCCGCGGCCGGGGGCCGTCGGCGCTGGCATTGCTTTATATTGATCGGGCGGATTGGGCGATGGCGCGACGCTGTGACGTGACCGGCAAGGGTGTGCAGACTGGCAACAATGTCAGCCATGCCAACAACAAGACCCGCCGCCGCTTCCTGCCCAACCTGCAGGAAACGGCGCTGCTGAGCGACCTGCTGGGCGTCAGCGTCCGCTTGCGGCTGTCGACCCATGCGATCCGCACCATCGAGCACAATGGCGGACTCGACGCCTTCCTGCTGTCGACCCGCGACGCGGTGCTGACCGCCGAGGCCCGCCGCCTGAAGCGCCGGGTCGAGCGCGCCCGCGCCGCCAAGGCCGCCTGAGGCCCTCGCCCCTGCGCTTAGGGGCCCCTGCGCTTAGGGGATTGACGGGACCAGCCCCGAGGCGGTCTTTGTCCCGGTCATGAGCGAATTTCCGACCCTGCATGTGCTGGATCACCCGCTGATCCAGCATAAGCTGTCGATCTTGCGCGATCGCAAGACGCCGACCGTCCAGTTCCGCCAGCTCCTGAAAGAGATCTCGCTGCTCATGGGCTACGAGATCACGCGCGAGCTGCCGGTCACGCTCCGGTGGATCGAAACGCCGCTGACCGGCATGGACGCGCCGCGCATCGCCGGCAAGAAGGTGGCGGTGGTCTCGGTCCTGCGCGCCGGCCTGGGCATGTCGGCTGGTCTGCTGGAGCTGATGCCCTCGGCCCGCGAAGGGCATATCGGCATCTACCGCGACGAAGCGACCAAGCAGCCGGTGGAATACATGGTGCGGCTGCCCGAGCCCGAGGGCCGGCTGTTCATCCTGGTCGATCCCATGCTGGCCACGGGCAACTCGGCGCGCCACGCCACCGACGTGCTCAATCGTCACGGCGTCGCCGACCAGGATATCCGGGTCATGGCCCTGGTCGCGGCCCCGGAGGGCGTCCGCGTCTACCAGGCGGCCCATCCGACCGTGAAGATCTATGCCGCGGCCCTGGACAGCCACCTGAACGAGCGCGCCTACATCGTGCCCGGCCTGGGCGACGCCGGCGACCGGCTGTTCGGCACCAAGGACAGGGACTGACCGACGGCACAGTGCGCTTGGGCCGCTTGCCCAAGCCCGCCCGCGTCGGCACACTTGGGCATGCCGCCGACCAGAAGGGATGTGCGACGATCCATGACCGACCACCAGCGACGCCTGATCACCCGGGCCGACTTCGACGGGTTGGTTTGCTCGGTGCTGCTGCGCGAGCGTGGACTGGTGCAGGACATCCTGTTCGCCACGCCGCGCGATATGCAGGCCGGCCAGATCCCGGTCTCCGATGACGACATCACGGCCAACCTGCCGTTCGTCGACGGCGTCCACCTGGCCTTCGACCATCATTCCAGCGAGGTCCAGCGCGTCGGCCCCAGGCCCAACCTGGTGATCGACCCGACCGCGCCGTCGGCCGCCCGCGTGGTGTTCCGGCATTATGGCGGCGAGGTTGGCTTTCCCGGCATCTCGCTGGAGATGATGGACGCGGTCGACCGCGCCGACGCCGCTCAATACAGCGAGGACGAGATCCTGGCGCCCAGCGGCTGGACGATGCTCAACCTGATCATCGACCCGCGCACCGGGCTCGGCCGCTTCGACCAGTTCACGATCCCCGGCGACCAGCTGATGCGCGACCTGGTCGTGCATTGCCGCAATCCGTCGATCGCGGAGATCCTCAAGATCCCCGACGTCGAGGAGCGGGTCCATTTCTACCTGGCCCATGCCGAGCAGGCCGAGCATCAGCTGCTGCGCTGCTCGCGCCGGGTCGGGACTACGGTCGTTGCCGACCTGCGCGGCGAGGCGGTCATCCACCCCTGCAGCCGCTTCCTGATCTACGCCCTGTTCCGCGACGCCAACCTGTCGATCCAGCTCAGCGATCAGCCCAACGGCATGGTCGAGCTGGCCATGGGGCACTCGGTGCTGAACCGGACGTCTACGGCCGACGTCGGCGCCCTGATGCTCGCCCATGGCGGGGGCGGCCATGCCGCCGCCGGCACCTGCGTCGTGCCGGCCGCCGACGCCGACCGCGTGCTGGCCGACGTCCTGCGGCGCATCGGCGAGCCGGGCGGTCAGGCGGGCGCGGTCACATAGCGCCAGCTACCGGCATCCAGCCACTTGGCGCCGCGCCGCCGGTAGTCGATCAGGGCATCGACCGCCGCCTCACGTGAGACCGGTCCGTTGACGGCCGCGACCACGGGCTGACCAAGATTGCCGGGGACGCCGAACTCCAGCCGGATCGATCCGTCCGGCTCCCGCAGGATCTGCAGGAAGTCGTCGCCGACATCGTCATCGTCGTCATCATCGCTCCGGGACGCATCGGCGCGGCTCAGAATGGCGAAGTCCTTCTGGCCGCCCGCGATCAGACCGACGGCCTTGCGGATGTCCTCGTCGCTGGGATCGTCTTCGACGCTGCCGTCGAGATCCAGCCGGTACGCCGATCGCACGTCGCCGGCGCGCCGCATCGTCCAGTAGTCCGCGATCCAGGCCTGGGCCGGCTTGCTGGACGGGGGCGGCATGGACGCGGCCGACAGGTCGACACCGGTGATGTCCCGGATCACGCGCAGCACGGTTTGGATAAGTCCTTGTGTCACGTCCGAGGCTCCTCCCTCATATGGCCTTTAGTGTAAAAGGCGGCTATCCGCTGGCCGTGAACGGAATGTTGACGGCCATACATGGACCATCGGCCGCGTTGCATGGCCCGACGCGCCGCGGCGCGCCAAGACTCGGGCTGGGACGGCAATTCGGGCAGGCGGACGGGTGATCGGACGATTGGCTCAAGCACGCCGCGGGCTGTGGGCCCTGGCGCTCGTCCTGGCGATGGCTGCGCCGGCCGCCGCTGGGCCGCCACCGCCCTGGGACGGCCTCGCCGGCCCGCTGTTCAGCCATCTCGGCCCGCATGACGGCCTGCCCTACCCATCCGCGCTGGCATTGGCCCAGGACGGCGACGGCTTCCTGTGGATCGGGACCCCGGGCGGCCTGGCACGCTGGGACGGCTACCGCATGCGCGTGTTCCGGCATGACGCAGGCGACCCGACCTCGCTGCCGGAAAACATCGTGTCGGTGCTGCGCGCCGACGGGCAGGGCCGCCTGTGGCTCGGCACCGCGACCGGACTGGTGGCGCGCTATGACCCGATCCGCGAGGCGTTCGTCGCCTATGCCGCCCCGACGCATCCGCCGGGGCGGATCCGCGGCCTGGCGGGCGATGGTGCCGGCGGCCTGTGGGTGGCGGGCGCCAACGGGCTGTCCCATCTCGGTCCTGATTCGGGCGCTTGGCAGCCGGCGGCACCCGATAGCGACGGGGTTCCGGCCGGATCCGCGCCTTGCGTGCTCCATGACCGGGCCGGCACGCTCTGGGCGTGCGCCGGCGGCACGCTGTTGCGCCGGCCGCCCGGCGCCGCGCAGTTTGAGCCGATCGCACTGCCGCCGGGCGCTCGGCGAGCGGTGACCGCCCTCTATGAGGACGGCTCGGGCCGGATCTGGCTCGGGACCGCCGCCGGTACGCTTGCCCGGGTGGAGCCGGGCGCGGCGGTGGCCGAGCCGGTGGCCGCCGTCGCGGCCTCGGGCAGCGCCATCACCGCGATCACCGAACCGCGGCCAGGGGTCCTGTGGCTGGCGCAGTATGGCGGCGGCCTGCGCGAGCTTCAGGTCGACAGCGGCCGGCTGCGATCCTTCACCCATGATCCGGCCGGCCCGGGAAGCCTGGCCGACGACAGCCTGCTCGCCATGATCGTCGACCGCTCCGGCCTGGTCTGGCTGGCCAGCCCGGGCGGAGTGGACCGATACGATCCGGCCAACCGGACGATCGTCACAATCCTGCCGTCGCTGCCGAACAGCCTCTTGGGCAAGGACGTGCGCGCCCTGGCCGTGGGCGCCGACGGCGGGGCCTGGCTGGGATTCCGCGGCGAAGGGCTTGCCCTCATCGATCCTGTGGCCGGACGGGTCGCCGAGATCCATCCGTCGCCGGACGCCGGCGTCGTCCAGGCGATCGCGCCAACCGCCGACGGCGCGCTGTGGATCGGCACCGCGCACGGCCTCTATCACGCCGACACGACGGGTACCGTCCGGCCCGTCCCGGCACTGGGCGATGCCGGCATCACCGCCTTGCTGGCGGATGGCGATCGCATGTGGATCGGAACCGCCGCCGGGCTTGCGTCCACAGGCTTGGGCGACGCG
Source organism: uncultured Comamonadaceae bacterium (assembly GCA_964511405.1). Lineage (GTDB taxonomy): Bacteria > Pseudomonadota > Alphaproteobacteria > Elsterales > Elsteraceae > CAZEFK01. The sequence continues at coordinate 15,656 of CAZEFK010000061.1, read as the reverse complement.
GCGGACGCCGGGCGCGTTCGGCGATGGCGCCACGATCCGGGCGATCCGCGCAGCTTGAGCGACAACGCAGTGTTCGCGCTGATGCGCGACCGCGAGCACCGGCTGTGGGTCGGCACCTGGCACGGCCTGAATGTGCTGGATGCCGACGGCGGCGGATTCCGGCGGTTCCTGCACGATCCGGCCGACCGCGGCAGCCTGCCGGACGACGACGTCAACAGCATGATCGAGGATCGCCGCGGCCGGCTGTGGGTGGCGACCCCAGCCGGCATCGGCGTGATGGATCCGTCCGAACCGGGTCCCCCCCGGTTCCGTCGGATCGGACTGTCCGACGGCCTGCCGCACGACACCGTGACCGTCCTGCTGGAAGACGCGCAGGGCAGCATCTGGGCGGGCACCGGCGGCGGCCTCGCGGTGATCGACCCCGACCGGTTGACCGCGCGCAGCCTCGGCGAGGCGGAAGGCGCATGGATCCGCACCTATTGGGCCGGCTCGGGGGCCCGGCTGCCCGACGGCACCCTGCTGTTCGGCGGCTTCGGCGGGCTGACGGCCATCCGGCCGCTGCCGGCGACACCCTGGCGCTACCAGCCGCCGGTGGCGGTGACCGGCGTACAGGTGGGCGCCACGGTGCGGCCGGCGGCGGCGCCGATCATCGTGCGGCCCGGGGACAGAAGCTTCCAGGTGGAGTTCGCCGCCCTCGACTATTCGGCGCCCGAGCGCAACCGCTACGCCTATCGGCTGGACGGCTTCGATTCCGGCTGGGTGGCGACCGACGCCGGCCACCGCCTGGCCACCTACACCAACGTCCCGCCCGGCCACTATCAGCTGGAGATCCGGGGATCCAACCGCGACGGCAGCTGGACCGAGCCGCCGCTGCGGATCGCCGTCGAAGTGCGGCCGGCTTGGTACCAGAGGCTGTGGGTACGGATCGTCGAGGCAGCGTTGGGCCTGGCGGCCATCGGCGGCCTGATGCAGCTCCGCACGGCGATGCTGCGCCACCGCCAGCGTCAGCTGGAACGCCAGGTCACCGAGCAGACCGCCGAGTTGACCCTGGCCCACGCCGCCGCGGTCGCCGGGCGTGACGCCGCGGAAGCCGCGACCCGCGCCAAGTCCCGGTTCATGGCGGTGGTCAGCCACGAAGTCCGCACGCCGCTCAACGGCCTGCTGGGCATGCTCCAGATGCTCGAACTCGAGGATCTCAGCGAGCAGCAGCGCCGCTACCTGCACGTCGCCGAGGACTCCGGGCGGACGCTGCGCAGCCTGATCGACAGCATCCTGGATTTCGAGCACCTGAATGCCGGCGGCGATGTCCTGGCGCTGGAGGATGCCGACCTCCACCGGCTCCTCACTCATGCCATCGAGCCGCTGCGCCCGCAGGCGGCAGCCAAGGGCGTGGCGCTCGATCTGGCGCTGGCGCCGGACCTGCCGACCTACGTCCGCACCGATCCGGTGCGCCTGAGCCGCATGCTGCTGAACCTGGTCGGCAATGCCGTCAAGTTCACGCCCAGCGGCAGCGTCCGGGTCGAGGCGCGCTTCGCGCCGCCCTGCCTCGTGGTCGCCGTGGCCGATACCGGCATCGGCATCGCGCCCGACATGCAAGCGGCGATCTTCGACGCGTTCGTTCAGGCCGACGACACCATCGCCCGCCGGTTCGGAGGCACCGGCCTGGGCTTGGCGATCTGCCGTCGCATCGCCGAGCGCATGGGCGGCGATCTTACGGTCGAGAGCGTGCTCGGCGCCGGCAGCACCTTCCGGATGAGCGTGCCGATCACGGTGTGCGCGGCCATGCCGGCGCCAGCCGCGCCACGCGATCCGGCCGCGCCGCACGGGCCCCGCCTCTCGGTCCTGGTGATCGACGACGAGGCCGTGAACCGCGAGGTCGCGGCCGGCCTGCTCGGCCGGCTCGGCCATCGCGCGACCCTGGCCGACGGCGCCGAAGCCGGCCTGGCTTTGGCCGCCGCCGCGGATTTCGACGTCGTGCTGATGGACCTGCACATGCCCGGCCTGGACGGCATCGCCGCGACCCGGCACCTGCGCGCCGGCGCGGACTCCTCGCGGACGGCCGTCCGGGTCCTGGCCATCACCGCCGACGTCACCGGCGAAAGCGCCGCGCGCGCGGCCGCCGCCGGAATGGACGGAATGGTGACCAAGCCGCTGGCCTTGGAGGCCCTGAGGGAGGCCCTGGAGCGGCCCGGCGCGGTGGCCCCGGCCGCGGCGCTGCAGGCCGACGGCCTGATCGACCTGGACTTTCTGAGATTGGGGCACGAGGCGCTGGGCTTGGACCGGCTGGTCCGGCTGGCCCAGGTCTTCCACCGGGCGTCGCGCGCGACCCTTGCCACGTTGGATGCCGCCATCACCGCCGGCGACCGCACGGCCATCGCCGCTGACGCGCACCGCCTGCGCAGCGCCGCCGGCGCGCTCGGGCTCGGTCGCCTGTGCGCTGCCGCCGCGGCGATCGAAGAGGCCGCGGCAACGGCCCGCTCAGCCGACCTTGCCCAAAGGATCGCCGCGCTGCGTCCGCTCCGCCGCGCCTCGCTCTCGGCGCTGGCCGCGGCGGCCAGGCAGGGCGATGCCGGCCCGGCGCCCTAAGCCGCCAGGTTGGCAGGCCCTGGCCCGGGCAGGCCGCGCGCGAGTGCAGCCGCCAGCCGGCGGGCAAAGCCGGCGGGGTCCGGCAACGGCTCGCCCTCGATGATCCGGGCTTGGTCGAGCAGCAGCTTTGCGGCCTCGCCCAGGCTGTCGTCGTCGCCCTTGCCGATCTGCTGCGCCAGGCCGCGGATCAGCGGGTGGCGCGGATTGACCTCGAGCACCCGCTTGGCCGCGCTGTCGATCTGCCGGTGCTGGCGCAGCAGCTTCTCCAATCGCATGTCCATGTCGCCGGCGTCGGCGGCCAGGCACACCGCGCTGTCGGTCAGGCGCACCGACGTGCGCACGTCCTTGACCTCGTCGCCCAGGGTCAGCTTGAACAGCGCCACCAGCTTGGCGACCTCGCCTTCGGCCGCGGGGTCGGCCGGCTCGGCCGGCCCGCCCTCGATCTTGGCCAGGTCATCGCCGCTGCGGGTCACCGACCGGAACGGCTTGTCCTTGTAGCTGCCGACCGATGGCATCCAGAATTCGTCGATCGGATCGGTCAGCAGCAGGACCTCGACCCCCTTGGCCTTGAAGCCTTCGAGCTGCGGGCTCGCGAGCAGCGCTTCCGCCGACTCGCCCGAGATGGTGTAGATCGCCGCCTGTCCCGGCTTCATGCGCTCGATGTAGCTGTCGAGCGTGATCAGGCCTTCGGCGGTCGAGCTGCGGAAGCGCGCCAGCTTGAACAACAGGTCGCGGTTCTCGAAGTCCTCGTACAGCCCTTCCTTCAGCACGGCGCCGAAATTGTCCCAGAACGTGTTGTAGCCGTCGTCGCTCGACTTCTTGTCCAGCTCGGCCAGCACCTTCTTGACCAGGTTCGAGCGGATCTTGGACAGGAGCGGATTGTTCTGCAGCATCTCGCGGCTGACGTTGAGCGGCAGGTCGCTGCTGTCGACCACGCCCTTGACGAACCGCAGATAGCCCGGGATCAGCCCCTCGACGCCCTCGGTGATGAAGACCCGGCGCACATACAGCTTCACGCCGTGCCGGCGGTCCGGGTTGAACAGGTCGAACGGCTTGGCGCCGGGTACGAACAACAGGCTTGAATATTCCAGCGCGCCCTCGGCCCGGACATGGACGGTGGCGAACGGTTCGTCGACACCCGGCGCCAGATGCCGGTAGAACTGCAGGGTCTGCTCGGGCGTGACCTCGCTTTTGGACCGCGACCACAGGGCCGAGGCGCTGTTCAGCGTGTCTTCCGTGTCGCCGTCCTTGAGGACGATCGGCAGGGCGATATGGTCGGAATATTTGCGCACGATGGCGCGCAGCCGGTCAGGGCTGGTGTAGTCGCCGGCGTCCTCGCGCAGATGCAGGCAGATCGTGGTGCCGGCCGCGTCGCGCTGGCCGGGCGCGATGGTGTAGCCGGTGCGGCCGTCCGATTCCCAGGTGAAGGCCTGGTCGCCGCCGGCCTTGCGGCTGGTCACCGTGACCGTGTCGGCGACCATGAAGGCCGAATAGAAGCCGACGCCGAACTGGCCGATCAGCGACAGGTCGGCCTTGCCGCCCGAGTCGGCCTTGCCGCCCGTGTCGGCTCCCGCCGATTCGGCGCGGGCTTTCATCTGCTCCAGGAAGCGGGCCGTGCCGGAGCGGGCGATGGTGCCCAGGTTCTCCGCCAGCTCGGCCTCGTCCATGCCGTCGCCGGTGTCTTCGATCGTGAGGGTGCGCGCGGCGGCATCGGGAGAGATCACGATCCGGTGGGCCGCCGGGCCGGCCAGGCCAGGCTCGGTCAAGCTGCGATAGCGCAGCCGGTCGCAAGCGTCCGAAGCGTTGGAGATCAGCTCCCGCAGGAATATGTCACGGTCGCTGTACAGCGAGTGGGCGACGATATCGAGCAGACGGCTGACTTCCGCCTGGAACGGACGGCTCTCGACGGCCATGGATCGGCAACCCCATGTTATGGATGACAGGCTGGCGCTGAATTATTCAGCGTGCGGCCGGATTTCAAGGCGCTTGGCATGACCCATTCCCCTGCCCCGCCCCGCCGGGTGCTGGTGGCCGACGACGAGAAGAACATCCGGGCGATGGTCAAGATGTGCCTGGAGGGCAGCGGCTACGCCGTGACCCAGGCCGGCACCGCCGACGCCGCTCTCGCGGCGCTCCGCCGCGGCAGCCATGACCTGGCGCTCCTGGACCTGCGCTTCGGCGGGGTCAGCGGCCTGGACCTGCTGCCCCAGATGCTCGCGATCGCCCCGGACATGCCGGTGATCCTGTTCACCGCCTACGCCACCGTCGACACCGCGGTCGAGGCGATCAAGCGCGGCGCCGAGGACTACCTGCTGAAGCCGTTCACTCCGGTCGAGCTGCGCCGGCGCGTGGATCAAGCGATCGCCCGGCGGGCCCACGCCGCCGAAGGCAGAACGGCCCCGGACATCGAGTCGGCCAATCCGCGCATGCGCCAGTGCCTGGGCATCATCCGCCGCACCGCCGCCAGCGACGTGCCGGTGCTGCTGAAGGGCGAGAGCGGCACCGGCAAGGGCATGGTGGCGCGCGCCCTCCACGGCTGGAGCGCCCGCGCCGCGCGCCCGTTCGTGGTGGTCAACTGCCCGACCCTGTCCGAGGAGCTGCTGGCGTCCGAGCTGTTCGGCCACGCCAAGGGCGCCTTCACCGGCGCGGTGCGCGACGAGGCCGGCCGGGTCGAGGCAGCCGAGGGCGGGACCCTGTTCCTGGACGAGATCACCGAGATCGCCCCGGCCATGCAGGCCAAGCTCCTGCGCTTCCTGCAGGAGAAGGCGTTCGAGCGGGTCGGCGAGACGCGCACCCGCCATGCCGACGTCCGGATCGTGGCCGCCACCAACCGCGAGCTCGACACCGAAGTGGCGGCCGGCCGATTCAGGCGCGACCTGCTCTACCGGCTGAACGTGATCGAGGTCGAGCTGCCGCCGCTGCGCGACCGGCCCGAGGACATCGTCGGCCTGGCCCGCCGCTTCCTGGCCGAGGCCAGCCGCCGCGCCGGGGGGCCCTCGCTGGATTTCGACGAGACCGCCGAGCGCGCCCTGCTCGCCTATGGCTGGCCCGGCAATGTGCGCGAGCTGGAGAACGCCATCCAGCGCGCCGCGGTGCTGGCGCCCGGCCGCGTCATCGGGGCCGAGCTGCTGCCGGGCGCCGCGGCTGCGCCGGCGCCGGCCGTCGGCGTCGGCGACGCCCTCACCCTGGACGAGATCGAGCGCGAGCACATCCGCCGGGTCGTCGCGCGCACCGAGACCCTGGAGGATGCAGCCCGGATCCTGGGCATCGACACCTCGACGCTATGGCGCAAGCGCCGCCGCTACGACGAGGCGGGCGGGGCGTAAGCCGAGCCCACGCTGGAATCTACCGGAGGCGGGCGAGCCCAGCCGTCGCATCGGCCAGAATGGTCGCGGCCTCCGACATCGGCCGGACCCGCGCAAGGGCTTCGGCCGAAGCTCGCGCAGCGGCGAAGGCCGCCTTGGCGCCGATGCGATCGCCGCGCGCCTCCGCGATCGCGGCCAGGTTCATGTGTATGATCGCGAGGTCCCGGTTCAGCTCGACCATCGGCGTCGTTCGCTGCAACTCGAGGACACCGCGCCGGCATTGGTCGAGCATGTCGACCGCTGCCGCAGCGCGATCGCCGCGCCTCATCAACAGCTGAGCAAGTCGTAACAGGGCATTGTACATCTCGCGCCGCGCTTCCGGAGTGCCGAAGTCCGAGGCGGTCCTGCGGGCGATCGTCAGCGCTTCGCCGAGCCGGCGCTCAGCTGACGTAAGATCACCATTGCGGAGCGCGGTATTGGCCATCTTGCCGAGCAGGGCCGACACATCCCGCAGGGCTTGCAGCGTCCGCAGCTCGTCGGCGAGAGCCAGCCTGATATCCAGGCTTTCCTCGAACAGCCGACCCGCCTCGGCCGGGGCGCCACGCGCCTGCACGACGTCTGCCAGATTGGCCAGCGCGAGCGAAAGGTCCCGGCGGGCCTCCGGGGTGTTGAACTCGGCGGCCAAGGCCCGGTTGACATCAAGGTTCTCGGCCAACAGCCGTTCAGCCGATACAAGGTCGCCGCGGGTACGGGCGAGTTCCGCCACGTTGCCCGCCGCGACGACGACATCACGGCGGGCCTCGGGGGTCCCCAGCGCCAACGCCAAGTCGCGGCAGATGGCCAGGCTCTCTGCGAATGACCGCTCAGCCGACGCCCAGTCGCCGGCGTCGCGCGCGATGCCGCCGACGCTGGTCAGGGTCACCGCGAGATCACGCTGGCTCTCAAACGTGCGTACTTCGTCGGCCAACGCCCGGACGATCTCCAGGCTTCCATCGATCAGTCGCTGCGCGGCTTCGAGATCGCCCTGGTGTTGCGCAATGGCGGTCATGTTGTTCAGAGCGATCACGAGGTCGCGTCGCGCCGCGGGCGTGCCCAGCGCCTCGGCCAGCGCCCTGCTGATCTTCAGGCTCTCCCGGAAAAGCGGCTCCGCCGCCGCCAGGTCGCCCCAGGCGCAGGCGACGCGCCCCACGTTGTGCAAAGCGATCGTCAGATCCGCCTGCGCCTCGGGTGTACCAAGCTCCTCGGCCAGCGTCCGCCGAATCTGGAGACTTTCGTCGAACAGCCGTTCGGCCGATGCCAGGTCGCCACGGGCGCACGCGGCCTTCGCGACATTGTCGATCGCAATGGCCAAGTCGCGACGCGCCATCGCCCCGTCCCCACGCGTGACAAGCCATCGGCTGATGGCCAGACTCTCGCTGAACAGGCGTTCCGCCCGGTCCAGGTCCGATCGCCCGAGCGGCGCCCTGGTCAGCACCTGCGCCAAGGCGGAAAGCGCGACCATGCGCATTCGGCTCGGATCCGCGCCAAGGGCCTGCACCAATGCGTCTGCAAGCACACGTGCCGTTGCCCAATCGCCCGAGGATTGGAACAACTGGACGAGCGCCAATTGGTCCTCTGCCGAAGGATGCATGCATAGGCTCCGCGGGCTGCGTCGCCACCATCTTAGCGTGTGCCGCCTTACGCCGCCCGCTCGAAGATCACATTGTGGCGGTTGCGGTGGCCATGCGGCCGCTCGGCGAAGCCGGCGGCGACCAGCGCCGCCCGGATCTCGCGGCCGGTTTCGTCGCTGTTGATCTCGATCATCAGCGACCGCAGCCGAGCATCGCGCAGCAGCCCGGCCATCCCGGCCACGATGCCGGCCTCGGGCCCGTCGACGTCGATCTTGACATGGGTGGGAGCGACGCCGGTCATGGCCACGAAATCGTCGAGCGACACCTGCATCACCGTCTTGGCGGCCGCGCGGTATTTCTGCGGGCTGCCGTCGACATGGATGTAGTTCAGGTTCTCGGACAGCCGGATCAGGCCGGTCGACGGGCCGACCGCGACCAGGTGGTTCTCGACCTTGTCCACCTGGTTGAGCAGCAGGTTGACCGCCAAGTTGTAGCTGCCCAGGAGCTCGGCATCGAACGCCATCACGCGCTCGGGTCCGCCCGGCTTCATCGCCGCATAGAGCGACTCGGTGCCGAAATTGGCACCGACGTCGAACAGCACCGAGCCCGGCGCGAAGGAGTCGATCCAATCCAGCACTTCGGGCTCGCGCTCGCCCCAGCCCATGGCCTCGCGATAGGTGCCGACCTGGTGCAGCGGCGTGGCGCAGCGGATGGCGACGCCGCGCACCACCACCCGATGGATCGGCAGCAGGCGGGCGAACAGCTGGTGGACGTACCGGCCGAGGAAACGGCGCCGCAGGATCCAGCGCAGCAGACGGTTGATCCAATCGGTCAGGGCGCGGTCCATCGGCAGCTCCAGTCAGGCCGCCGACCCTACCATGGAACCGTCGACGCCCCAGGGTCGAGGTTTTGCGGAAACTTTGGCTCCCACCCGGACCGTTGCCACCGTACCGACCGAAATCCAGGAGACGGGCCATGGACAAGAGCAAAAGCGACAACCGGGTCGAGGGCGAGGGCAGCTATACCGCCACCCGCGCCTACAACAAGCATCTGGGCGAGACCATGAAGTCCGGCCATGTCGGGGAAAAGGCCAAGGAAGCGCGCAAGGCGGTCGACGGGCCCGAGGGCGCCGAGCTTCGGCGCGCCGAGGCCGAGGGCAAGCGGCACGCCCGGCCCGAGGACAAGTAGCCCGCCCCTCGCTTACCGCAGCGAGCGAGCCTCAGACCGACTGGATGCGCCCCAGGAACCCGTCGACCTCGGCGCGCAGGGTTCCCGCCTCGCGGGTCAGCCGCTCGGCCGCGTGATGGACGCTGTCGGCGGCTTGCCCGCACGCGGCTGCGACACCGGCCATGCCGGTGATCTCCGCGGCCACGGCGCGGGTGCCCGCCGACGCAGCCTGGATGTTGCGCGCGATCTCGCCGGTCGCCGCACCCTGCTCCTGGATCGCGCTGGCCACGCCGGCGGCGATCGCCGACTGACGATCGACGATCTGGCCGATCGCTCCAATCGCCGCCACCGCCTGCCGGCTCGCGCGCTGGATCGCCGTCACCTGGTCGCCGATGGTCTCGGTCGCTTCGGCCGTCTGGCGCGCCAGCCGCTTGACCTCGCTCGCGACCACGGCGAAGCCGCGCCCGGCGCTGCCGGCCCGGGCCGCCTCCAGGGTCGCATTGTGGGCGAGCAGGTTGGTCTGGCCGGCAACGTCCCGGATCAGCCCGACCACGTCGCCGATCCGGCCGGCCGCCGCGGTCAGCTCGGCGACCGTCGTCTGGCTCAAGCCGACCTGGCGCACGGCGTCGTCGGAGATCGTCGCCGACTCCGCAACCTGGCGGCTGATCTCGGCGATCGAGGCCGACAGCTCCTCGGTCGCCGCCGCCACGGTCTCGACATTGGCCGCGGCCTGGCCGAAGGCCATCTCGACCGCCTCGGTGCGGGCGCGCGCCGCGCCGGCCACCGACACCATGGTGCTGGCCGTGCCATCCATGGCTCCGGCGGCGTCGGCCACGGCCGCGAGCGCGCCGCTGGCGCCCTGATCGAAGTGTCGGGTCAGCGCCTCGATGGCCTGCGCGCGCTGCTGGCGGGCCTGCGCCTCGGCCGCCTGATCGGCGGCCAGGGTCCGGGCGGTGATCAGGCCGTCGCGGAACACCTCCAGTGCCCGCGCCATGCCGCCGATCTCGTCGGGATGGCCGGCGCCGCGGATGGCGACGCCAAGGTCGCCGGCGGCGATCCGGGTCATCGCCTGCTGGACGGCGACCAAGCGCGCCAGCAGGTTGCGGCCGACATAGAGGCTGACGAACAGTAGCGAGCCGACCAGCGTCGCTGCCGCGATCGCGGCCAGCACGATGGTGCCCAGGCGCACCGCCGCGGCGAACCGCCCGGTGGCGTCGTCGGTCGCGGTCTGCACCGCCGCCACGTCCTGCGCGACCTCCGCGGCGAGTTCGGCGGTTACGGCACGGGTCTGCTGCACCAGCCCGCGGCCGGCGGCGTCGGCGGCCAGCTCGGCCCGGCGCAGCGCGAACAGTCCCCCGTCGCCCCTGCCGGCGGCCAGCAGCGCGTCCAGGGCCGGCTTGGCACCCTCGGCCGGCTGGATCTTGTCGACGCCGTCCAGGGTCTCGGCCAAGTGCCCGGCGAGGCCGTCGAACTCCTTGGCCAGCCCATCGACCGCGGCGGGATCCGGTGCGGTTTCGGCGCGCCCGAGCAGGCTGGCCAGCAGGTTGGACGACGCCACCATATCAGCCAGCCCCTGGCTCAGCGGCATTTGGTCGGAGACCAGGGCGGTGGCTGCCTTGGTCGCCTCGCCCGGGTCCCGGATCACCATCGAGACCATGGCGATCTCGCTCTGCATCTCGGTGCTCTGGGCTTGCTCCAACGCCGGGGTCAGCGCCGCCAGCAGCTGGGTGTGGGCGGCACCGGCGGCCTTGCCCGCGGCGACCCGGCGTGCCGCCGCGTCCAGCCTGCGGTCGACCGCCTGGGCCAGGTCGGTCAGGCTGGCATTCAACCGATCGGTCAGCGCGCGCAGCCGGCGGGCCGGCTCGGCCATCTCGGGAAAGCCTTCGAGCTCGCCGGTGCGCCGGCCGATCGCCGCCTGCAGCTCGGCCAGAGCCGCCAGTTGGCGCGCGCGGTCGGCGGGGTCGGCGGCGGCCAGCAGCGCCGGCGCCACGGCGGCCAGGCCGCGGGTGTCGCTGGCCAGCTCCAGGGTTGCGATCGCCTCGGGAATGTTGCGGCGCGCGACGTCGCCCATCAGCCCGCCGACACGGGAGAACTGGACCCAGGCGGCGGCGCAGGCGACCAGGGTCATCGCGGCGATGGCGCCGAACGCCAGAAAAAACCGTCCGCGCAGGCCGAAGCGCTTGAAGTCGGTGGATGGGGCGGACGTCGAGAGAGCGGCTGCCGTCATACCGGACGATCCCGCCGATCGGTGCTGCGCGCATTACGGGATGCGACGCCCGCTTGCGTCCGCGCGACATGCCGTTGCCAGCACGATCGTATGCTCCGGCCCGCCGCCGGCGCCGCGCGCCGGTAAGGCGATGGCCTCCACCGTGCAGCCCGCACCGGCCAGGACCTCGACCAATTCGGGGCACGGATCGGCCGACCACACCGCCAGGATGCCGCCGGGACGCAGCGCCCGCACCGCCAGGGCGATGCCCGCGGTCTGGTAGAGCCCGGCATTGGCGGCGCGGGTCAGCGCCGCCGGACCGTTGTCGACATCCAGCAGCACGGCGTCGAAGCCGGATCCGGCACCGGGCTCCGCCGCCAGCACGTCCGCGACATCGACGATCCGCAGGTCGACCCGCGGATCGCCCAGCGGGTCCCCGGCCAGGCTCGCCAACGGTCCGCGGTTCCAGTCCGCGACCTCGGGCACCAGTTCGGCCACCACCACCCGCGCCGCCGTCGGCAGGCGGTCCAGGGCGGCACGCAGCGTGTAGCCCATGCCGAGACCGCCGATCAGCAGCCGCGGCGCCGGCTGCCCGGCGATGGCGGCGCAGGCGAGTTCGGCCAGCGCCGTCTCGGAGCCGTGGCCGCGGCTGGTCATCAGCTCGGCACCGTCGATGCGGATCTCGTACTCGCCGCCGCGCCCCCGCAGCACCAGCTCGCCGCCGCCGAGGACCGGGGCACGAGCGAGGATGTCCCAGGGGATCACGCGAGGATCACCCCGCGTCGGCGGTCGAGGAGGCTTCCGCGGGCTTGTCGGCTGGCACGATCGGCACGGTGAACCAGAAGGTGGCGCCGCGGCCCTCCTCGGAGGTCACGCCGATGGTGCCGCCATGGGCCAGCACCACCTCGCGCGCGATCGACAGGCCGAGCCCGGCACCATGCGGCTCGATGTCGGGCAAGCGATAGAACTTGTCGAAGATGCGCGCCTGGTGCTGGGCTGCGATACCCGGCCCCTGGTCGGTGACCGAGCACAGCATCATGCCGTCCTCCATCGGATGGGCCCGCACCGTCACGGTGCCGCCCTTGGGCGAGTGCGCGACGGCGTTGTCGATGAGGTTGCCGAACACATGGGTCAGGCGGTCGCGGTCGATCATGACCGGGTCCATGATCGGCGGCAGGTCGAGGTCGAGCGTCACGTCGCGAGCGGTCGCGGCCGGCAGGGCGGCGTCGACCGCGGGCTCGATCGCGGTCATCAGGTCCTCGGGCTCCAGCGAGAGCGGCGCCCGCCCCGACTCCAGGCGCGACAGGTCGAGCAGGTCGTCGACCATGTTCTGCAGGCGCTCGCACTCCTCGCGCGCCGCCTGCAGCAGGTCGGCCTGCTTCTCGGTGAGCGGTCCCGCGACCTCTTCGATGCACAGATGCACCGCCATGCGCAGCGACGTCAGCGGCGTGCGGAATTCGTGCGCGACCGTCGCCATCATGTCGTTCTTCAGCTCGTCGAACAGGCGCAGGCGGGTGACGTCCTGGAACACGATGGTGGCGCCGACGATGCCGGAGCCGGGCTCGTAGACCGCGGCCGCGCGCGGCAGCAGGTAGTGGACGTCGGCGTCGCGCTGGACCCGCATGGCGTCGGCGAAGCTCTTGGGCGCGACCGCCCCCTTGCCGGTCAGGACATGGGATCCGAGCTCGGTGATCGCCTGCCGGATGTCCGGGTCGACGCCGGCCAGCGGGTCGCGGCCGCTGACGTCGGCCGGCAGGCCCAGGATGCCCTCGGCGGCCTTGTTGACGGTGGTCGGCTTGCCGTCGATGCCCAGCACCACGATCGGATCGGTCAGGCTGTCGATGGCGCTGAGCAGGGCCAGCTGCGCCTGCAGGAGCTCGCCCAGCGATGAGTTGCGGTAGTCCTTGAGCCGCTGGGCCATATGGTTGAAGTCGGCGGCCAGGCTGCCGATCTCGTCGTTGCCGCGGACGTCGGCGCGGGCGTCGAGGTCGCCCTCGCCGATGCGGCGGGCGGCCTGGCCCAGCTGCTGCAGCGGCGCCAGCAGGCGGCCGGTCAGCAGCACCGACAGATAGCTGCCGATCGCGAAGGCGACGATCGAGGCCAGGGTCATCAGCGCCACGACGCGGCTGCCGACGGTATTGACCTCGTCGTTCTTGGCCACCATGGCGTCCTGGTTGAGGCCCAGCACCAGCTCGGCGCCGCTCTTCATGCTGCGCAGGATCGGCTCGATCTCGCTGAAATAGCGGTTGCGCGCCTGATCGGTCTCGCGCACCGACAGAAACTCGTCAAAGCGCGGCTGGAACGACGCCCACAGGTCGCGCATCTCCTTGACCGCATCGGCCTCGCCCGGCTGCGGCTTTTCGTGGTCCTGCTGGGCCAGCTCGCGGGTCACCATGGGCCGGAACTCGGCCGCCTGGTCCAGGCCGCGCTGGCGCTCGCCGGCCAGGATCAGCAGCGCGGCGGTGTCGATGCCGTCGATGGCATCGACGATGCGCTGGGCGGCCAGCACCGTCCGGAAGTTGTCCTCCAGGATGTGCGCCGACTCGCGGCTCAGATAATCGAGCGTGCCGACCGCCAGCAGGCCGACCAGCGCCAGCACCACCCCGACCGGAGCCTGGGCGAGCAGGACCTTGCGGCGCAGAACGGGCTTCATTGCTCCTCGAACGACACGATGTGCAGGTCGAAGCCCTCGGCGGCATGGACGATGCGGTCCATGGTCGACTGGCCGAGGCGGCGCAGCAACGACGGCTTGGAGCGCCCGATCAGGATGTGGGCGATCCGGTTGGTGGCGGCGAAATCCATCAGGGCCTTGACGATGTCCTTGTCCTTCAGGCGCGTGACCTCGGCGCCCAGCTCGCTGGCGCGGCGGATCGAGTCGTGCAGGTGGCGCTGTACTTCGGCGTCGATGCGCTCGGGCGACTCGGCCGGGGTCTCGACATAGACCACGAACCAGTCGGTGTTGAGCCGGCCGGCCAGGCGCGATCCCCGGCGCAGGAGCACCTTGGCGCGCACCGGCTCGGAGGGCAGGCAGACCATGAGCCGGCCGCTTGCCGGCTGCTTGCGCTGCTGCTCGGGCGTGGCGGCGCGCGTCCGGCCCTCGATCGAGCGGTCGATGCTTTCGGCGACCTCGCGCAGCGCCAGTTCGCGCAGGGTCGACAGGTTCTCCTCGCGGAAGAAGTGCTGGAGCGCCCAGTTCACCTTCTCGGCGGGGTAGATCGAGCCGGCCCTCAGCCGGTCCAGCAGATCCTCGACCGATAGATCCAGGTTCACGACCTGGTCGGCCTGCTTGAGGAAGCTGTCGGGCACCGTCTCGCGCACGGTCACGCCGGTCACCCGCTCGACCAGGTCGTTCAGGCTTTCCAGATGCTGGACGTTGAAGGCGCAGATGACATTGATGCCAGCGTCCAGGATGTCCAGGACGTCCTGGTAGCGGCGGGTGTTCCGGCACAGCGGCACGTTGGTGTGCGCCAGCTCGTCGACCACGCAGATCTGCGGGTTGCGCGCCAGGATCGCCTCGAGGTCCATCTCCTCGACCGTGACGCTGCGATACTCGTAGCGCCGGCGCGGCACCAGCTCCAGCCCCGGCACCAGCGCCTCGGTCTCGACCCGGCCGTGGCTCTCGATATAGCCGAGCACGACGTCGATGCCGCGCGCCTTGAGGGCGTGCGCTTCCTGCAGCATGCGGTAGGTCTTGCCGACCCCGGCGACCGAGCCGATGTAGACCTTGAGCCGGCCGCGCCGCGCCCGCTCCAGGAGCTCCAGGAAATCCTCGGGCCGGGGGCGCAGCTCGCTCATCGGCCGCTCAAGGTGCCGAACTGGCGGTCGAGCGCCAGGTTCAGCAGCAGCACGTTGACCCGCGGCTCGCCCAGGAAACCCAGGGTGCGGTCCTCCAGATTGGCCATGACCACGGCGCGTACCCGGTCCTCGGCGACGCGGCGCGCGGCGGCCACCCGGGGAATTTGCCACATCACGCCGGGCAAGCCCAGATGGGGGTCGAGACCGCTGCCCGACGCCGTCACCAGCTCGGCCGGGACCGGGCCCGGCGCCGACGGGTTGGCGCGGCGCCGGCGCGCGAGCTCGGCGTCGATCCGGGTCCGCAGCCGCGCCGACGTCGGCGCCAGGTTCGACCCGCCCGATGCCGCCAGGCGGCCGGCCGGATTGCCGGGCCGGTTGATGCCATAGCCGAGGTCGCCGGCCGCCGACGGCCGCGGCTGGAAATAACCTGGTTCGGCGACGGGCTGGGCCAGCAGCTCCGAGCCGATCACCAGGCCGCGGCCGTCGGTGACCAGGCTGCCGCCGGCCGCCCCCGGGAACAGCAGCTGCGCCAGGCCGGTCACCAGCAGCGGATAGACGATGCCGGTCAGCACGAAGGTGAGCGCCGCCAGCCGGACCGCCATCAGCAGGGCGCGCAGCACCGGCTTCATGCCAGCCCCAGCACGCTGAGCACCAGGTCGATCGCCTTGATGCACACGAACGGCACGGCCACGCCGCCCAGGCCATAGACGACCAGCGATCGGCGCAGGAGTGCCGCGGCCCCCAGCGGCCGGTAGCGCACGCCGCGCAGCGACAGCGGGATCAGGGCCACGATGATGAGGGCGTTGAAGATCACCGCCGACAGGATGGCGCTGTAGGGCGAGGCCAGGCGCATGACGTTGATCGGCGCCATTTCGGGCACGGCGTTGCCGGCCAGGAACAGGGCCGGGATGATGGCAAAGTATTTCGCCACGTCGTTGGCGATCGAGAAGGTGGTGAGGCACCCGCGGGTCATCAGCAGCTGCTTGC
>CAZEFK010000060.1:0-34418 GCA_964511405.1 uncultured Comamonadaceae bacterium | reverse complement strand
TCCGAGGCTCGTCGCCCGGGAACAGGATCAGCAGGCCACGCTCGGCGCCGGCATCGCTGCGGTCCGCCGCGCCGATCGGCCCACCGCCGACGCGCGCCGAGATCATCGAGCTCGGCACCCAGATTCTCGGCGCCGAAGGCTTCGAGTCGTGGCTGAAGCAGCCGCGCTTGGCCCTCGACGGCCGCGCCGCGCAGGATTGCCTGGCCGCCGGCAGCGACCGCCGCCAGGTCAAGGCCCTGCTCGATGCCATGCCCAAGCCGGCCCGCCCCAAGGCCGAGGCCGGTGCGCCTGCCTCGGTCACCAATGCGGCGATATTCGCCCTCGCAACCCGGCTGTTCGGGGCCAAGGCCGACGACTGGCTGGAGGAGCAACGCCCGGTCTTCGGCGGCGAGACCGCGACCTTCCTGATGTACACGCCGTCGGGCCGCCGCCGGGTCATGGACCTGCTGGAGACGATCGCGGCGCGGCAGCCGCCCGCTGCCGCCGACCCCGATCCCGGCGCCGACCCGGCCAGCAGCGCCGGCATCTTCGGGCGGCTGCTGCGCCTGCTTGGCGGCGGCACCCAGGCCTGGCTGGAACAGGCGCATCCGGAGCTGGACGACCGCCCGGCGGCAGACCTCATGACCACGCCGGCCGGGCGCCGGCGGGTCTCGGCCCTGGTCGACACGCTGCGCGAGCCCGCAGCACCGGCCCCCGCAGCACCGGCAAAGGCGCCGCCGGCCGCCGCGCGCAAGGGCGCGGCCGAGCCGGCCAAGCCGGCGGCCCCCGAGGATCCCAACTCGACCAAGCGCATCTTCGAGCTGGCCGAAAGCCTGTTCGGCCCCCAGACCGACACCTGGCTGGAGGCCGACCGCGCCTGGTTCGGCGACCGCTCGGCCGCCGCCCTGATGGTCACCCCGAGCGGCCGGCAGCGGGTGATGGAGGTCCTCAAGACACTGGCCGCCGGCGGCGATCCCAGCGTCCCCGGCAGCGAGATCCCCAACGCCAACTCGGTGCTGCTGCTGGCCAAGATGCTGTTCGCGGAGGGTGCCGACCGCTGGCTCAAGGCCAAGCGACCGATCTTCAACGACCAGTGCGGCCTGGACCTGCTGGGGGTGCCCGAAGGCCGGCAGCTGGTGATGACCGTGCTGAAGGACATCCGCGCCGGCAAACGGCAGGCTTAGCCCGCGCTTGCCGGCGCACGGGCCTCGGCGATATGGTCGGGCGCGCGGCGATGCCCTTGTAGCTCAACGGTAGAGCAGCGGTTTTGTAAACCGAAGGTTGCGGGTTCAAATCCTGCCGGGGGCACCAGCGCCGAACCTGCCGATGACGGACTTCTTCCGCCATAACATCCAGCACCCCAAGCTGCTGGGTCTGTTCGACCTATGGACCCAGGGACGCGAGCAGGGCCGGCCGATGCCCCGCCAGAGCGCCTTCCAGTCGTCGCTGCTGGTGCCCTGGGCGGCCAACCTGGTGATCATCCGGGTCCAGGAGCGCAAGAACTTCACCTATGGATTCTACGGGATCGACCTGAAGGACGCCTTCGGCGTCGACATGACCGGTCACCCCGTCGAAATCCTGCCGCTCGACCAGGCGACCGTGCTCAAGGCCGAATACCGCGAGGCGACCAACAGCATGAAGCCGCAATGGCGGATCCATTCGGCGTGGTTCAACGACACCCACCAGACCTGGGAGCGGCTGATCCTGCCGCTCGCCAACCAGACCGGCCGGGTCGGCCTGATCCTGGTGGGCGTCTACCGGCTGAGCTGACCGTCAGCCCTGCTGGATTGCCGACAGGATCCAGCTGCCGCCGCGCGCCCGCACGAACGTCCAGGTCTCGGTGGTCTCGACCGGGCGCTGCGGATCGCCCTGGACGATCACCGCGGTGTCGCGGCGCACCGTGACGTCGACCGACTTCCAGCGCATCCGCACCGTGCAGAACTGGGCGTGGCCCTCGTCCCAGCTCTCGACCACGTCGCCCTTGAGCAGCACCACGTTCTGGATCTGGTTCTCGAGGCCGCGGCTGGCCAGGTCGCTCAGCTGCTCGGAGAAGTAGCCCAGCATCTCGGGCGTGACGTAGCGGCGCATCTCGCCGAGGTCGGCGCGGCTCCAGGCCGATTGGATCGACACCAGCGTCCGGCCGAACTGATCGAGGTCGGCCGAGCCGATCGCCACCTCCTCGCGCATCCCGCCGGCGGGCGACGGCGCCGGACCGGGGGCATAGCCCATGGACGGGCCGCCCGCCGTGGCATAGGCGCTGCTGCGCCGGAACAACCCGACCACCAGATAGACCAGCCCGGCGATCACGGCGAGTTGCAGCAGCAGGCCCAGGAAACCGGAGAAGCCGTAGCCGCCGCCCATGAAGCCGCCGCCATGACCGAACAGCATCGAGCCGATGCCGGCGCCGACGAACCCGCCCAGCAGGCCGGTCATGAACGGGTGGCGCTGGCCGAAGCCGGGCGCCATGCCCGGCGCGCCGTAGGGCGCGGCCGGCGGTGCCGCAGAGGGTCGGGAGACCGGCGGCGGCGTCATGCTGCGCTCGATCGGCGCCGCGCCATTGAAGCCGTAGGTGCGGGCGCCGCGGCTGCCCATGCTGGCGCCACCGCCCGCCTTGGCTTCGGCCAGCGCCGGCGCCAGGGCCAGCGCCAGGGCCAGCATCCCGGCCGCGATCCAGCGCGCCCGCATCGTCATGGTTGGCAGCATCCGCAATCCCGCTCCCTCGGGTCGAAATCCACGGCCGCTACATGGGCATTGTCCGCCCCGAAGTCCAGGGCGTTAACTCAGCAGGCCGGCCAGGGCCTCGACGCGATCCGCCTCGGCCGCGGGCTTGTCCCAGCGGATCCGGGCGATGCGCGGGAAGCGCATGGCCAGGCCCGAGCGGTGGCGGGTCGACCGCTGCACGGCATCGAAGGCGATCTCCAGCACCAGGGCGGGCTCGACCTCGCGCACCGGACCGAACCGGTTGGTGGTGTGCGCCCGCACCCAGCGGTCGAGCTCCAGGAGTTCGGCGTCGGTGAAGCCGAAGTAGGCCTTGCCGACCGGCACCAGGGCGCCGTCGCGCCAGCAGCCGAAGGTGAAGTCGGAATAGAACGACGAGCGCTTGCCGTGGCCGCGCTGGGCGTACATCAGCACGCAGTCGATGGTCAGCGGCCCGCGCTTCCACTTGTACCACGGCCCCTTCGGCCGGCCGGCGACATAGGCGCTGTCGCCCCGCTTCAGCATCAGCCCCTCGATGCTCGCCGCCCGCGCGCCATCGCGCAGCGCCGCCAGCTCGTCCCAGCCGGCGAACGGGATCAGCGGCGACAGGTCCAGCCGCGGCCGCGGCGTCCGGGCATACCAGGCCTCCAGCCGAGCGCGCCGGAGGTCGAAGGGCAGCGGCCGCAGATCCTCGCCGCCATCGAACAGGATATCGTAGAGGCGCACGAACGCCGGCGCGTCGCGCAGCATCACCGGCGTCACGGTCTTGCGGTTGAGGCGCTGCTGCAGGTCGTTGAACGGGGCGGCGCGGTAGCCGCCGCTGCCGTCGGGGGCGCCGACCAGCAGCTCGCCGTCGAGCACGGCTTCGATGTCCAGGACGGCGATGAGGTCGGGGAAGGCCTGGCCGACATCGTCGCCGGTGCGGCTGTAGATCCGGCGCTCGCCGCCGCGGTCGACCAGCTGGACGCGGATGCCGTCCCACTTCCATTCCGCCCGGTAGGCGGCCGGATCCAGGGCCGCCAGCGCGTCCGCTTCGATCGGCTGGGCCAGCATGACCGGCCGGAACGACGGCGCCGCCTCGACGTCGGGGCGCGGGCCTGTTCCGGTCAGCCAGCGGAACAGCGGCGCATAGGGCGGCGCCTGACCGTGCCAGACCTCCTCGATCTCGGCGAGGTCGACGGCGGCCCATTCGGCCAGCGCTGTTTTGGCCAGGCGCGCCGAAATCCCGACCCGCAAGGCGCCGGTGATCAGCTTGAGCAGGGCCCAGCGGCCGCCCGCATCCAGGTCGTCCAGCCAGCCTTCGAGCAAGCTGCCCACGGCGCCGCGGTTGGCGCCGCGCAGGGCGTCGACGATGGCGCCGAGACCAGGCGGCGGCCGCTCGCCGGGACGCGCCGGCCAGGCCAGCGACACGGTCTCGGCCAGGTCGCCGACGAAGTCGTAGGACCATTGGAACAGCACGGGATCGAGCCGCGTGACGATGAGCTCGCGGATCAGCGCCGGCTTGGCCGCGGCGAAGCTGAGCTCGCCGGTCAGCGCCGCCAGCGCCCAGCCGCGGTCGGGATCCGGCGCGGTATCGAGGTAATGCCGGATCAGGCGCAGCTTGCCCAACCGGGAGGGCGTGAAGATCAGGCCGTCGAGCAGGGCGGCGAAGCGTTGCACCGCGCTCAGTCCTCCTCGTCCAGCCCGACCAGCGCCAAGGCCCGGGCGCGGAGGCCGCGCGCCTGGGCGGCGTGGGCCAGCGCCTCCTCGCGGCCATGCGTGATCCACACGTCAGGCGCGCCGACATCGTCCAGGGTCTGGTTGAGCTCGTCCCAGTCGGCATGGTCGGAGATCACCAGCGGCAGCTCGACGCCGCGCTGGCGGGCCCGCTGGCGCACCCGCATCCAGCCCGAGGCGAGCGCGGGCAGCGGCTCGGGCAGGCGCCGGGTCCAGCGGTCGGCCAGCGCGCCGGGCGGCGCCAGCACGATCCGGCCCTTGAGCTCGGCCTTGGTGCCGGTGGCCGGGACCAGCGGGCCCAGGTCCACGCCCAGCGCCTGGTACAGCTCGCACAGCGGCAGCAGCGCGCCGTGAACGAAGATCGGCAGGTCGTAGCCGGCCGCGCGGAGCAGCGCGATCACCCGCTGGCACTTGCCGAGCGCGTACACGCCGACCAGATGGGCGCGGTCCGGGTTGAGCGCCAGCGAGTCCAGCAGCCGCGCGATCTCGGCCGCCGCCGGCGGATGGCGGAACACCGGCAGGCCGAAGGTCGCCTCGGTCACGAACAGGTCGCAGGGCACGACCTCGAAGCCGGCACAGGTGGGATCGGCGCGGCGCTTGTAGTCGCCCGAGACCACGACGCGGCAGCCGCGATGCTCCAGCCTGACCTGGGCGCTGCCCAGCACATGGCCGGCGGGATGCAGGCTGACCGTGACGTCGCCCACGGCCAGCGCCGCGCCATGGTCCAGGGGCTGCAGCACGCCGACGTCGTCGCCCAGGCGCGCTTTCATGATCGCCGCGGTGCCGGGGGTCGCCAGCACGTGGCCGTTCCCGGGCCGGGCATGGTCGCCATGGCCGTGCGTCACGACGGCGCGCGGCACCGGGCGGACCGGGTCGATATAGAAATCGCCCGGAACGCAATATAGCCCTTCGGGGCGCACGCACAGCCAGCGCGCGGGATCGGGGGTGGTCATGCCGCCCTCGATTTAGGCAGCGGCGGCCGCCCGCGAAAAGCCCGATTGTCGTGCTTGCGGCCACCGCCGCCTTCGGCTACAAGGCCGGTCCGTCCTCGACGGAGTGTAGCTTAGCCTGGTAAAGCGCCTGCTTCGGGAGCAGGAGATCGGAGGTTCGAATCCTCTCACTCCGACCAGGGGCGACGCGCGGACCGCTCTGATGTATTCATGAGCCGATGCCCGCGCCGACCTACGACCCGCCCCTGTTCCTCGTCGTCGACGACGAGGCCTTCGTCCGGACCATTGTCATGCGCATGGTCCAGGCGCTCCAGTTTTCGGTCGCGCCGGGAGCCGGCGGCCTGCGCCAGATCCGCATCGCCCCGACCGCCTCGGGCTATGCCGGGCGGCCCGAATTCCTGCAGGCGCGAACCGGCGAGGAAGCCCTGGCGATCCTGGACGGCCGCACCGTCGACTGCATCATCAGCGACATCCGCATGCCCGCGATCAGTGGCGTCGAGCTGCTGCGGGCGGTGCGTTCCGGTGCCTCCAAGGCGCCCCGCGCCACCCGCTTCGCCATGCTGACCGCGCACGCCGAGGCCGAGCTGGTCAGCGCCGCCATGGCGCTCGACGTCAACGCCTTTCTGACCAAGCCGGTGGCCGCCCAGACCTTCGAGGCGCGGCTGGCGCGCCTGTTCACCGAGAGCTGGCCGCTGCGCGCGGCGGCGGCCTATGCCGCGGTGCCGCTGCCATCCTCGGCCCTGTCCATGGCCGGCGAGCGTCCGGTTCAGTCCTGGTGGACCGACCGCACCGGCCCCCAGCCCGCCACCGCGCCGGTCGCCCGCCCGCTGGAGCAGGTGCCGGAGAATGCGATCCTGGCCCGGCCGGTCATGGGCCCGACCCGCGACCCGTTCCTGCACCAGGGCACGGTGCTGACCCGCCTGCAGCTCAACCGCCTGCAGGAGCTAGGCGACCTGGGCGTGCGCATCAGCGAAGTCTGGGTCTACCCGCCGGTCGAGTGATCCGGCGCTCGGCCCTGATCGCGGCACCATTGCGCGACCTCGGCGTGGGTCGCGAACCAGCACTGGCCCGTGTCCTTCATGTGCCGGATCAGCCGGGTCAGCAGCGGCAGGCGGCTGCGGTGGCCGATCACGTGCGGGTGCATGGTCAGCAGGAACAGCCCACTCTCGGCGAGGGCGCCGTCGAACTCGGCGCGGAAGATCTCCTCGACCGCCGAAGGCGGGGTGTAGGGGCGCAGGGCCGAGAAGCGCACCATGTTGAAATAGACAGCGTCGTCGCGGATCCATTCCGGCGGCAGCTCGACGACGCCGGTCGGCGCGCCGTCGGCCGTCAGCTCGTAGGGATCGTCGTCGGCCATCAGGCTGCTGTCGTAGAGGAGCCCCATCTCGCGGATCACGCGCAAGGTGTGCACCGAAAAGTCCCAGCTGGCGGTGCGCATGCCCACCGGGTCGCGGCCGGCGAGGCGCGACAGCACCTCGGCCGCGCGCAGGCTCAAGTCGCGCTCGGCTTCGTAGCTGAGGGCCGTGTTGCGCTCGTGGATCCAGGAATGGATGGCGATCTCGTGACCCTCGGCGGCGATGCCGCGCACTTCGTCGGGATGCAGCAGCGCCGACACCGCCGGGTAGAAGAAGCTGGCCGGCACCTGCTCGCGCTCCAGCAGGGCACGGATGCGCGGCACGCCCTGGCGGGCTCCGTACTGGCCCTGGCTCAGCCGCATCGGGCTCTCGTCGGCGTCGCGCAGCGGGATCGTCTCATGGTCGGCGTCGAACGACAGCGCCACGGCGCAGCGCGCGCCGTTCGGCCAAGCCTTGGGCTTGAGGCTGCGGCCGGCGCGCGCCCGCTCGACGATGCGGCGCCAGGTCGGTTCCGGCCATTGCCAGGGCTCGCCGTCGGGATGGCTGGGGGTATCGGACATGGAGGCCTCCTTCCTTAGAATACGCCCAAGGGCTGGGTCGGCCGGCGCAGGGCGGCGTCGAACGGATTGATCCGCGGGCCCAGCGCCTCGGCCTCACGGCGCAGCACCTGGACCACGGTCGGCAGCCGGTCGGGGCTGAGCCGCTCGACCGTGGTGCCGACGCTCAGCGCCGCCACCGCCCGCCGCTGGCGGTCGAGCACCGGTACGGCGACCCCCGCCATGCCCGGCAGCAGGCCGGTGTCGCGCGCCGCGTAGCCGGCCTGCCGGACCCGCTCGATCTCGGTGCGCAGGAAGATCTCGTCGAAGCGGCCATAGTCGAGCAGCCGCGGCAGGTTGAACCGGATCGCCTCCTCGCGCTCGGCCTCGGGCAGATAGGCCAGGATCGCCATGCTGCCCTGCCCGACCCCCAACGCCACCTTGCCGCCGACGTCGCCGGTGAAGGACCGGATCGGCACCGGTCCCTCGCTGCGGTCCAGGCACACCGCGTCGAAGCCGCTGCGCACCAGCAGGAACAGGGTGTCACCCAGGGTCGCCGACAGCCGCATCAGGATCGGCCGGCACAGGTCGCGCAGGTTGCCGGGATTGCCGGCCTGGGCGGCCAGCGCGAAGAACGCGACGCTCAGCCGGTAGTGCCGGGACGGCGCGTCCTGCTCGACCACCCCTTCCTCGATCAGCGCCTTGAGCAGCCGATGGGCGGTCCCGGGGGTGAGGCCGGCCTCGGCCGCCAGCGCCGTCACCCGCGCGCCGTCACCGCCGCGGGCGGCCAGGGCGCGCAGCAGGGCGAAACCCCGGGACAGGCTGCCGGAGGGAGCGGTGGCGTGCATGCCCGAAATTATCGGAAAGGTGATCAGGTTTGGCTAGACCGATATTTCGTATAACGGAATCTCTTCCGGTTTTTTTGCGCATAGTGGAACATGGCGTTGACAGCCTCGCGGGCTGCAACCTGAATGTCAAAAACGCGCGAGAGGCCACCCGGCCGATGACGGCATCAGTCCTTGAGGTCGAGGATCTCCGCACCGAGTTCCGCATCGGTGCCGGCTGGCATGCCGCGGTAGCCGGCGTGTCGTTCACCCTGGCGCGCAACGAGACGCTGGCGCTGGTCGGTGAATCGGGCTGTGGCAAGTCGATCACGGCGCTGTCGATCATGGGCCTGGTGCCCAAGCCGCAGGGGCGGCTGGCCGGCGGCCGCATCCGCCTGAACGGCACCGAGCTGGTCGGCCTGTCCGAGCCGGAGCTGGAAAGGCTGCGCGGCGACCGCATGGCCATGATCTTCCAGGAGCCCATGACCAGCCTCAATCCGGTGATGACCATCGGAGGCCAGGTCGCCGAGGCTCTGCGCATCCATCGCGGCCTGTCCAAGGCCGAGGCGGCGGCCAAGGCGCTGGCGACCCTGGAAGAGGTCAAGATCCCGTCGGCGCGCCAGCGCTTCCACGACTATCCGCATCAGTTCTCGGGCGGCATGCGCCAGCGCGTCATGATCGCCATGGCATTGGCCTGCGAGCCGCAGTTGCTGCTGGCCGACGAGCCGACCACCGCGCTCGACGTCACCATCCAGGCCCAGGTGCTGGGGCTGCTCGCCGACCTCAAGGCGCGCCACGGCATGGCCATGCTGTTCATCACCCACAATCTGGGCGTGGTCGCCCAGATCGCCGACCGCGTCGCGGTCATGTATGCCGGCCAGATCGTCGAGCAGGCGCCGGTCGATGCCATCTATGCGCGGCCGGCCCATCCCTATACCCGGGCCCTGTTCTCGGCGATCCCGCGCATGGATCGCGCCGACCAGCCGCTGGCCGCGATCCCGGGGCGGGTGCCGCCGCTCGATGCCATGCCCGCGGGCTGCCGCTTCGCGCCGCGCTGCCCCGACCGCCGCGCCGGCTGCGACCGGCCGCAGATCTTGGCGGCGATCGGGCCGGGGCACGAGGCGCGCTGCCACGTCGCGACCGGCAGCCTGGTTGCGGAGACCGTCCATGCTTGACCCCAAGGGCCGTGTCGTCATGGTCTCGGGTGCCGCGCGCGGCATCGGACGCGCCGTCGTCGAGCGCTTGCTGGCGGCCGGCTGCCGAGTCTCGGCCGGGGTCCGCCAAGCGCGGGGCCTGGCTGAGTCGGCCGATCTGCTGGTCCACCGCTACGACGCCGAGTCCGTGGACTCGGCGGCCGCCTGGGTCGACGCCACGGTCGCCCGCTTCGGCCGCCTCGACGGCCTGGTCAACGCCGCCGGGATCAACCCGGTGGCCGAGATCGGCAATCCCGACGAGTCGGCGTTGGATTCCATGTGGCTGGTCAACGTCAAGGGACCGCTGCGGCTGATCCGGCTGACCCTGCCGCACCTGGCCGCGAGCGGCCACGGCCGCGTCGTCAATGTCGCCTCGATGTCGGGCAAACGGGTGCGCAACAGCAATGTCGGCTACGCGATGACCAAGTTCGCGCTTGTCGCCCTGACCCATGCCGTGCGCCGCGAGGGCTGGGACGCCGGCATCCGCGCAACCGCCCTGTGCCCGAGCTTCGTCGACACCGACATGACCGCCGCGGTCACCAAGGTGCCGCGCGAGCAGATGACCAGCCCCACGGACCTCGCGGAGCTGGTCGCCACCGTCCTGCACCTGCCCGCTCACGCCGTCGTGGCCGAGCTGCTGGTCAATTGCCGGCACGAGGACATGTTGTGAGGCTGGTGCGCCTGGCCGAGTCCGACCGCCCGGCCGTGGCCTTCACCCTGGACGGCGCGCCGGCCCGGGCGCTCGACGGCGACACGCTTCTGACCGCGATCCTCAGCCAGTCCGGCCACGTCAGGCACAGCGAGTTCGGCGACGGCCCGCGCGCCGGCTTCTGCTGGATGGGTGCCTGCCAGGACTGCTGGGTGGTGGTCGACGGGCTGCGCCGACGCGCCTGCTCGACGCCGGTCGCCGCCGGCATGGCCGTGGTGCGGCCGTGACGGTGGTGGTGATCGGCGCCGGTCCGGCCGGCACCCGCGCCGCCGAAGTGCTGGCCGGCGCCGGCCTGCGTCCGGTGGTGATCGACGAGGCCGCGGACAATGGCGGCCGCATCTACCAGCGCCCGTCCGCCGGGTTCCGGCGCCCGGCCCGCGCCCTCTACGGCTTCGAGGCGGCCAAGGCCTGGGCCGTGCACCGGACCTTCGACCGGCTGCGGCCGGCGATCGAGTTCCGGCCGCGCACGCTCGCCTGGAACATCGCCGACGGCACCGCCGACCTGCTGACCGACGGCCGACCGGCGTCGCTGGCCTTCGAACAGGCCATCCTGTGCACCGGCGCCATGGACCGGGTGGTCCCGATCCCAGGCTGGACCCTGCCCGGCTGCTTCACCCTGGGCGGCGCCCAGATCGCGCTCAAGGCCCAGGGCTGCGCGATCGGCCGCCGGGTGGTGCTGATCGGCACCGGCCCGCTGCTCTATCTGGTCGCCTATCAATATGCCCGCGCCGGCGCGGCGGTTGCCGCGGTGCTCGACACCACGCCGCTCGCGGTCAAGGTGGCCGAAACCGCGGGCCTGGCCCGCGGCGGCCGGACCTTCGCCAAGGGCCTTTACTACGTGGGTTGGCTGCGCGCCCGCGGCGTGCGGGTGATCGAGGGCGCGGTGCCGGTGGCGATCGAGGGCGACGGCCAAGTCGACGCCGTGCGCTGGCGCGACCGGCGCGGCGCCGAGCACACCGTCGCGGCCGACGCCGCGGCGCTGGGCTGGGGCCTCAAGCCCGAAGCGCAGCTGGCCGACCTGGCCGGGGTGCCGTTCGACTTCGATCCGGTCCAGCACAACTGGGTGCCGCGCAAGGACCAGGCCGGCCGCACGCCGGTGCCGGGGATCTATCTGGCCGGCGACGGCAGCGGCATCGGCGGCGCCGACGTCGCCGAGCTGGCCGGTGCCCGCGCCGCCTGGGCCGTGGTCGAAGCGCGCGGCCTGCCGGTCGACGCCGCCGCGGTCACCCGGCTCGACGCGAGCCTCGCCCGCGCCGCCCGCTTCCGCGCGGCGTTGGAGCGCGCCTTCCCGTTTCCGGCGGCGTTGGCTGCGGTGCAGCCCGATGCCACCCTGCTGTGCCGCTGCGAGGCCGTGACGGCCGGCGCTCTGCGCGCCGCGGCGGCCGAGGCCCTGGCCACCCTGCCGCCGTCCGAGGTCAATCGCGCCAAGGCGCTGACCCGGGTCGGGATGGGCCGCTGCCAGGGCCGCATCTGCGGGCCGGCGGCTGCCGAAGTGCTGGCGGCGGCGCTCGGCTGCCCCGTCGAAGCGGTCGGGCGGCTGCGCGGCCAGCCGCCGGTCAAGCCGATTCCGATCCTGCCGGCGGCCGCGGCATGACCGTCGCGCGCGCCGATGTGCTGGTGGTCGGCGGCGGCGGCGCCGGCTGCTCGGCCGCTCTGCACCTGGCCCTGCGCGGCAGCCGCTGTGTGCTGGTCGAGCGCGGCCAGATCGGCGGCCAGGCGACCGGCGTCAACTATGGCGGCGTGCGCCAGCAGGGCCGGCATCCCGCCGAGCTGCCGATCGCCCGGCGCGCCCGCGACATCTGGGGGCGGCTGCCGGCGCTGATCGGCACCGACTGCGAGTTCGAGGTCACCGGCCACCTGAAGCTCGCGCGCAGCGAGGCCGAGGCCGCCGAGCTGGAGACCTACCGCGACGTCGCCCGGGATCATGGCCTGCCGCTGCGCCTGGTCGGGCGCAATGCCATCCATGACGAGTATCCGTGGCTCGGGCCGGCGGTCGTCGCCGGGTCGCTGGCGCCCGATGACGGCGCCGCCAACCCGCGCCTCCTGAGCCCGGCCCTGGCGCGCGCCGCCCGCGATGCCGGCGCCGACATCCGCGAGCAGGCGCCGCTGACCCAGGTCTCCCGCGACGGCGACGACTTCGTGGCCGTCGCGGGCGGCACCGAGATCCGCGCGCCGTGGCTGCTCAACACCGCCGGCTACTGGGGCGGGGCGCTGGCCGCGCGCTTCGGCGAGCCGGTGCCGGTCGAGCCGATGTCGCCGAACATGATGGTCAGCGAGCCGCTGCCCTACTTCATCGAGCCCAACCTGGGCGTCGTCGGCGGCGACGTCTATCTGCGCCAGATCAGGCGCGGCAATGTGGTGTTCGGCGGCGGCCGCGGCACCGCCGATCCAGAGGCGCCGCGCTCGCGGCCGTCGGCGGCGGCCATGGTCGCGGCCATGGCCAAGGCGGTGGCGCTGGTGCCGCGGCTGGCCGGCGCCCAGGTGATCCGGTCGTGGACCGGCATCGACGGCGCCACCGCGGACGGCCTGCCGGTGCTGGGCCCGAGCCGCACCACACCCGGGCTGCTCCACGCTTTCGGATTTTCCGGCCACGGATTCCAGCTTGGCCCGGCGATCGGCGCTATGCTGGCCGAGCTGGTGCTCGACGGACGGACCGACGTGCCGCTGGCGCCGTTCCGGGTCGACCGCTTCCAAACGACGACGATAGGGGGAGAGCCATGAGACATGCAGTCCTGATCGCCGCGGCGTTAGCCGTGGCCACACCGGCCTGGGCGGCGCCCAGGACCGATCTCAAGATCGGCATCGCGGCGCAGGACGTCGGCCAGCTCGACCCGCATTTCGCGGTCAGCACCATCGACCGCGCCGCGGTCGCCTGGATGTTCGACGGCCTGGTGCGGTTCAAGCCCGGCAGCATGGACCCGGCGACCATCGAGCCGGACCTGGCCCAGAGCTGGGAGTCCAGCGCCGACAAGCTGGACTGGACCTTCCATCTGCGGCACGGCGTGAAGTTCCACGGCGACTTCGGCGAGCTGACCGCCGACGACGTGGTGTTCAGCCTCAAAAAGGCCGCCGATCCCAAGACCTCGGCGGCCTCGGGCGACTTCGCGGCCTTCAAGACCATCGAGGCGACGGCGCCTGATACCGTGCATATCGTGCTGTCGCGCCCCGAGCCGAGCCTGCTCGGCCGTCTGACCAACTATGCCGGCGGCTTCATCGTCTCGAAGAAGGCGGTCGAGAAATACGGCG
This sequence comes from uncultured Comamonadaceae bacterium, assembly GCA_964511405.1. GTDB lineage: Bacteria > Pseudomonadota > Alphaproteobacteria > Elsterales > Elsteraceae > CAZEFK01. The sequence goes on along the minus strand of CAZEFK010000060.1, from coordinate 21,213 downwards.
CCGACTTCACCCGCCACCCGGTCGGCACCGGGCCGTTCATGTTCGTGTCGGACACGCCGAACCAGTCGCTGGAGCTGGCGGCCAACGACGCCTACTTCCGCGGCAAGCCGCAGCTGCGCACCATCAGCTACCGCTTCATCCCGTCGGATTCGTCGCGGGACCTGGCGTTCCAGAACGGCGAGATCGACCTGGTCTACGGCAAGCAGGACCAGGCCTGGGTCAACCGCATCCACGCCCTGCCGCACACCGTGGTCGACGTGTTCGAGCCGGGCGAGCTCAACGAGCTCAACCTCAACATCACGGCCAAGCCGCTTGACGACATCCGGGTGCGCCAGGCGATCGCCTACGCGGTCAACCGGCCCGAGATCGTCAAATGGCAGGGCGCCGACATCACCCGGCCGGGCCAGAGCGTGGTGCCCCAGGGCTATCTGGGCTTCACCAAGGACAACGGCCTGGTCGACACCGATATCGCCAAGGCCAAGGCGCTGCTGGCCGAGGCCGGCTATCCGAACGGCCTGACGATCAAGGTGATCCACACCCAGCTGCCGCAGATGCTGGCGGCCATGCAGGTGGTCCAGGCGCAACTGCGCAAGGCCGGGATCAACCTGGACATGCAGATCGTCGACCACGCCACCTTTCACGCCCAGATCCGCAAGGACCTGAGCCCGATCGTCGACTATTCGGCGGCGCGCTTCCCGGTGGCCGACATCTACCTGACCCAGTTCTTCGATTCGAAAAGCATCGTCGGCACGCCGACCGCGGTGACCAACTTCAGCCACTGCAACGTCGCTGACAAGGAGATCGAGGCGGCCAAGACCGAGCCCGACATGGCCAAGCAGGTCGCGCTGTGGGCCGAGGCCCAGAAGAAGATCATCGCCGCGGTGTGCGTCGTGCCGCTGATGGAGACGCTGCAGGTGTGGGCGCATCATGACGACCTGGACCTCGGCTACGATCTCAAGGGATCGCTGTCGCTGGGCCCGCTGGTCACCGAGGCGACGCACTTCAAATGATCGGCTTCAAGTGATCGGCTTCGTCATCCGCCGGCTGCTCGCGGCCATCCCGACGCTGCTGGCGGTGCTGACCCTGGTGTTCCTGCTGGTGCGGGTGGTCCCGGGCGACCCCGCGATCGCCATCCTGGGCGACCGCGCGACGCCCGAGGCCCTCGCCGCCCTGCGCGCCCAGCTCGGCCTCGACCGCTGGATCTGGACCCAGTACGCCGACTTCGTCGGCCAGGCGGTGCAGGGCGACCTCGGCACCAGCATGATCACCCACCGGCCGGTGTGGGTGGAGATCGCCGACGCCCTGCCCCACACCATCGTGCTGACGCTGGCGGCGATGGCGGTCGGCTGCCTGATCGGGATCCCGGCCGGCATCTGGGCGGCGTTGCACCGCAACCGAGCCATCGACATCGCGGCCCGACTGCTGTCGCTGCTGGGCCTGTCATTCCCGGTGTTCGTATCAGGGATCTTCCTGCTGATCCTGTTCGCCCTGACCTGGCACCTGTTCCCGGTGATCGGCAACCCGCGGCCGGGCGACATCCTGGACCAGTTGCACAAGCTGGTGCTGCCGGCCGTGACCCTGGGCATCGTCATGGCCGCCTATGTCGTGCGCGTGACCCGCAGCGCCATGCTGCAGGTGCTGGGCGAGGACTATATCCGCACCGCCCGGGCCAAGGGCGTGCCATGGCGCCAGGTCGTCTGGCGCCACGGCTTCGCCAACGCGCTCATACCCGTCATCACCGTGGTCGGCCTCTATGTCGGGATCCTGATCGGCAACTCCGTGCTGACCGAGATCGTGTTCAACCGCCCGGGCCTGGGCAAGGTGATCGTCAGCGCGCTCACCCAGCGCGACTACACGATGCTGGAGGGCATGATGGTCATCTATTGCTTCCTGATCGTCGTGGTGAACCTGGTGACCGACCTGGCCTACGGCCTGGCCGACCCGCGGGTGAAGCAGTGACCGAAGCCGTCCTGCTGCCGCCGGCGCGCTCGCCCTGGCGGACCATGAGCAGCCGCCTGCTCGCCAATCCCACGACCGTCGCCGGCATCATGCTGTGCGTGGCCGTCGTGCTGGGGGCCCTGCTGGCGCCGTGGCTGGCCCCCCACGATCCGTTGGACCAGGACATCATCAGCCGCCTGGCCCCGCCCGGCGGCGACTATCCGCTGGGCACCGACCAGTTCGGTCGCGACGTGCTCTCGCGCCTGCTGTGGGGGGCGCGCATCTCGCTGATGGTGTCGTTCCTGTCGATCGCCGCGGCCGTCGTGGTCGGCGGCGGCATCGGCATGGTCAGCGGCTACATCGGCGGCCGCGCCGACCTGGTGACCATGCAGGCGATGGACGTGCTGCTCTCCTTTCCCAGCCTGATCCTGGGCATGATCATGGTGGCGCTGTTGGGCTCGAGCGTCACCAACCTGGTCGCGGCGATCGCCCTGACGGCGGTCGCGCCCTTCGCCCGGATCGCCCGGGCGCCGGTGCTGGTGCTCAAGGAGCGCGCCTTCATCGAGGCCGGCCGGGCGCTGGGCTACTCCCATGTCCGGATCCTGCTGGTCCACGTCCTGCCCAACATCCTCAACGATCTGATGGTGATGGGCACCTTGTGGATGGCGACCGCGGTGCGCACCGAGGCGTCGCTGTCCTTCATCGGGCTGGGGGTCAAGCCCCCGGCCGCCACCTGGGGCGGCATGATGCGCGACGGCTTCGAAAACATCCTGGATTCGCCCTGGCTGTGCATCTGGCCGGGCCTGGCGATCCTGGCCCTGGTGCTGGGCCTGAACATGGTCGGCGACGGCCTGCGCGACGTCACCGATCCGAAGCTGAGCGCCGAATGACCGCAGCCCTGCTCGAGGTCGACGGCCTCGCCAAGCATTTCCGCGTCACCAAGGGCTTCCCGACGCCGACCACGACCACGGTGCGCGCGGTCGACGGCGTCAGCTTCGAGGTCCGGGCGGGCGAGGCCTTCGGGCTGGTCGGCGAATCGGGCTGCGGCAAGTCGACCGTGGCCCGCGCGCTGCTGCGCCTGATCCCGCCCGACGACGGCCGCGTGCGCTTCGCCGGCATCGATGTCCGCGCCGCCGCGGGCAGCAGCTTGCAGGCCCTGCGCCGGCGCATGCAGATCGTCTTCCAGGATCCCTATTCGTCGCTGAACCCGCGCCGGACCATCGGCCAGGCCCTGGCCGAGCCCCTGGGCGTCCACGGCCTGGCCCGCGGCCGGGCGGCGCGGGCGCGGGCTGCCGCACTCCTGGAGGAGGTCGGCCTGCCGCCGGCCGCCCTCGACCGCTACCCGCACGAATTCTCGGGCGGGCAGCGCCAGCGCGTCGGCATCGCCCGTGCCCTGTCGGTCGAGCCCGAGCTGATCGTCGCCGACGAGCCGGTGTCGGCGCTCGACGTCTCGGTCCAGGCCCAGGTGCTGCTGCTGCTGAAGGACCTGCAGGCGCGGCGCGGCCTGGCCTTCGTGTTCGTCAGCCACGACCTGGGGGTGGTGCGCTGGTTCTGCGCCCGGGTCGCGGTCATGTATCTCGGCCGCATCGTCGAGACCGGTCCGGTCGCCGAGGTCTTCGGGCGGCCGCGCCACCCCTACACCCGCATGCTGCGCGACGCCTCGCCGATCCCGGATCCGAGCCTGCGCGGCCAGCTGCCACGCATCGTCGGCGAGATCCCGTCGGCGGCCAATCCGCCGCCGGGCTGCCATTTCCACCCGCGCTGCTCACGCGCGACCGAGATCTGCCGCACGACCTATCCCGAGTTCCGCGACGGCGTCGCCTGCCACCATCCGGAGAGCTGAGCCTCACGCCGCCAGCGCCCGCCAGGCCAGTGATCCCAGCAGCATCGCGTTGAACAGCATCAGATAGGGCGCGGCGCGCGCCAGCGCCGGGCGCCAGCGCACGGTGCCGAACTGTCCCAGCGTGGCGATCGCCACCAGCGCCGGAACAGTGCCCGCACCGAACGCCAGCATCGTCGCCGCGCCCAGCAGCGGCCCCGCGCCGGCGGCGGCGACCGCCAGGGCGGCATAAACCAGGCCGCAGGGCAGGAAGCCCAGCGCCAGCCCCAGGCCATAGCCGCCGCAGCGGCGGCCACCGGCCCGCTGGAGCAGCCGGCCGACCGCGCCGATGCCCGCGCACCCGCGCCCGGGCCGCCAACCGACGACGGCGCGCCCCAGGAACGCCAGAGCTGCGGCGAGCAGCAGCAGGCCCGACGCGCGGCCCAGCCAAGGCAGCGCCGCCAGGCCAGCGCCACCGGCGCCAGCCAGGGCGCCCAGGCCGCCATAGATGGTCAGGCGTCCGGCGTGGTAGGGCAGCAGCAGCGCACTGGCCAGGCGGCTGGTCGGTCCCAGCCGCGACGCCGGCACCGCCGCCAGGCGGTCGGCGGCCTGGGCCAGCACGATGGGCCCGCACATCGGTGCGCAATGGGCGGCGCTGCCGGCGAGCCCGGCCAGGAACAGCGCCACTACAGGCGCGCCCGGACTGGCGAACCCGGCGCCGCACGCCGCCAGAACCGCCGCTCCGACGCTTGCCAGGTCCATGCCGCCTCCTGCTCGCGCACAGCCAAGCGCGCCCGCCCCGGCGCGACCTTGATCCAGCGCAAAGCCCGGTGTCGCGGCCTGCCCTACTCACATCGTGAGTCGGGGTCCGACCAGAGCGGTCGGCCGATGCAGCGGGGGCGTCGGATGGAAGAGGCCAGTGACTTTACTATGGGGCTGCTGATGGGCCTGCTCGGCCTGTTCGTGGCGTCGCGCGCGCACGACGTGGAGATGTACGTCTTCGGGCTGGGCCTGGCGGCGATGGCCGTGCTGTTCGTGTTCGGCCTGGTCCGGCGGCACTTCGACGACGTCGAGGCGGCCCGTGGCAGGGACGGCACGCGATGAGTGCCGCGACCCTGGTCGTCGCGCCCGCAGCCGTGGTGCGCGCGGTGGTGGGCTACAACGACGCTGTCGTGCGCAAATTCGCCATTGCCGCGATCTTTTGGGCCGTTATCGCCTTTACCGTGGGCGTCTATCTGGCGCTGGAGCTGTCCTTCCCCAGCCTCAATTTCGGCCTGGAGTTCCTGAATTTCGGGCGGCTGCGCCCGGTCCACACCTCGGCGGCGATCTTTGCGTTCGGCGGCTCGGCCCTGTTCGGGACCTCGTTCTACGTCGTCCAGCGCACCTGCCGAGCCCGCCTGTTCGGGGCGCGGCCCTCGCCGACTTCGTGTTCTGGGGCTACCAGTTCTTCATCGTGATGGCGGCGCTGTCCTACGTGATGGGATTCAGCAAGAGCCGCGAATATGCCGAGCCCGAATGGCACCTGGACCTGTGGTTGACCGTGGTGTGGGTCGCCTATGCCGCGATCTTCATCGGCACGCTGCTCAAGCGCAAGGAACCGCACATCTATGTCGCCAATTGGTTCTACCTGGCGTTCATCCTGACCGTCACCGTCCTGCACATCGGCAACAACCTCACGGTCCCGGTCTCGGCCTTCGGCGCCAAGAGCTATTCCTTGTTCTCCGGCGTCCAGGACGCACTGATCCAGTGGTGGTATGGCCATAATGCCGTCGGCTTCTTCCTGACAGCCGGCTTTCTAGGGATGATGTACTATTTCATCCCGAAGGCGGCCAACTGGCCCGTGTATTCGTATCGGCTGTCCATCGTCCACTTCTGGTCGCTGATCTTCATCTACATCTGGGCCGGCCCGCACCACCTGCACTGGACGGCGCTGCCCGACTGGGCCCAGGACCTGGGCATGGTGTTTTCGGTCATGCTGTGGATGCCGTCCTGGGGCGGCATGATCAACGGCCTGATGACCATGTCGGGCGCCTGGGACAAGCTGCGCACCGACCCGGGCCTGCGCTTCTCGGTGACCGCCGTCGGCTTCTACGGCATGGCCACCTTCGAGGGGCCGGTGATGTCGGTGCGCCAGGTCAACGCCCTCAGCCACTACACCGACTGGGGCATCGGCCACGTCCATTCCGGCTCGCTGGGCTGGGTCGCCTTCATCTCCTTCGGCGCGCTCTACTATTTGGTGCCGGCGCTGTGGAAGCGGCCGCTGTATTCGACCCGCCTGGTCTCGTGGCACTTCTGGATCGCGACCCTGGGCATCGTGTTCTACATCACGTCGATGTGGGTCGCCGGCATCATGCAAGTACTGATGTGGCGCGCCTATGACGAATACGGGTTCCTGCAGTATTCGTTCATCGAGTCGATCGCCGCGTCCCACCCCTTCTATGTTATCCGCATGGCCGGCGGCGTCCTGTTCCTGCTCGGTGCGCTGATCATGGCCTACAACCTCTGGAAGACCGCGGTCAGCCCGGCGCCGGTCCTGGCAAAAGCGCGCCGCGAACCGGCGCTGGCGGAGTAGCCCCGATGTTCATTCGCCACGACTTCATCGAGCGCAACGCGCCGCTGCTGGCGATCCTGACCCTGGTCACCGTCGCGGTCGGCGGCCTGGTCGAGATCGTCCCGACCTTCACGATCGAAACCACGATCGAACGGGTCGAGGGTATCAGGCCTTACTCGCCGCTCGAGCTGGCCGGCCGCAACATCTACGTGAGAGAGGGCTGCTACGTCTGCCACAGCCAGCAGATCCGGGCGCTGCGCGACGAAGTCGAGCGCTACGGCCACTACAGCCTGGCGGCCGAGAGCATGTACGACCACCCGTTCCAATGGGGGTCGAAACGGATCGGCCCCGACCTCGCCCGCGTCGGTGGCAAATATTCGAACGAATGGCACTACGCCCACCTGATCAATCCCCAGTCGCTGGTGCCCGAGTCGATCATGCCGCGCTACGCCTTCCTGGCCGACCGGCCGCTGAGCTATCGCGACATGGCGGACCATCTCAGCACCAACCGGATCGTCGGCGTGCCCTACACCGACCAGATGGTCGCCGAGGCGCGCCACGACCTCCAGACCCAGGCCGACCCGACTGCCGACCAGACCGCGCTGCTGCGCCGCTATCCCAAGGCCGTCGCGGTCGGCGCCGGGGGCCGGCCGGTCACCGAGCTCGACGCCCTGGTCGCCTACCTGCAAGTGCTCGGTACGACGGTGCACTTCACCGACGCCAGCCAGGAACAGCTCCAGCAATAGCGGATCCAAAGCCATGTCGCTGACGTCCTTCGTCGCGTGGTTCCAGCAACACTCCATCCTGCTGATGCTGTTCTTCTTCGTCGTCATCGCCTGGTGGGCCTATGCCCCCAAGCGGAAGTCGAAGCTCCAGGCGCTCGGCGCCATCCCCCTGCACGACGATCACTGAGAGGGTGTGAAGGAATGTCGACCAATGCACCCAATGCCCATGCACCCAGGGACAGCGTCACCGGCCGCGAGACCACCGGGCATGAATGGGACGGCATCCGCGAGCTGAACGCGCCGTTGCCGCGCTGGTGGCTGTACGTCTTTCTGGCCACCATCGTGTGGGGCGCCGGCTTCGCGCTGCTGTATCCCACCATCCCGCTGGGCCGGACCTACTTCCACGGCCTGCTGGGCTACTCGTCGCGCGCCGCGGTCGACCACGACGTGGCCGTCGGCGCGGCCGGCCGCGCCGACGCCATGGACCGCATCCGCGACCTGCCGCTCGCCGACATCCGGCGCGACGCGCAGCTGATGGAGGTCGCCCAGGTCGCCGGGCGCATCGCCTTCGCCAACAATTGCGCGCCCTGCCACGGCACCGCCGGCTCGGGCCGGCCGGGCTATCCGACGCTGGCCAGCGACCGCTGGCTGTGGGGCGGCACCGCCGAGGCGATCCAGCGCACCATCACCTATGGCATCCGCAGCGGCCATCCCGACGCCCGGGTCTCCGAGATGCCCCGCTTCGGCGCCGACGGCATCCTGACCCCGGCCCAGGTCGGGCAGGTCGCCGACTTCGTGCTGTCGCTGTCCGGCCGGGCGCCGGCCGGCGCGGATACCGCGCCGGGGGCGAAGCTGTTCGCCGACAATTGCGCGGTCTGCCACGGCGACAAGGGCCAGGGCAATCTGGAGGTCGGCGCGCCGCGGCTCAATGGCCAGGTCTGGCTTTATGGCGGCGACCGGGCCGCCATCGTCCGTCAGGTCACCCAGCCGCGCCACGGCGTGATGCCGGCCTGGACCAGCCGCCTGGACGCCGCGACGATCAAGAGCCTGGCCCTGTATGTCCATGACCTGGGCGGCGGCCAATGACGTCGCCGCCGGCCGACACCGAACCCATTCAGTTCTTCGCGGACCGGGTCAAAGTCTATCCCAAGGCGGTCTCGGGGCCGGTGCGCCGGGTCAAGTGGGCGATCCTGACCCTGTGCCTGGCCATCTATTACTTGCTGCCGTGGGTCCGCTATCCGCGCGGCCCGGGGATGCCGAACCAGGCCGTGCTGCTCGACCTGGGCAGCCGCCGCTTCTACTTCTTCGGCCTGGAGGTGTGGCCGCAGGAGATCTACCTGCTGACCGGCCTGCTGATCTTGGCCGCGATCGGGCTGTTCCTGGTGACCAGCCTGGCCGGCCGGGTGTGGTGCGGCTATGCCTGCCCGCAGACGGTGTGGACCGACCTGTTCCTGTGGGTCGAGCGGCAGATCCAGGGTGACCGCGCGCAGCGCATGAAGCGCGACGCCGGTCCGTGGACCCTCGACAAACTCTGGCGCAAGGCCGCCACCCATACGGCCTGGCTGCTGGTCGCCGCGGCCACCGGCGGCGCCTGGATCATGTACTATGTCGACGCGCCGACCTTCGTGCGCGAGGCACTGATCGGCGCGGCCTCGTTGGAAGCCTACTTCTTCGCGGCGCTGTTCACCGCCACGACCTACCTGCTGGCCGGCTGGGCGCGCGAGCAGGTCTGCACCTACATGTGCCCGTGGCCGCGCTTCCAGTCGGCGATGTTCGACGAGCAGACCATCACGGTCACCTACCAGGCGCGCCGCGGCGAGCCGCGCAGCCGCCACGTCAAGCGCACCGACGCCGGCGATCGCGGCGACTGCATCGACTGCGGCCAATGCGTCGTCGTCTGCCCGACCGGGGTCGATATCCGCGACGGCATCCAGCTCGGCTGCATCGGCTGCGGACTGTGCGTCGACGCCTGCAACGAGGTGATGACCAAGATCGGCCGGCCGCGCTGGCTGATCAATTGGGACAACCTGGCCGGCCAGGCCGCCCGCGCCGCCGGCCTGACACCGCGCTACCGGCTGGTCCGGCCGCGCACCCTGATCTATGCCGCGGTCCTGGCGATCGCCGGCACCGGGGTGGTGACCGCGCTGCTGCTTCGCAGCGACCTGACGCTGGCGGTCCAGCGCGACCGCGCGCCGCTGTTCGTGCGGCTGGCCGACGGCGCGATCCGCAATGGCTACACCCTGAAGGTGGTCAACAAGCGCCACGGCGCCGAGGAGTTCGAGCTGACCACGGACGGCCTGCCGGGGGCCCTGCTGATCGATCCCGAAGCCGGCCCGACGGCCGCCCCTGCCCTGCCCGTCTCGGTCAAGGCCGACACCGTCGCCACCGTGCGCGCCTTCGTCCGCGCCCCGGCCGGCGCCGCCTCGCGACCGCTGCGCTTCATCCTGCGCGCGCCGGGCAGCCCTACCGAAGTCGAGACCGCCACCGTGTTCCTGGGTCCCGCGCCATGACCAACAGCCCCATCGCCACCCTCCCGGCAGCCTTCCCGCGCCGATCCTATGCCTGGTTTCCCTGGGCCATCGTCGGCAGCCTGGCTGCCGTCATCGCCGTCAACGCCGTGATGATCTGGTTTGCGGCCAGCACCTTCCCCGGCCAGGTCAATGCCGAGCCCTACGAGGTCGGGACCGGATACAACCATGTGCTGGAGGCGGCCCGGCACCAGTCCGAGCTGGGCTGGCAGCTCATGGCGCACACCCATGGCCGCACGATCGAGTTCACGCTGATCGATCGCACCGGCGCACCGATCGCGGACGCCGAGATCGCCGCCCAGATCGGCCGGCCGATCGGCCCGCCCAGCGCGGCCCAGGTCCGGTTCATTGCCACAGCACCCGGCCGCTACCAGGCGGCCGACGCCATCCCGGCGTCCGGACAATGGGACGCGACCATCGATGCGGCGCACGGGGCCAACCATTACCGCATCACGGTCCGCGTGGTGGCGCAGTGATCGGTGCAGCGCCGGCGGGGGCGGACGGCGCGGTCGGCAGCAGCTGCCGGCACTGCGGCCAGCCGCTCAAGTTGGGTACGGGCGACCGCTTCTGCTGCGTCGGCTGCGCGACCGCGTTCGACCTGATCCACGGCCTGGGCCTCGGCCGCTACTATGCCCAGCGCACCCTGGACCCGGCGGCGCGGGCGCCGCGGCCCGAGCCCACCGTCCGGTTCGAGCTCGGCCGCCATGTCCGCGCCGGCAGCGACGGCACGCTCCGCCTGCACCTGATGGTCGACGGGCTGCAGTGCGGCGCCTGCGTCTGGCTGATCGAGTCGGTGCTGGCGCGCGAGCCGCGGCTGCTCGACGGACGGCTCAACCTGTCGACCCGGCGCCTGACGCTGCGTTGGCGCGGCCGCGCCGAGGACGCCGCCGCCCTGATCGAGCCGGTCGAGCGCCTGGGCTACCGCCTGGTGCCGTTCGATCCCGAGCGCATGGCCGCGGCCGCGGACCGCACCGGCCGCAGACTGACCCAGGCGCTGGCGGTGGCCGGCTTCGCCGCGGGCAATGTGATGCTGCTGTCGGCCGGCATCTGGGCCGGCGGCAGCACGATGGGCCAGGCCACCCGCGACCTGCTGCATTGGATATCGGCCCTGATCGCCCTGCCCGCCGTGGCCTATGCCGGCCGACCGTTCTTCGGTTCGGCCTGGGCCGCCGTGCGCGCCGGCCGCACCAACATGGACGTGCCGATCTCGGTGGGCGTCCTGCTGGTGACCGGCCTGAGCCTGATCCAGACCGCGCGCTCGGCCGAGCATGCCTATTTCGATTCCGCGGTCGCGCTGCTGTTCTTCCTGCTGATCGGCCGGGTCCTGGACCACCGCGCGCGCGGCGCCGCGCGCGCCTCGGTCGAACAGCTCCTACTGTTGCGCGCGTCTGATGTGATGGTGCTCGGGGCCGACGGCCGCCCGGCGCTGCAGCCGCTGGACAGCGTGGTCCCGGGCGACCGGATCCTGGTCGGTGCCGGCGAGAAGGTGCCGTGCGACGGCGTCGTCGAGCACGGGCGCTCGACCCTGGACGCCGCCCTGGTCACCGGCGAGAGCCTGCCGACCCCCGCGATACCCGGCACGGCCGTGTTCGCCGGCACGATCAATCTGGGCGCGGCGCTGACCATCCGTGTCACCGCCGTCGGGGAGACCACCCTGCTGGCCGAATGCGCCCGGCTGATCGAGGCGGCGGAGTCGCGGCGCGGCCGTTTCGTGGCCCTGGCCGACCGCGTCGCGCAGGCCTACACGCCGGTGGTCCACGGTCTGGCGCTGGCGACCTTCCTCGTCTGGTGGGCGGGTCTCGGCGCACCCTGGCCCGCGGCGCTGCTGACCGCCGTCTCGGTGCTGATCGTCACCTGCCCGTGCGCCCTGGCGCTCGCCGTGCCGGCCGTCCAGGTCGCCGCGACCGGGCGCCTGCTCCGGCGCGGCGTGCTGGTGACGTCGCCGACGGCCTTCGAACGCCTGGCCCGGGCCGACATGGTCGTGTTCGACAAGACCGGCACCCTGACCGAGCCCGATCTGGTGCCGGTCGCCGACAGCGACCCGGCGGCGCTGGCCGTGGCCGCCGGCCTCGCCGCCAGCAGCCGCCATCCGCTGGCGCGCGCCCTGCAGCACGCCGCCACGGTCGTCGAGCCCGCGCCGGCCACGGTGTGCGAAGTCCCGGGCGAAGGCCTGCGCTGTTTCGGCCCGGCCGGCGAAGTGCGGCTGGGCAGCCGGCGCTTCTGCGGCATCCCGGCGGCCGCCGACGACGACCGGCCGGAGCTGTGGCTGGCGCGCACCGGCCGGCCGCCGGTCCGGTTCGCCTTCGCCGAACGGCTCAGGCCGGATGCCCGGGCCACCGTCGATCGCCTGTCCCGCGCCGGCTACGATCTGGCGCTGCTGTCCGGCGACCGCCCGGCGGCCGTGGCCGCGGTTGCCGGCGAACTCGGGATCGCGACCTGGCGTGGCGCGGTCACGCCGGTCGAGAAGGTGGAGGCGCTCAGCCGGTCCGGCCGGCGCGTCCTGATGGTCGGCGACGGCCTCAATGACGGGCCGGCCCTGGCGTCGGCCCTGGTCTCGATGTCACCGACCTCGGCCGCCGACCTGAGCCAGACCGTGGCCGATGTCGTGTTCCAGGGCGGCCGTCTCGACTCCGTGGCGACGGCCCTGGAGACGGCGCGCCGGGCTCGGCGGCTGATCCGCCAGAACCTGGCGCTGTCGCTGGGCTACAACCTGGCCGTGGTGCCGCTGGCCATGGCCGGCCTGCTCACGCCTTGGCTCGCCGCGTTCGCGATGTCCAGCTCGTCCCTCGCCGTGATGCTCAACAGCCTGCGGGCAGGCCGATGACCATCCTGCCCTACCTGATCGCCGTCAGCCTGGCGCTCGGGACAGGCGCCCTCGGGCTGTTCCTGTGGTCGCTGCGCGCCGGCCAGTACGAGGACTTGGACGGGGCCGCGGCGCGCGTGCTGTTCGACCCGGACGGCGAGAGCTGACGCGGCCCTTACTGATCGACCACCGACCCGTCCCGGTGCGGCCGCATGCGGATCGGCCGGGGCCGCGGCGGGAAGCGGCGCTCGACGTCGGGCACCAGCTCCAGCCCGATGCCGGGGCCGTCTGGAATGGCGATGAAGCCGTCGACCGGCTCGGCCAGGCCGGTCGCGACGCCGGCGCCGAGCAGGTCGCCGGTGCCGTCCATCTCGGGCGTGCGGCTGGGATATTCCTGGATCGCGAAATTGGGGATGCAGGCCGAGACCTGCAGGCACGCCGCCAGGCTGACCGGCGACAGCGGATTGTGCGGCACGATCTGGGCGTCATGCGCCTCGGCGATCGCGGCGACCTTCTTGGTGCCGGTGATGCCGCCGCACAGGCACACGTCGGGCCGTAGATACTCGACGCCGTGGCGGGTCAGCAGGGTCTGGAACTGGTAGATGTTGATGAAGCGCTCGCCGGTCGCGACCGGTATCGGGATGTGGTCGGCGACCCAGGCCATGGCGTCGAAGCTGTTGGGGCGCAGCGGGTCCTCGAAGAACATCGGCTTGTAGGGCTCGATGCCGCGGCCGAGCGCGATCGCCTCGGCCGGGGTCATGCGCCGGTGGATCTCGATGCACAGGTCGACGTCCGGGCCCACCGCCTCGCGCAGCCGGCGCACATTGTCGATGGCGTCCTCGATCTTGCGCGCGTGGGTCTTGAAGTAGGGCTGCGCCTCGTCCTCGTCGAGCAGCGGGTTGAGATGGCCCAGCGCCGTGAACCCGGCCGCCTTCAGGCGCTTGGCTTCCTCGACCAGCCGGTCGATGGTGCTGCCCTTGACATGGCCGTACAGCCGCGCCTTGTCGCGCATCTTGCCGCCCAGCAGCTCGTGGACCGGCACGCCGTAATGCTTGCCCTTGATGTCCCACAGGGCGATGTCGATCGCCGACACGGCGCCGTTGATGGCGCCGCCGGTGAAATGGTTGGCGCGCAGCATCACGTTCCAGTGGTGCTCGATCAGCCGCGGATCCTTGCCGACCAAGTACTCGGCGTACTTGGCGATGGCGGCGGCGCTGGCCTCGAGCTGGCCCCAGGTGCCTGACTCGCCGATACCGGTGAGGCCCCGGTCGGTCTCGATGCGCACGAAGCAGAAGCGGTCGACCATTAGCGGGTCGACGCGGGTGATCTTCATGGACAGTTCTCCCTCTTCAGGCGATCCGGTACTCGGCCAGGGCGGCCTCGTCGGGGTCGATGCCGATGCCGGGCGCGTCGGGCGCGCTGACCGTGCCGTCGGGATTGAGCGTCAGCAGGGTGCGGTAGACCCGCGACCACATGGGATCGACGGTGTAGCGGTAATATTCCAGGATCAGGCCGTTCGCGATCGCCGCCACCAGATGGACGTGGATGTCCTGCGAGCCGTGGGGCGCGATGTCCAGGTCGTGGGCCTGGGCCAGCGCCGCCATCTTCATGAACTCGGTGACCCCGCCCAGGATCTTGGCATCGGCGTTGAGGATCGAGGCGGCGCCGGCCCGGATCAGGTCGCGGAAGCCATAGCGGGTGTATTCGTTCTCGCCGGTCGCGACCGGGATGGTGCTGGCCTCGGCGACGCGGCGGTGGCCGTCATAGTCGTCGGGCGCCACCGGCTCCTCGAACCAGAAGACGTCGTACGCTTCGATCCGGCGGGCAAGCTGCACGGCCTCGCGGGCGCGATAGGCGCAATTGGCGTCGACCAGCAGCTTGATGTCGGGGCCGATCGCGTCGCGGGCCGTGCGCACCCGCGCCACGTCCTCGGCAATGGGCGCGCCGCCGACCTTGATCTTCACGCCGCGCGCGCCCATCGCGACGTTCGCTTCCATCTCGGCAGCCAGCTCCCGCAGCCCCTTGCCGGGCTCGTAGTAGCCGCCGGCCACATAGGTCGGCACCCGGTCGCGGTAGCCGCCCAGCAGCTTGTACAACGGCAGGCCCGCCGCCTTGCCGCGGATGTCCCACAGCCCGATGTCGATGGCCGAGATGGCGCGGGTGACGATGCCGCGCCGGCCGGTCAGCTTGGGCACCCACATCTTGTGCCACAGCCGCTCGACGTCGATCGGATCCTCGCCGATCAGCAGCGGGGTCAGCTGGCGCCCGGCGGCGCGCTCGATCTCGCCGCCGCTGCCCAGGCCCAGGCCGGTGACGCCCTGGTCGGTACGGATCTTGACCAGGGCATAGTTGACGTGGGTGTAGGTGTGCTTGCCGTTGGTGATCGGGACCGGCCGCGGCCAGCGATATTCCTGCATCGTGATGTCGGTGATCTTCATGGCGCCGCCTCCGTCGGGATCAGCACGATACGGCCGGGATCGATGCGCACCCGCAGCCGGTCGCCCGCCGCCGGTCCGCGATGGGTCGGCAGGTCGGCGCGCAGCCTGAGCGGTCCGCTCGCGAGATCGCAATCGAGCCGCGCCCCCAGATAGCTCACGCGCTCGACGACCACATCCAGGGCGTTCGGCCCGTCGCCGACCTCGATCGCCTCGGGGCGGATGCACAGCAGCACCGCGCCGCCGGCGACCGGTGCGGCGCCGCTGGCCTGCAAGCGGATGCCGCCGTCCAGCTCGACCAGCCAGGCGCCGGTGCCCGCGCCGGGAACGGCGATGCCGGACAGCAAGGTGGCGGTGCCGACGAACTCGGCGGCAAAGCGCGACGCCGGCCGCTCATAGAGATCGCGTGGGCTGCCGTCCTGCACGATGCGGCCGCGGTTCATCAGGATGATGCGGTCGCTCATGACCATGGCCTCGGCCTGGTCGTGGGTGACATAGACCGAGGTGCGGCCGAGCCGGCGCTGCAGTTGCAGGAGCTCGAAGCGCATACGGTCGCGCAGGCCGGCGTCCAGGTTGCTCAGCGGCTCGTCGAACAGCAGCAGCCGCGGCTCGGTGGCCACGGCGCGGGCAACCGCGACGCGCTGCTGCTGGCCGCCGCTGAGCTCAGTGCCGTAGCGGCGCTCGAAGCCGGTCAGCCCGACCAGGCGCAGCGCCTCGGCCACCCGCTGCCCGGCGTCGCGCCGGCCGCGCAGCCCGTAGGCGACATTGTCGAACACGGTCATGTGCGGCCAGACCGCGTAGGACTGGAACACCATGTTGACGCCGCGCCGCTCCGGCGGCAGTTCGCGCCCCGGCCGGGCCGCCAGCTCGCCGGCGATGCGGATCTCGCCGCCGCTGGGCGATTCGAGCCCGGCCACACAGCGCAGCGTCGTGGTCTTGCCGCAGCCGCTGGGCCCCAGCAGCGACAGGAACTCGCCCTCGCGCGCGACGAAGCTGACGCCGTCCACGGCCGTCACGCCGCCATAGCGCACGACCAGGTCGCGGACCTCCAGCTGGTCCATCAGCCGGCCCCGGCCAGCTTGACCCGGAAGGCGTAGCGCCCGGCCAGCACACCCATCACCAGGATCGCCGTCTGCAGCAGGCCGACGACCGCGGCCTTGGGCACGTCGCCATAGTCCAGATAGTTCCAGGACAGCACCGACAGCACGACATTGTCAGAGGAGGTCAGCAGGACTGCGGCGCTGATCTCGCGCACCGCAAACACGAACACCATGATCCAGGCCGACAGCAGCGCCGGCCGGGACAGGCGGACGGTGACCGCCAGCGCGGTGCGCCAGGGGCCGGCGCCGCACAGCGCCGACGCCTCCTCGAGCGGCCGGTCGATCTGCAGCAGCGCCGTGTCGACGATGCGGTAGGCGAACGGCAGGTAGGCGGCAACGAAGGCCAGCACCAGCACCCAGACCGTGCCGTAGACCGGCGTCAGCACATAGGCCCAGAACACGCCGGTGCCGAACACGATGCCCGGCACCGCGACCGGGAACATGGCCAGATAGTCGAGCAGGCGGGCACCGGCCACGCGCAGCCGTCGCACCGCGTAGGCGACCAGCGCGCCGAGGGCGACGCACAGGGTCGGCGTGACGATGCCGACCAGCAGCGTGTTGCGGATCGCGCCGGCGACCTCGGGCGAGCCGGCGACCGCCGCGGCGTTGTCGAGCGTCAGGCCGGCATGCAGGACGCTGTCGGCGCCATAGCGGGCGAAGGCGGCATAGGCCAGCGCCAGGTAGGGCAGCAGGATCGCCAGCGCCAGGTACAGCAGCACCGCGGCCACGGCCGGCCAACGCCAGCGCCCGAGCCGCACGCGCCGGGCCCGAAAGCCGCGCGCTGTGACGGTTACGAACCGGCGCGCCGCCCGGGCCGCGGCGCGGTAGGCGGCAATGCCCAGCAGCGAGATCCAGAACAGCAGGGTCCCGATCGCCGCCGACAAGCCATAGTCGATGGGATAGGTGGCGCTGGCCTGGAACAGGTCGACCGCCAGGAAGCGCACCTGCCCGGAGCGGTCCAGCACGGCCGGAATCGCAAAGGTGCCGGCCGCCAGCACGAAGATGAAGAAGACGGCCGACAGCAGCGCCGGACGCACGATCGGCAGGGTGACCCGCACCGCCGTCGCCATCACGCCCGAGCCGTTGAGGTAGGCCGCCTCCTCCAGCGCCGGATCCATGTTGCGCAGCGACGCCGCGACGGTCAGATAGGCGTAGGGCACGAAGTACAGCGCCATGATCAGCACGATGCCGGCCGGCGTCGCGACATTGATCACCGGCCCCTGGATGCCCAGGAGCTCGGTCGCCAGGCGGTTGACCAGGCCGGCCTTGGCCGAGCCCAGCACCAGCCAGGCCAGCGCGCCGACGAAGGGCGACAGGAACAGGGGCGCGGTGATGCCAGTCTCCATCCAGCCCAGCGCCGGCAGGTCGGTGCGGGCGGTCAGCCACGCCAGCAGGACGCCGGCGGCGGTGGCCAGCACGGCGACGACCGCGGCGATGCCCAGCGTCTCGCCCAGGCTGCGCAGGTAGGGCAGCGAGGCATAGACCGCGGCCAGCTTCTCGGTCGTCCAATGGGCGTCGGGATCGGCCAGCGCGCCCGACAGCACCGAGCCCACGGCCATGAAGCCGATCGGCACCAGCGCCAGGACGGCCAGCGCCAGCCCCAGCCCGGTGGATAGGGCCCAGTGGCGCAAGCTACTTGCCGCCCTGATAGCCGAAGATCTGGTTCCATTCGGCGATCACCGGCTTTTTCGGATCGGCGAAGGCCGGCTGCTTCAAATAGGCGGTGTAGAGGGTCTTGGGGTCCTGGTACCAGGCTTCGCCGAACCAGTCGCGGCGCTGCTGGCGGCGCGGGTCGACCACGTCGCTGCGGCCGGTGCCCGCGGTGATGTAGGTCAGCCATTCCGCCAGGCCCTCGGCGCTGACGCACCAGTCCTGGAACAGCCGGGCGGCGTTCGGGTGCGGCGCATGGGCCGAGACGCTCTGCACGCTCACCGCCACCGGCGTCGGCTCGGGGAACACCCAGCGCAGCGGCGCGCCCTTGCGGTAGAGGTCGCTGAGCGTGCTCTGCGAGCCCTGGTCCATCAGCGCGTACTCGCCGGCGGCCAGGCGATCGAACAGCGGCGCCTTGCTGGCGTAGATGTCGGGCTTGTTGGCCGCCAGCTTGCGGAAGAAGTCGGGGCCGTAGCGGTCGCGGAGATCGACCAGGAACATGTAGCAGAAGGCGTAGCTGGACCCGCCCGACGCCGGAGTCGCGGTGCCGAACCGGCCCTTCCACCGCGGATCGCCCAGCACATCCCAGCCGCCGGTGCGGATCAGCTGCTCTTCCTCGGCCGTGACCTTCTTGGAATTGTAGCCGATGCCCATGTAGTCGATGAACAGGGTGTACCAGACGCCCTCTTCCTTCAGGTCCGGACCGATGGCCGCCGCCTCGGCCGGCACGTAATGGGCAATGAAGCCTTGCCGCGCGGCGGCGCTCAGCAGCGTCGGGTCGGTGATCTGGATCAGGTCGGCCAAGTGCCGCCCGACCCGCTCCTCGTTGATCCAGCGGTCGTAGAGCGGATAGCTCGGCAGCCGCATGTTCTTCATCTCGATGCCGTACTTCTTCGAGAAGACGGCGCTCCACTTGGCAGTCGGGTCGATGTCCGAGTTGTGGTAGTAATTGACCACGCCTTCGCGTTGCGCCGCCTTGACCAGCTCGGCCCCGGTCAGGGCCGGCGCCTCGGCCGCGGCCTGGCGTCCCGCCAGCGTTGCCGCCCCCAGCCACGATGCCGCTTGCAGCAGCCGGCGCCGCGACAGCGCGCAGCCCAGCGGAGTGCGCTCGCGCATCCGGTCCTCCCTGGCCGTTGTGTCCCTATTGGAACGATTGGGATCAAACTTGAACAGATCCTGATCCCATCACAGCCACGGCGCAACCCGCGGCGGGCGCAGCCCCCCCGATGACGGCAACGCGGAGCGGCGGCGGCCTAGGCCCCGCCGATCACCTTGGTGATGCGGCCGGTGCCGTCGCAGGTCGGGCAGGGCTTGCCATCGAGCCGGCCGCTGCCGCCGCACTCCGGGCAGGGCGCCTCGCCGGTGGCGGGGGCGCCGGCCGGGGCTTCGTCACCCGGCCGGCGCTGGGTTGGGGGCTGGTCCATGCCGGGCGCAACGGCCGGGGCCGGGCGAGGTTCCGTAAGCCATCGGCAGCGGTGGCTCAGGCTTGAAGCGTATTGTGCCGGCGCCCGGGCTCGGCTACGGTTGCACCGCATCATCGAGGCCTTCGCCCCGCGCCATGACCCGCGCCGTCGACATTCTGGTCCCCGCCAGCGGCCTGCTTCTCGTAGGCCTCGTCGTACTCGCGCGCGCGCCGTAGGGGTCTGCTCGAACCAAGTCGTTCAACCACCCCGCCGGCGCAGCAACGCTGGCGGTGGCTCCCTGATTGTCCCTGTCCAGCGTGCCGGCCCAGCACGGAGACAGGACCATGCCGACCCTCACCGGCGCCGAGATCGTGATCCGCCTGCTCGAACGGCAGGGGGTCGGCGTGGTCGCCGGCATCCCCGGCGGCGCGGCCTTGCCGCTCTATGACGCGCTGGCGTCCAGCAGCATCCGCCATGTCCTGGCGCGCCACGAGCAGGGCGCCGGCTTCATTGCCCAGGGCATGGCCCGCGCCACCGGCCGGCCGCAGGTGTGCCTGGCCAGCTCCGGACCCGGCGCCACCAACCTGGTGACCGCGATCGCCGACGCCCGCCTCGACTCGGTGCCGCTGGTCGCGATCACCGCCCAGGTGCCCCAGGTCATGATCGGCACCGACGCCTTCCAGGAGGTCGATATGCTGAGCCTGGGCATGCCGATCACCAAGGCGCGCTGGCAGGCGCGCTCGGCGGCCGAGCTGCTGGCGATCATTCCCGAAGCCTTCCGGGTCGCGGCCTCGGGCCGCCCCGGCCCCGTGCTGGTCGACCTGCCCAAGGACGTGCAGCTCGCTACGACCGAGGTCGCAGCCTGGCCCGAGCCCGGCCGCCCGGATCCCGCGCCCGCCCCGGATCCCGCGGCGATCGCAACAGCCGCGCGGGCGATCGCCGAGGCGCGGCGGCCGATCCTGTATCTGGGCGGCGGGGTCATCCATGCCGAGGCCGCGCATCTGGCGACGGCGCTGGCCGAACGCGCCGACCTGCCCACGGTCATGACCTTGATGGGCCTGGGCGCCCTCCCCGCCGACCATCCCTTGTCGCTGGGCATGCTGGGCATGCACGCGGCCCGCTACACCAACCTGGCGCTGGAGGAGTGCGACCTGCTGGTCGCCGTCGGCGCCCGCTTCGACGATCGGGCCACCGGCCGGCTGGACCGCTTCTGCCCGGATGCCCGGGTCGTCCACATCGACATCGACGCCCGCGAGATCGGCAAGCTGCGCCGCCCCGACATCGCGATCCGCGCCGACGCCGGTCTCGCCCTGGCCGCGCTGCTTGAGGCGATCGCGCCGGCCGCGCGGCCGGCCTGGCGCGCCCGCGTCGCCGCCCTGCG
The DNA here is from genome assembly GCA_964511405.1 of uncultured Comamonadaceae bacterium. Classification (GTDB taxonomy): domain Bacteria; phylum Pseudomonadota; class Alphaproteobacteria; order Elsterales; family Elsteraceae; genus CAZEFK01. The sequence goes on along the minus strand of CAZEFK010000060.1, from coordinate 880 downwards.
CCGCACCTTCCCGCTGGCGATGCCCGGCCTCGACGACCTGCGCCAGCCCTACGGGATCATCCGCGCCGTGGCCGCGCTGGCGGCCAGCGACACGATCGTCACCACCGACGTCGGCCAGCACCAGATGTGGGCGGCCCAGGCCTTCCCGGTGCGCCGGCCGCGCCGCTGGCTGACCTCGGGCGGCCTCGGCACCATGGGCTTCGGCCTGCCGGCCGCGATCGGGGCGGCGCTGGCCTGCCCCGATCGGCCGGTCGTGTGCATCACCGGCGACGGCAGCCTGATGATGAACCTGCCCGAGCTGGCGACCGCGGCCGAGGCCGGGGTCGATGTGAAAATCGTGCTGATGGACAACCGCGGCCTGGGGCTGGTCAACCAGCAGCAGGCGCTGTTCTACGGCGGCCGCAGCTTTGCCGCCTGCTTCGAGCGCCGGCTGGATTTTTCCGCGGTCGCCCGCGGCTTCGGCGTCGGCTACTACGACCTCGGCGACCGCAATGATCCCGCGGCCGCGCTGGCCGAGGCCTTCGCCCAGCCCGGGCCCTGGCTGATCCGGGCGCCGATCGAGCCTGATGCGATGGTCCTGCCGATGGTGCCGCCGGGTGCTGCCAACCGCGACATGATCGACTGCCGATCGACAGCTTGACCGGCCGGCCCTCGGCGCGCTGTGCTTGGTCTCAGGGAGGACAAGCCATATGCCGAGCTTCGACAGCATCCCGGCCGTGCTGGCGGCGGGCCGGGACGAGGCGGTTGCGATCACCGCGCCCGAGGATCCGCGCCCGCCCTTGACCTATGCCGCCCTGCGCGCGCTGGCCGAGCGCACCCGCGCGGCCCTGGCGGCCGTCGGCGTCGGCGGCGGCGACCGGGTCGGCCTGGTGCTGCCCAC